>JADYXQ010000095.1 GCA_021772135.1 Candidatus Obscuribacter sp.
AAATTACGTCTCCCCTGACGAATTTGAAAACAGCATTGCAGCAGCATAAAAGCGGATTTGCATTTTTTACTGTCCGTGACCAGGGGGAAAGGTCAAGTTTTAAAAAGCTTGAAAAGCTTACAATCGGTCCTATTACATCTGTAGATCTTGAGGTGCTAACGGCTCTTGTGAATTTGCAAGAATTAGACATTAAAAGCTCTCACCTGGTGGACAAAAAAATAGTATCGACCTTGAAAAAGTTTGAAAAGCTTAAAAGGCTGCGCACGAGTTTGGACGACGAAATCAATGAAGCAGACCAAAACTCTTTACGAAAAATTTTGCCGGATCTGCAAATACTATGAAGCAGGAAAATCAAATGCTCGATTTCGACAACAATACACCGCCTGCTCCACCTGACGAGGCCGAAACAATCAATCAAATGATTGCAACAATTCTCGAACGCCAGGATAAATTTTACCAGCCCGGCACGGTGGCCCGCAGGGCATTGCACGGCAAATCACTGGGAGTAGTTAAGGCATCGCTGGAGGTGCTCGATTTACCCGCACATCTGCAAATTGGCATTTTCAAGGAAGCAAAAGTATTTGATGCGGTGCTGCGCTTTTCCAACGGTGGCCTGAGTGAAAAAGCACATGATCTGATACCCAATGTGCGTGGCATGGGTCTTAAAATTCTTGGCGTGAGTGGCGAAAAAGGTTTACCGGGAGACGAAAATTCCACCGAGCAAGACTTCATCATGGCAAATTTTCCTACATTTTTTGTCTCAACGGCCAAACAAATGCTGCTGGTCATTCAAGGCAAAATTTTAGAATTGCTGATGCAAAAGCCAGGTATTCCATATGTTGGACTTTTGGCGACGGGCAAACCTGTAAACAGCGTGCTCGCTAGCGATTATTATTCGCAAATGCCCCATCGCTTTGGTAATCGAGCTTGCAAATATGCTTTGATACACAAAGCCAAAGGCGCCGCCGAGGTCTCAGTCAACTATTTAGACAATGATTATCTGCGTCACACGCTGCAAAAACAGCTGGCCAAAGCACCGGCACAATTTATTTTTTGCGTGCAATTGCAAGAACACGGCGAGTCAACTTCTGATCCAACACAGCTCTGGCACGGTGAGCATATTCCCCTGGCAAATCTGACCATCGCTCAGACAGGCAGTCCAATTCGTGAGTCTGACGGTGAAGCATTATCGTTTAATCCTGCTCGTTCAATTGTTGAACACTGCCCCATTGAGTGGCCGGCCCGCATGCGCCGAGCTGTCTATCAAGCTGACTATAACTGGCGCACGAAAAAAAATATCGACAAATCAACTTAAGTAATCTGATCAAGTGTGCACTGTCCGGCTGCCTTCTCCGGGCGCCAGCGCAACAGCTTAGTACCATGACGAAAGCGGCCGCCAGTGAAATGGTCGTATTTGACTTCTATTACTAGATCGGGTTTGAGTGGTATCCATTCAACATTCTTTTCACTGCTCCAGCGACTGGGCTTACCGGGAATATTCTGGTCAAACGATTTAGTCGCCTTCAATTTTTCCAGTTGAGGCGTCAACGCTTTTTTTTCTTTAATGGATAAAGAAGATGTGAAACCGACACGATGGAGGTCGCCTTTTTCGTCATAGAGACCGAGCAAAAGTGAGCCTACGTAAGTATTGCCTGTCTGATAGCGAAACCCACCCACCACACAATCAATGGTGCGCATTCGTTTCACTTTGACCACACCAAACCGGTTACCGCTTTGATAGGGCAAATCAAGATCTTTTGCTATGACACCGTCGGTAATGGCACCAGATTCCCTTAACCACTTTTTAGCGGCCTTCAGTTCATAAGTAATGGGGCTCACAGTAACAGGAACATCTCTTGAAAAATTTAGCTCAGCAAATTTTTCCAATTGCTCGCGCCGCTGTCTCAAAGGTAAGTCAACACAGAGCTTTCCTCGAGCATTTTCTAATAAATCGAAAACGATATAGCTCGCCGGTGTTTCTGCTGCCAGCTTTGCAATGCGGCTGGCAGCAGGGTGAATGCGCTGTAGCAGGCTATCGAACGAAAATGAACCACCTTCCTCAATCATTATTTCGCCATCAATGATAAAGTGCGAACTGTTTAAACTGAGCAGTGCCTCAATCAATTCGGGAAAATATCTCCCGAGGGGCTGGCCGCTCTTAGAGCGCAGGTCAACATTCTTACCTTCCCGAAAAGCAATACAGCGAAAACCATCCCATTTTGGCTCGTACTGCCAGTTATCACCGTCAGGTATCTGCGCTATTAGTTTGGCTTCCATGGGAGGGTAGCCATGATCGAGAGTTGCTTTATTCACGTGAACAACCAAATATAGAAGTACCGTACCTGAGTGCTGACACGACGACCCGGCAATTGTTCCAGTCATAATTTCGGTCAAAATGGAACTTTTCTCCATAGGCCTCCGTCGCTCACGCTGTAGTTTTCGAGAAAGCATTGGAGATTTAAGGATCATGGGAAAAGCAGCAATACTTTGGTTTATGGGCGTCCCAGCAGGCGTCGTAGCACTTCTATATTTCACAGGAATGCTTCATTAATTGGTCGCTTCACTTACGGGGTCACTTAAGGCTCACCAATAGCCATTTTTTCAGTCGTCGAGGCTGAGAAAGTGGCCTTTGAGTTTGGGTATATAGCTTAGGAATACTCTTCAGTGCACAGCCAAAGCAATCTTGAACAAAAAAAACGAGCCTTCTGCAGTCGTAGTCATCACTATTCTGGTAATCGTCTGGCTTACTCTGCGCACCACGGTTTACAGCCTCTTTGCCCCACTGGCACTGAGCCTTGATATTTTGCTCTCATGGTTTGCCCTGCCCAATATCTTGCATATTTTCAGTGTCATTCTACTAACCATCGGCCTTGAAGCCTCTAACACCGGTCAAAAAATTTCTTACACTGTGGGGCTGTTTATCGAGTCAACCGCTGTTTTGATTGATAAAATCAATTCGGTCTTACCGCCCACCTTCCTTACCGCCGGTGCGCCGGGAAGGAAGGTGATGGTTGCCGCTTTTTTATCGGGTTTAGAAAAGAGGGCGAAAGCAAAAAAATACATCACGGCAATGGTTAAAGATTTTCGCGCCCACAGTGACACAGTGCCCCTGGCAAATCTCAGTTCAGGCTTGACCTTTCTGGCTGAAATTGCCCACCAGGAGGGCAATTACAAAGAGGCGAGAAAATACGCAGAAGAAACTCTCGCCTTAATCGAATCAGACCAAGCTGATCCTGTCCTTAAAGCGGCAGCCATGATCGACATGTGCAGTACCTACATCAAACAAGGCCTGATTGAAGAATCGATAGAAACGGGAATTAAAGCGGTAAGTACTCTGGACAGCGCCGACCCGCATCACAATCAGCTGCAAGCAATTGCTTATAACAATCTTTCGCTCGCTTACTCGTATGCGGCAGATTACGAACAAGCTTTAAAATGTGCCAGGCGCTCAGTTAATTTAAAGGTTGCGGCCAGTGGCGGTAAAGAAACTAACTCAGTAGCTATTGCCCGTTCCAATATATCTGATTATTTGATTTATCTCGGACGTTATGACGACGCTCTCGACGAAGCAAAAAAGGCGCTGCTCTGCTTAGATACTCTCGGTTTCCGCGATGGCCTGCTGCGGGCCACTGTATTGCAAAATCTGGGTTCGTCTCAACTATCTCTGGGCGATGTCGAGTCGGCTAAAACCAATTTGCTTACAGCCCTGGCCGGCAAGACCAAACACATGCCGACTAAAGACCCTGAGTGGTCATCTGTCTATCTTGACCTGGGCTTACTTTATGGCGCGCTAAAAGAGCAGGGCACCGCCGATGGTTACTTTGACAAATCCATCGCTATCGCCCGAAAAGATCTGGGCGAGAAGCATCCGCGCCTGGCTTTTATCTATAGCAGATACGCCGCCTATCTCGAAAGCACCGGCCGCGATAAGGAAGCTTCAGCTATAAAGAAAGAGGCAAGCGAAATTATGGAGCACTGGGTCGCACTGAAGAAAGAGCGAAAAAATCTGATCTAGCAGGAGCGAAAATGGTTTATTTTTTCTGCGAACGCGCCCAGGAGTCTTTCAATGTGACGATGCGATTGAAAACCGGCGAGCCTGGTTTGCAATCTTTTTCATCGCCAATAAAATAGCCCTGGCGCTCAAACTGAAACCGTTCGCCCGCTTTGGCTTCTGCCAGGCTGCGCTCTAATTTGCAGCCTGGCAAAACCTGCAGTGCATTGGGGTTGACCACATTGAGAAACTCACTGTCTTTCCCTGTAGGTGGGGCTTCTTCTGAAAGCAGCCGGTCATAAAGTCTAATTTCAGCGTCGACGGCATGACGGGCGCTCACCCAGTGAATGGTGCCCTTAACTTTGCGACCAACAGGATTATCGCCCGGTTTAGTTTCAGTGTCAAAGGTGCAACGAATTTCAGTGACGTTACCGTTTTGATCTTGAATTACTTCCTTGCAAGTAATCAGGTGAGCATAACGCAAACGCACTTCTTTTCCCGGTGCCAGGCGGAAATAATCTTTTGGCGGCTCAAGCATGAAATCATCTTGCTCGATATAGATTTCTTTGCAGAATGGCACTTTACGTGAGCCCTCTTTAGGCACATCGTGGGGCCAATAATTGGCATCGAGCTCTTCTACGAGATCATCCGGATAATTTTCAATCACCACCTTTAGTGGCTTCAAAACTGCCAGCACCCGCGGTGCTTTCTGATTCAGATCATCGCGAATAGAAAATTCCAACTGTGCCATATCAACTGTACTGTTGGCTTTGGAAATACCAACACTGGCACAGAAAGCCCGAATACTTTCAGGCGTATAGCCCCGTCTTCTCAGTCCGGCGATTGTGGGCAAGCGCGGATCATCCCAACCGCTGACGTGTTTACCTTCAACCAGCTCTTGCAGTCTGCGCTTGCTCAGCACCGTGTAATTCAAACTCAAACGCGCAAATTCATATTGGTGCGGCCGGCTGGGAAACTTGGCATGTTCAATCAGATTGTCGATAACCCAATCGTACAATTCGCGATTGTTTTCAAATTCCAGAGTGCAGATGCTGTGAGTAATTCCTTCAATGGCATCAGAAATTGGATGAGCGTAATCGTACATCGGATAAATGCACCAGCTGTCGCCGGTCATATGGTGCTCCGTATGACGAATGCGATAGAGCATCGGATCGCGCATTTTCATGTTGGCATTCGCCATGTCGATTTTGGCTCGCAGAACATGCTCGCCATCTTTGAACTCGCCGTTACGCATGCGACGGAAAAGATCTAAACTTTCCTCGACACTGCGTTCGCGATAGGGGCTATTGGTGCCCGGAGTTTTAACATCGCCGCGATGAGCTTTCGATTCTGCATCACTCAAACTGCAAACATAAGCCTTGCCGCCCGAAATCAATTGCTCGCCGTATTGATACATTTTCTCAAAGTAATCGCTGGCGTGGTAAAGGCCATCCCAATCGAAGCCAAGCCAGCGCACATCGGCCTGGATACCGTCTTCAAACAAGGTGTCTTCTTTGGCCGGATCTGTATCGTCAAAGCGCAAATGGCAGCGGGTGCCGCTTCCTGGTAATTTCTCACGATATTCAAGGGCCAGGCCGAAATTTAAACAAATAGACTTGGCGTGACCAATATGCAAGAAACCGTTCGGCTCTGGTGGAAAGCGCGTGATTACTTTGTCGTGCCGCTTTGCTTCCATGTCATCATTTATGATGTCGCGAATAAAGTCGCTGGGTTTGGCCGGTGCCGATACTGGAGAATTCACGGTTAGTTGTTCCTGTGCAAAAGATGTTTATCTGCCTGATGAACTAGCTATTTTACTCTAAAAAAGCCGTTCGAAGGCCTTGCCCCGGCCGGCAATACCAAAGTTAGCCAGCTTGTACCCTTGAGAACCATTCCTGGTTCTAAGCCTCTAGTTTGTAGCCCACCCGGTGAACAGTCTTGATAATTGATTCAGCCCCGGGGCTGTCGATTTTGGCTCTTAGTTTAGTCACATGTACCCGCACCGTATCCGGTGAGGCTTCACTCTCTTTTGTCCAGACGCGATCGAGCAATTCGTTTTGACTGAAAGTGCGATTAGGATTGCGCATGAGAAAATCGAGCAGGGCATATTCGCGCGGCATCAGCTGCAGGGGTACACCGCCCTTGGTGACTGTGTGCGTGGACGAATCTAACGCCAGATCAGCTATCTCAAGCCGGGCAGAAACGTTGCTGCGTGAGCGTCTTGTGATCGCTCGCAAGCGCGCTCCCAGTTCGCGAATATGAAAAGGTTTAGTCAAATAATCATCGGCCCCGAGATCAAGCCCACGTTCTTTATCGGCCAGAGAATTTTGTCCGGTCAGAAAAATTATCGGCGCGCTACCGCCTCGCTCACGATAAATGCGACAAACTTCAAAACCCGAAATAGCCGGCAACCCTATGTCAAGAACCAGTACATCGTAAGTCGAAGTCTCCAACCGTTTTAAGGCCACGGGCCCGCTGGTGGCGTGTTCTACCTGGTAACCTTCAGCTGACAGATAGTCAATCACCAGGTCGGCTAACCGTTGTTCGTCTTCGGCAAATAGAATTTTAATCATTGTTAGCTCGACTGGGCACAATGACATTATATTACAGGCATCCCCAGCCACGACTTTGCAAGTATTCAGGTGCCGCGTGCAGCTTTCAGTCGCTAAAAAAGGTCTGCTTATGGCCGCAGTGCCGCTGGTGCTGGGTCTAATATATCTTGCCGTGCTCAGCGTAATGCTTGAGAATGCCGAAGCTACGGCCACTCGCGAATCGCGCTCGCGAGCCATAATTGCCGAAGCTAATCACGCTCAGCGAGATTTATTCGACGCTGGCAGCGCCATTGTCGCCTGGAACTATATGCGTTCCGACGTTCTTGAAGAGAGGCTTGATAAATGCCTCGCCGCTATTCCCGAACGAGCCTCTCGGCTCAAAGAGCTGATGAAGGATGACCCTTCAAGGGCCGGTCAACTAAAAGAACTGGGTTTGCAAGCGACCAAAGTGGTTGGCGTATTGCAGTGGCACAAAAAAAGAATCAAAGAAACACCTCAAGACGTTTATCACTTTGAATTCGGCAAATTCCGCAGGCAAATTGAAGGCGCTTTTAAAACATATGTTGATGAATTGCACACATTGACTTATGAAGAACAAAAAATTCAGGAGCATGTGCCGCAAAATGAAGAAGCGCGAAAACAAGAAATACGCTTATATATCTTTGGCGGCGTCCTGCTCAACCTCGCCCTTTCCCTTGGTCTTGCTACTTTTTTCAGTCGTGACATTGCCGCCAGGCTGCAGATTTTAAGTGAAAACGCCGGGCGCTTTGTCGAGCGAAAGAGCCTTTTGCCGCCTGTTGCCGGCAGTGATGAAGTGGCGGAAGTAGACGCTGCTTTTCGAAAAATGGCCGAAGAAGTAAATGAAGCGGAAGAAACAAAACAAGCTTTCGTGGCCATGGTTAGCCACGATTTGCGCAGCCCGCTTTCAGCCATTCAAGGCGCCATTGAACTGGTAGAAAGCGGCCTCTATGGTGAAATTTCAGATAAAGGCAAAGTTCGCCTGGAATCTGCCCAGAGAGAATGCGATCGCCTTCTCTCTCTAATCAACGAATTGCTCGATATTGAAAAAATCGAAGCCGGCATGATGGAAATGAATTTGCAGACAACTGACCTTGCGGAAGTAGCCATGCACAGTGCCGAGACACTGAAAGCGGTGGCAGATTTAAAAGGAATCAAGTTCGAAATCTTTGGCGGTCATATTGAGGCATTCGTTGATAGAGAGCGAATGATACAGGTTTTCATCAATCTCTTTTCTAATGCCATCAAATATTCACCTCGTGGCGGCACTGTTACAGTCACCCTCGCCCATGAAAAAAAATACGCAAGCGTCAAAATTGAAGATCATGGCCGCGGCATTCCCCGCGACGCTTTAGAGACGGTTTTTGATCGCTTTAAACAAGCTCACGGTGGTGGTGCAGGTACAAGCGGTCTAGGCCTGGCAATTTGCAAAGCAATTGTTGAAGCCCATCACGGCAAAATTGGCGTAGTTAGCGAAGTAGGCAGCGGCAGCCTTTTCTGGATGCAACTGCCTATTCACTAACCCCGACGAAGTAAAGCTATTCCTTTTAAATTACACTTGCCACGATGCATGTGAATTTGCGCCGCCGACATTGACGATTACATCGGCCCAGTTTGCACCTTTCCCGTCTACGTCGATCAACAGCTTTTCATGTTTCACTTGCAGAACTTTGTAGCCTCTCGATTCAAGCAATGGCACCTGGCTCTTAAGGAAGGCCTCGGCCCGGTGTTCCTGGCCAGCTGGTCCGTTCTGTTTATTATCTTCCTGCAACCAGTCAGCGACCATATGGCCAACGAAATATTTGGGTGTATCGTGTCCGTTGTTCCATTTTACCGGATCGAATCCAGGAGGGCATGGTGCTTTCTCCAAAACTTTTGGCGCTTCAACTCTGTCAGAGGTGGGAAAGCGATCATTTGCAGATGATCGTCTTATAGCAGAGTCATAGCTTGGCATCATACCGGCAGCTTCCTGGTTTCTCATTAAAGAAGTGACGTTTATTAATTGCACTTCGGGGCGACCGTTGATATCACGAACAGTGTCAATCCATTGCGCACCGCGGCCGGTGCCAAAATCTATTTTAATTCTATCGCCGTCAATAGCATCGACTCTGGCGCCCTGGCGCTCAAGAGCAGGAACCTGTCTCTCCAATAAGTCGCCAACAAACTGTTTGCGTCCAGCGGCATCAGGAATGCGACTGAGTTCGTCCATGCTGCCGGCTAGACCGCGAGCAATGGTGTATTCTGGTGATTGGTAGCCGCCATACCAGCGCTTTTGGTCAAAGCCGCGAGGGCAAGGATTGACGATATCAGCCAGATCTGGGTCGATTCTGTTAATCAGTTTCATGTAGTTGTCGTTTCTACCGTGATTATTTCTATCGTTGATAGCACCGTGATTGCCGAATAGTGGGGTGATTTCCAGATGGCCAAAAAGGTTGTCGGCCATTCTGTCAACGACATTGCCTCTACTCTGATTGCGATAATGGTCAGTGGCATCGTTGCTGGCTTGTTGAGCCCAGTTATGTGGCGCATCGTCAAGTCTTGGTCGGCTAATTTCTGAGGCTCTGGTGTTATCGTGCGTCATGGTCATCTCCTGAGCGAGGGGTTTTCACTCTAGTAAATTGGGGGTGAAGCAGGCAATTGCCGCTCGATGTATCCAATTTAGAGCCCAGGCGGGTGAAAGATGTTTCCAAGTTGTTAAGGTGCGCAACCAATGCCAGGCGGCGGGTCCACTCGCTTCAGCTAGTTTCATGCTTCCGACATGCTATTTTAGTGGTCACTTATATAGAAGCCCGCACAGCGATATTTTCATGGATTCAGACAACAAGCCGCAGCCTGATAACGCAGAACTCTGGAACATTCAGGCCACTCTGGCCTTAGACAGAACCTTGCTTGCCTGGGTGCGCACCTCGTTAACCTTAATTGGCTTTGGCTTTACCCTGGCTCGCTTTGTCTATGACTTAATTGAGAAAGGGGACCTGAAGGGAATTCAATCCACTTACCCACGACAAATTGGTTTCGGTCTGATGGTTTTGGGTGTGGCCACCTTGGTCGGGGGCGCCTTCGAATATGTGCGCTTCAACAAAAAACTAAATGCAGGTAGGGAATATTCAATATTCTCAGTATCTCTGGCAGTGACAATACTGCTTGTTTTTCTCACCATACTGCTCATGTGTGGCTTAGCAGCAGAATTAAAACCAATATAGAATGCCTAAAAATTACAGCAAGAGCAATGCATGCGGCAAGTAGAAATAATCGTAGCGCTGCTGACCATAATAGGAATAGTGGGAGCTCTCGCGCAAAAGCTCAAGATTGCCCTGCCTATTCTTCTGGTATTGACGGGTATGGTAATTTCGCTCACACCGAATATTCCTCCGGTACACCTCGAGCCAGATGCCGTATTCTTTATTTTTCTGCCGCCACTGCTTTACCTCGATGCCTACAATACCTCCTGGCGAAAATTAAAAGATGTAGCCGATGTAATTACTCTACAAGCCGTGGGCCTGGTACTGGCCACGGTGGCTGCAGTGGCTGTGGCCCTGCACGTGGTGGTGGGCCTGCCCTGGGCCGCAGCCTTTGCTCTTGGTGCCATTGTGTCACCCACCGACGCTGTGGCCGCGTCAGCCATATCGAAAGAAATTCACTTGCCGCAAAGAGTAATGAATATCATTAAGGGCGAGAGCCTCGTCAATGATGCTACCGGGCTGGTGGCTTATCAATTTGCCGTGGCCGCAGCGGTGACCGGCGTTTTTTCGTGGGCTGAGGCGGGTCAGCGTTTTGCTTTTGTCTCTTTAGGTGGCATTGCCATGGGTCTGGCAATTGGATTTGTCCTCGCCAGACTGCGCACTAAATTAGAACACCGCCCGGTAGAAATAATCGTCTCGCTCCTATCTCCATTCATCGCCTACCTGGCCGCTGAACATATTCATGTCAGCAGTGTGCTTTCTGTGGTCACAGCCGGTCTTTGTCTTGGATGGCATGGACCCAGTATGCAAACTTCTACCACTCGTCTGCAAGCAACCGCCAACTGGGAAACGATCATCTACATTCTCAACGGTTTTTCGTTCTTGCTAATGGGCTTGCAGTTGCGACCAATTCTGGAAACTGTGAAAAAATATCCCAGCGAGCAAATTATTGTCTCCACCATTGTGGCTGCCCTGGCACCAACCGTGGTGCGCTTTGCCTGGATCTTTACCGTTGCACCCATATATGCTCGGCTGAAAAAAGCAAAGTTGCCCAGCTGGAAACATCTATTTGTGCTTTCATGGTCTGGGATGAGGGGAGTTGTATCACTGGCAGCCGCACTGGCACTGCCGTTAACTTGCGTTAACGGCGATCAGTTTCCTTACCGTGATTTGCTTATCTATCTCACCGTTGCCGTAATCGCATCTACTCTGGTGATGCAAGGCATAACACTGCCCTACCTAGTCAAAATTTTGGAATTTGAACCTGATCAATACAATGCCGAAGAAGCAGAGCGCAAGCTTCGACTGGCGCTCTCCCGAGAAGCTGTGCGTTCAATTGATTCACTGGCCCGAGAGCGAAATCTCGATTTAGAAGATCCGCGCCTGCAAAAGCTGCTCAACCGGCACCTGGAAAGAGCCATTGCCAATATTGGAACAGAAACGCCAGATCCTGGCACTGAAGAAATCTGGCACAATCTGCGTAAGGATATTATTGGTGCGCAGAGGAAAAAGCTCATTGCCCTGCGCGACGATAACGCCATCGAAGACCAGACTTTTCGTGTGTTACAAAACGAACTTGATTTAGAAGAAGCGCAAATGAAAATAGTTGGTGTCACTGATGATGCATGAGCGCCTACTTTGTGCCCTCGCGTTTTCTCTTCTCTTAGTCTCAGGCCGAGCCAGTGCGGCGACCAACGAAATGGAAAAACCGCCGGCGGTGCCACACTTTTACTCCGTCGAAGCCGTAATGGCAGCATACGGTCCTACGGCGCGAAAAAAATTGCAATCAGTTTTTGCTCAACAAAATGTTCTTTACCCTCCCAAACAGATGACATGGATTGCTTTGAAAGAAGAGCGAATGCTTTTGCTTTTTGCCCGAGACAAAAACGGGGCAATGCGTAAAGTGCTTACCTATCCAATGATTGGCGCAAGTGGAGTGGCCGGGCCCAAGCTCAAAGAAGGCGATAAGCAGGTGCCGGAGGGGTTTTACAGCATCGCTGCTTTTCGGCCCGCCCTGGTGGCGCACATCGGCCTGGAGGTAAATTATCCCAACAACTCTGATCGTTACCACGCCAGAATGGAAAAAAGAAAAAATCCCGGTAGCGATATTTTGATTCACGGCAGCAAATGGTCCACAGGCTGCCTGGCCATGGGTAATAAACCCATTGAAGAAATGTTCGTACTGGCTCATGAGACAGGCAGTGAGCATATCAACTTGATCTTTGCCCCTTGCGATTTAAGGCTGAAAAAACCGCAAGTGAATTTTAAAACTCAGCCCAAATGGCTGCCAGAACTTTATAGCGACTTAGAGGCGCAATTGAGTAAATATCCGATTTAACGCTTCGCTTATTTCCAGATTTCCGGATCTTTACGCAGCAAAAACGCTTCGACACCAAAGAAGATGCAAACCGTACCGGCAAAGAGCAAAACACAAGCGGGCAAAGTGTCCGCCAGAAGATTAGCGCCTGGCTTAAAGAACATAAACAAAGACATAATTACCCAGCTTAAGCCGAGCATTGATTGCAAAATATACATGGCCTTCTTCAGGCCGTGACGTGTAAATTCCATATTTAAATCGACTCTACTGCTAGCCGTTAACTCCAGAAAAGCATGATTCAGGATTTTCTGACAAAAGTCAAGATTTCATTCAAATACTATTGCATAGACCGTAGCTAAAGGTGCTTTGAAAATGCTTTGAAAGTAAGGGCAAAAGAGCGCGGGCACCAGAAGGACGCCCGCGCTCTTCAAATATTCAAATCACTAACTAAGGGTTAGTTACTTGCTTTTCAGATTTAATAGTGCTGCTTGAACCGTCAGCACCAACTGTAGTGCTTGAGTTTGCCTTCTTGTGAGCAGAACCATTGACGCCAACGGCATGCGATTCTTTGGACTTATCAGCTGTAACGCTGCCGTCGATATTAGCACGCACGCCTGTTTGCTCTTTTTCTACTTTGGCGCCACCGATACCGGTTTCAGCGCGATAAGAAGTTGAATTGGCTTGACCAGGGCTAGCATTTGAATGCTTAACGCTCTGCGATGTACCGGCAGCATTAGATTTTACTTTGACGCTTCTGGAGGACGAACCAACTGGTGTCTCAGTTTTGACACTGGTTGAGCTGACTTCATCAGCAAGTGCCATTGAAGGTGTGAGCAAGAAAGCGACGCCAAGTGCAAATCCTGCGGCTTTACTAGTTCGGAACATGTGTAATCTCCTTATATAGATTCAAAACATTCGCTGTCTATGATGTTAAAGCTTTCACAATCGGCTATCCATTTGAAATAGACCAAATGAAATCTTCGCCTGTGAAACCGTACATAAGGTTCGACGCCCTAGGCCAGGGCAAAGTTCCGCCCCTTCCATTAGCATCCTGTTAGATTCGAAGCTCGTCAGTGAAGAGTAAGCGAGGTCGTGCCCTTTAGGCTTTACAGCTAGGAAGCATTGTTACGTGGCAGCAAGAAAAGAGTCGCTTAGCGTTTCATACTCAAAGCTATGCGCTTTCTATCTTTATCTACTTGCAGCACAGTTACCATTACTTTCTGCTGCACCGTAACAACTTCACTGGCATCTTTGACGAATTTATTAGTCAATTCACTGACATGAACCAGGCCATCTTGATGCACACCGATGTCGACGAACGCACCAAATGCGGTGACATTGGTGACAATTCCCGGTAGTTTCATGCCTTCATAAAGGTCACCGATGGCGTGCACGCCTTCGGCAAATTTCATCGGCTCCAGCTTGGCGCGCGGGTCGCGGCCCGGCTTCTCAAGCTCTTGCACAATATCACGCAGAGTGGGCAGACCAATTTTATCGGAGACATATTTGCTTAAATCAATATTCTTGCGTGCTTCAGTGTCTGACATCAAGGTGGCGACATCGAGGCCCAAGTCTTTGGCCATAGCCTCCACTACCTTATAACTTTCCGGGTGTACGGCGCTGGCATCAAGAGGATTTTTGGCCGCACGAATGCGCAAGAAACCAGCACTTTGCTCATAGGCTTTCGGCCCAAGACGAGCTACTTTCTTCAATTCAGCGCGAGATTTGAAGGGCCCGTTCTCCTGGCGATGAGCAACGATATTGGCGGCAATTTGTTTGCCTAAACCTGATACATAGGATAGCAATTGTTTGCTGGCTGTATTTAATTCGACCCCTACCGAATTGACGCAACTGACCACGGTATCATCAAGGCTGCTCTGCAGCGCCGGCTGATCAACGTCATGTTGATATTGACCGACACCAATAGATTTAGGATCTAACTTCACCAATTCGGCCAGGGGATCCATTAAGCGGCGGCCAATGGAAACGGCACCACGTACTGTTAAATCGTAGTCGGGAAACTCTTCACGGGCAACATCGGAAGCTGAATAAATGGAAGCACCACTTTCGTTCACCATCACAATTTGAGGTTCTTCCAGTTGTACCGCCGCCCAATCTATGGCGCGCATAAACTCTTCAGTCTCACGGCCGGCGGTGCCATTACCAATCGCTACTGCCACCACATTAAACTTTTTAGCTAGCTCCATTACTTTCCTCAAAGCACTGGCCTTCGATTGCTTGGCTCCTTCTCCAGCTCCATCCATAAGTGGATAAATGACGTCATGATGTAAGAGATCGCCTTGCTTGCCCAGGCAAACAAGTTTGCAGCCGGTTCTGAAACCGGGGTCGAGAGCCATGATGGCATGTTCGCCCAGTGGCGGTGCCATTAGAAGTTCACGCAAATTGCGGGTGAAAACGCGAATTGCTTCCAGATCGGCGCGTAGCTTTAGCTCTGCCCGTAATTCGCTTTCCATCGAAGGTGCAAGTAAGCGGTCGTGGGCGTCTTCAACTGTAATTTCAATCTGATCGTTACAGGGGCCCTTACCTTTGACAAAATTTTTGTCCATGATAATCAGAGCTTCTTCATCATCGGGCTTGATTGTCAGCTTAAGCATTCCTTCGGTTTCGCCGCGGAACATAGCAAGAATGCGATGAGACGGAGCGGTTGTAACCTTTTCACTCCATTCAAAATAGTCTTTGAATTTCTGCCCTTCTTGCTCTTTGCCCTTAGCAACTTTAGAAGCAATAGTGCTGGCTTTCGACCAGTACGCTCGCAATTGTTTGCGCACAGTCGGATTTTCACTCATCCACTCAGCCATAATGTCGCGAGCACCGGCGAGGGCCTGCTCCACCGACTCCACCCCTTTTTCTTTGTTGATAAAAGCCTGGGCAGAAACTTCTAAATTTTGCAATTTGTTGGCAAAAATATCGGCTGCCAGAGGTTCAAGACCCTTCTCCCGGGCCACACTGGCCTTGGTTTTGCGCTTTGGTTTAAAGGGAAGGTAAATGTCTTCAAGATCAGCCATGGCGTTAGAAGCACTAAGTTTGGCCAGCAGCTCATCAGTTAGAAGGTCGCGCTCACGCAATGACTTCACCATGGCTTCGCGACGCTTATCGAGTTGCACCAGACGCTCACGCAGATCGCGAATGTTAGTGATTTGCACTTCGTCTAAGGTGCCTGTGGCTTCTTTTCTATAGCGGGCAATAAAAGGAACAGTGCAGTCTTCATCGAGCAAAGCAATGGTTGCCAGAACTTGATGGACACCAACCTGGAGCTCTTGAGCTATTTGCTGAGCATAAAGCCTGGCGGCATCATTGCTTTTGCCGGCTGCGACGCTACTGACACCGCTGGTACTTGTGGTCATGGCCTTTCCTCAATGTGACGACTAGTGTACTAGAGTTAAATCGGCTGTTGCAAAATTTCACGTCAAAGCGCTTAATCACCTGCAAGTGTTAGAATTCGCTTAGTACTTTTAGCCTAATATTCGAGGACCGCCTAATGCTCAAGACTTTGATCAAAGGAAACCTGCCACTATTGAAAACAATCTTTGTCGCCGGTGCCGTAGTGGGCGTGGCAGCAGGTTCGGTAGTTTCACTGGGTGTAGGCTACGCTCTGGGTAATTTGTTTGCCGCTAAATCAGGCAAGGAATTGCGCGACGATATTGCCGAAAAAGCCGGCGAATTTGCCGGTGGCGTTAAAGATAAGTTTTCATCAGATCACTCTGAAGACGAAGTTTAAAATCTAGATACTGCGGCACCAGATGCGGTGCCGATATAAAAAACGAAAGAGGACGTACAATGTACGTCCTCTTTCAACAATCAAGTTAAACCAGGGCTGAATTAAACAGCAGCGCCTAATTTAGCGTTCAATGTGATTTTGGTGTTGAGCAAGCGGGAAATTGGGCAACCAGCTTTAGCTTTGTCAGCGCACTCGTTGAATTTGGCTTGATCAGCGCCAGGAATATCAGCAATAAGATCGAGAACGATTTCAGTTACTGTGAAACCAGCGTCGGTTTTTTCAAGTGTCAAAGCGGCTTTAGTATCGATAGACTTTGCAGTCATGCCGGCTTCGCCAAGAATCATTGAAAGAGCCATAGAGAAACAACCAGCGTGAGCAGCTGCGATTAGCTCTTCAGGGTTGGTTCCTTTACCGTCTTCAAAACGTGTGCTGAAAGAATATTGTGTTTTGGAAAGAACGCCACTCTCTGTGGAAACTGTGCCTTTGCCGTCTTTTAGACCGCCTTCCCAGTGAGCTGATGCATTGCGCTTCATAGAACCTCCAGATGTCAAATAGTGAACTAAATTCAATGGCACAGTATAGATCTTTACACCTGCATCTATATCGATTTGCACTGGTTTTATTAATGCAAAAACCCGTGTCCTGGCTGAAGACACGGGCTATTGCTTAATGGAGGAATGAACCAGTTGAGATAATCTGAATTAACGGCGGTCTCTAACAATGACACAGTCGTTTTTGGCTGATTCGTGGCCATAGATTCCGCCGACCACCGCTCCGCCTGCAGCGCCTATGGCTGCGGCCTTGCCGCGATCACCAAGAACCAGTCCACCAATGCCGCCAATCAAAGCACCTACTCCTGCCGACTCAATGGCTTTCTGTTTAGGATCAGCGCAAACCACTCTTTCGTGAGGTCTTCTTTCGTCTTCATCTCTATTCGGACGATTGGGCCGGCGCTCATCTTTCAAATTACCAACAGGAATTTCGCCTTTGCCGGTGTCGATAATGATTAAACCGTTCTGGCGCACAACTTCGATATTGGCGCCGTAATTTTTGTCATCGTGTGCCACTGTTCTATTCACGAGCTTGTTGTAATCTTGCGGAGACATCTGTCTGAACTCGGCACGCAGAGTGTCAGCTACCTGCATACCATGACCGGTATCCAGTTGATGTGCCAGTTGCTTTGCTTGATTTTCGATTCCAGATCTTTCGTGACCAGCCATAGTGTGTATCCTCCAAGAAAACTCGGTCCTGCCGATTTCTGAACTATACAGACGAAGTGTGGCATTATCTGGGCAAACTCAAACTGTTTTGGCAACACCCACAGGCTCGGGTTCTGGACCACGTTTATTGTCAAATTCGAGTCTGGTTTTAAAATCGTCGGCCAGAACAAGGTAGGCGTCGTAAGTGCCGCTGCCGTCTTTTTTCTTGAATCCTTTTATAAGCTCTGTGCGCTTCTTCAGCACCAGATCTTTGATTTGCTCATCGGTCAATTCTTTGCCAGAGACTGTGCGCCACACGGTGAAGGTGCAGCCTTCCCGCCAGCGGCCGCATCCTGCGCCTTTCGGTGTCTGCCGCACTGTACCGGCCTGACATTGAGGGCACTGACCCAGTTGACCCAGTGCGTCAGAAGCCGACGAGCCGACCTTACCCGACCCTGGACTGCCCGGCGGCAAAGTCTGGCCCGCAGCCGCGGGCTGAGCGGCTGCGTCATTGCCACCGATATCATATTGAATTTTTCCTTCTTCATTTAAGAACAAGCGGGCATCATATTTGCCGCTGCCGTCTTTCTTTTTGAAGCCTTTGATTACTTTGGTCTGGCCATTCGCCACGAGCTCTTTCATTTGCTCTTCAGATAATTCTTTGCCGCGCTGCTCTTTCCAGATCATAAAGGTGCAACCTTCCTTCCAACGGTTGCAACCGGCACCCTTAGCGGTAATGCGCACGTAGCCTTTTTTACAAAGAGGGCAGGTGCCAAGGCTGCTGCCATCGCTGGGTGGAATAGAAGCGGCAGAGGAACCGCCGGCGGTGACATCAGGCAAAATGCGGCGTACCAGATCGGCGATATCACTGTCAAAAGATTCGGGCTTGAGCTTGCCATCCTGCATATCTGCAAGACGTTGTTCCCAGATAGCAGTGAGGGCGATGTCTTTTAGTTCCGCATGCACCTGCCCGATTAAAGCTTTGCCTTTTTCGGTAGGAAGAAGCGCTTTTTTACTGCGTTCTACATAACCTGTTTGTAGAAGCCTTTCAATAATAGAAGCACGTGTGGCCGGTGTGCCCAGACCTTTTTGTTTCATATACGCGGCCAGATCTTCGTCGTCTAACTCCTGGCCGGCATTTTTCATAGCGGTGAGCAAACTGGAATCGTCGTAAGGTTTGGGTGCGCTGGTTTTGCCTTCTTTCAATTCAACTTTGCGCTTGCCCACTTGCTGGCCTTTGACTAAAGGCGGCAGCTGTTGAGCGTCTTCATCTTTGTCTTTGGCTTTAGTTTTCTTGCCAGGCTTCTCGCCCGCGACATTTTCATTACCATCTTCTTTTTCATCGTCATTGCTGGCCTTGCTCGATAAGACTGTCCAGCCGATTTCTTTGATGATGAAACCTTTAGCGCGGAATAAATAATCGGCCATAGTAATAATGGCTGTAGTTTCATCACGCACTTCTGGCGGCAGAAAAATACTGAGAAAACGCGTGGCAACCAGGTTGTAAACGTTGCGCTGTCTGTCCGGTAAATTCGCCGGTAGAGCATTGTGAGTAGGAATGATAGCGTGGTGATCGGTGAGCTTGCCGTCATCAACGTAACTCTTGGTCAACTTAGGTCTTATTAAAGCGGCAGTGATACCACCAGGTACGATATTTTCCTGGGCGAATGCTTGAAGCACTTCTTTGGTGGCCAGGGGCCCTTTTAAAATCACAGACAGAATACGCGGCAACTCTCCCACCATATCGGTAGATAAGTGCCGTGATTCGGTACGGGGATAAGATAGGAGTTTGAATTCTTCGTACAAACTTTGAGCAATATTGAGGGTTTCTTGAGCGGTATAACCGAAACGTTTGTTAGCATCTTTTTGCAATGTAAGCAAGTCATAGAGCGCTGGTGCCTTGGTTTTCTTTTCAGTGGTAATTATTGATTCGACAATACCGTGAGCGGCGGGCTCTACCGCTTTGACTATTGATTGCGCCAGAGTCTTATTATGCAATCTTGTCTGGGGCTCAACTTCAGCTGTGGCTGGAGTGATGTAGCGGGCCAGAAAACCCGGTTCAAAAGTAGCGAGTATTTCGTAAAACTTTGCTGATTTAAAAGCATCGATTGCCGTCTGTCGATCAACTATTAAGGCGAGAGTTGGTGTTTGTACCCGACCGATAGTGCACAGTTGATTATTTATGGTGGTGTAGGCGCGGGTAAAATTAAGACCAATCACCCAGTCTGCTTGCGAACGGGCAGCCGCGGCATCAGCCAGACTATCGAAATCTTTTGATGAACGTAACTTACTCAAACCATCGCGAATTGCTTCGGCTGTTAGTGAACTGATCCACAGACGCTCAACCGCTTTTTGCACACCGGTCAATTGATAAATTAACCTGAAAATATGTTCGCCTTCGCGCCCTGCGTCAGTTGCGCAAATGATCGAAGTGGTGGCAGGATTTTGAAATAACTTTTTGATGACATTAAATTGCTGCGCTGATTTTTCAACAACGCGATATTTCCATTCAACAGGAATCATGGGCAATTGTTTCAAGCGCCAGGGTTTGCCCCAAGCGGCGTTCATTTCTTCAGGTTCGGCCATGGTGACAAGGTGGCCAAAAGCATATGTAACAGCATAATCGTTGCCTTCGAAATACCCACCTCGTTTTGTGGTGGCACCGACAACGGCAGCAATATCTTTAGCTACGGACGGCTTTTCAGCGAGTATGACTTTCATGCTTGGCAACGCTCATTATCTGGTCCGATAATGTTATCGCTTTGCGCTCAGCGGTTCAATCGCTATCTTAGTTGAAGAAATGCGCACAATGACGCTATCACGCTTTGATAATTTCGCCTTGATAGTCAAAAGATTGTAGCAAAAAAAAGACCGACCGGTCTATTAGTGTTATATAATAGAAAAAAGTGCCCCTCAAGGTAAAAACGATGCCATGCCAAATTTAGCCAGTACAGCATATTCAATACTTGATTTAGTGCCAGTTCGTGACGACAAAACGCCGGCTGACGCCATGCAAAACTCTCTTGACCTGGCCCGTAAAGCCGAAGGCTGGCGTTACACCCGTTTCTGGCTGGCGGAACACCATAACATGCCGGGCATTGCCAGCGCCGCCACGGCTGTTTTAATCGGATACATCGCCGCTGGCACCACTAATATTCGCGTTGGCTCCGGCGGCATCATGTTGCCCAACCATGCACCTCTGGTCATAGCAGAACAGTTCGGAACTCTTGAAACGCTCTATCCGGGCCGCATTGATCTTGGCCTCGGTCGCGCTCCCGGCACAAGCCCGGCTACAAGCTACGCTTTGCGCAGACATTTAGAAACCAGAGGTCACGACTTTCCTGAGCTTTTAGCCGAATTGCAGCGTTACCTTGGACCACCGACGGATGATCAAAAAGTGAGAGCTTACCCAGGCAGCGGCTTGAACGTACCGATCTGGCTTTTGGGATCAAGTGATTTCAGCGCCAGGTTGGCGGCCGACCTCGGACTGCCTTTCGCTTTCGCCAGTCACTTCGCCCCAGAAGAACTTATGCCCGCGCTGAAGATCTATCGTCAACGGTTTAAACCTTCTGACGTTTTAGACAAACCCTATACCATTGTCGGCGTTCCGCTAGTGGCCGCAGAGAGCGATGAGAAAGCACAATCTCTTGCTACTACTCCGATGCAGCGCGGCCTGAACTTAATTCGTGGTCAAAATATGAAATTGAGGCCGCCTGTAGAAAACATGGACTTGCTCTGGTCCGTTTATGAAAAAGCAGCAGTGCAAAGTAGAATGGCTGTTGCCATCGTCGGTGGTGCCGCCAGCATAAGAGAGCGGTTAGAGCGCTTGCAAGAAATCACTCAAGCAGATGAGTTTATCTTTGTCTCCGATCTCTATGAGCACGAAGATCGTCTGCGCTCATATGAAATCGCTGCTCAAGTGATGCAACAAAAATCGCTTGCCAAATCAGGTTGATGGCAACTCCCCAATTTATTCAACTTTTAAGCTCTGCCGACATTTTTCGAATGCAGGCAAGAATTTATCGTAGTAATCTTTGTGCCCGGTAAAACTGAGGGCGTAAACATAGTTTTTTCCCATGGCCATGGCAAACCACTGGTGTAAATCTTGGGCTGAGCCAGCGCCTGAAACAACTACCTCTGCTTCTTCAGCCGGTAAGACGCTTAGATTCGATTTCTTGGTTTCAGTCACTGTGGCTTTCAATCCCTTTGACTCATACTCGCTTTTTATGGTGGTGACGAAATGACCAAATTCATAACTGAGATCTGGTTGTTCGCCGCTGCCGGGTTTGGACATATAAGTAAGTTCAATTACCGCCGCTCCTTCACTTTCTTTTTTTATGGCGCGCAAACGACCGCCGCCAATTTCTCTGCCGCTGTACGGTCTTGGTGCCTTCAATTCACTTACTTCCCAACCATCTGGCAACTGCACTATATATGGGCGAGCGGCGGGATCAAAAGCTTTGACATCCGCCACAGCCTCTTTAGTAAGAACAGTAGCTTCAGAGGCACTATCAGCCAGTGCGGCCTGCGCAAAGATTACGCTGCCTAAAAGTAGAAAGATTAGTTTGACTATCATCTAGTTTTACCCTGATCCTAAACTACGTGCCAACCTGGCTTTTGCAAATCTGCGCGATCTACAGTTTGTTCAGAAAGACCTTCCATGGCCCAGGCTCTGAAGCCTCCGCGAAAGGCCGCATGATTATGACCTTTGCGAATGCCGTGAGAAAGGCCACTGGCTCGGGAAGCATTACCACCGCCAATGACCACATAGTCGGCGCGAAAAACACGAGTAAGATTTTCGGCTGTACTGTTCACCGCAGCATTCCATTTTTTCTTACCCAGGCGCTCCATGCCTTGCTGCCCAAGCACATCACCAAGTGTGCGTTTTTTACTATAACGCAATCCACCAAGCTCCAGAGGTAGTACCATTCGCGGACCAATAAAGGCGGCACCAATGCCGGTGCCAAAACCCAGAAAGAGCATGCGTCCGCCTTCGTAACTGCCAAGTGCCTGCATCACCGCATCATTTAAAATCTTTACCGGCTTGCCGAAAGCCTCCACAAAATTGAAGCCAATCCAACCAGAGCCTAAGTTATGAGGTTCAGTAGAAGGACCGGCATGACCTACTGGGCCAGGCACGCCGATAGTGATACAGTCATATTGCCAGTCTTCAGTTAAGGCTTTAACACGTTCCACCAGGCCCACAGGCGTAAACTGTTTGCCAGTCTCACCACTGCGAGGTTCAATTTCACCGCTGGCCAACATTTTGAAGCTCATGCCGCCGATGTCTATGGCTAAAATAGGCCCATGCTCTGACTTAACTTGTTCAACTGTGGCCTCTTCCTTTTTCAAAATAATTCGCTCCAGAGTCTAAACATTTCCCTTTTAGTGACGTAAAAGTTGCCGCTAAGTTGCCGCAGATTATAGAATTCATAAGCTCAGATTGGAACCGTGGCACCACCGTTGCGTCACAAGCCAGAGTAAATCGGCCCGAAGACCTTGTGGAGTCTATATGCGGTACCTGGCTCTGGCAACTGACTATGACGGTACACTGGCAACGAAGGGCCAGGTGCAACCGGAGGTAATTGAGGCCCTTCATGCTTTGAAAAAATCGGGCCGCAAACTTATCCTCGTCACCGGTCGCGAGATGAAAGACCTTTTCATCGCTTTTCCCCCGTATGCCATTTTCGACATGATCGTGGCAGAAAACGGTGCCGTTCTATTTGATCCCAGAAACAACAGTGAGACACCACTGACGGAGGCACCTTCCGAACCCTTCGTGGCCACCCTTAAGGCCCGCGGCGTGCAGCCGATCTCCGTTGGGCGGGGTATCGTCGCCACCTGGGAGCCCCACGAGATGACGGTTTTGACCGCTATCCGCGAACTTGGCCTGGAGCTGGAAATAATCTTTAACAAGGGTGCAGTTATGATTTTGCCTTCCGGTGTTAATAAGAGCACAGGCCTCAAAGCAGCTTTAGAGGTGATGGACCTGACTTTCGAGTCGGTGGTGGCCGTGGGCGACGCTGAAAACGATCACACCTTCCTCAAAGCATGCGGTTTTTCCGTGGCGGTACGTAACGCCATCCCTTCAATTAAAGAAACAGCGCTTATGGTTACCGAAAGCGAGCGTGGTCAGGGCGTAATTGAGTTGATAAACGAAATGATCGCAAACGACCTGGCAATTGATATCAGTCAGGAGCGCATTGCCAAACCCTGATAAAATCTAGAAGGTGTTTGTGAACCCCTTCTGGTTGTAAAGCAACAGATTGGGGCTGAACCGAAAACTGAGAGCAAGTGAGCTAGCGCTTGAAATATTGCCCCCACTGCGAAAAAAAGTTTGAAACTCTATGGTCAAAATGTCCTGACGACGGCCATGAACTTGAGCACGAAAAAATCGATCCCATGATCGGGCAGGTTTTTGCCGACCAGTATGAAATTCTCTCAGTGTTGGGTACCGGGGGTATGAGCGTTGTCTACCGCGCCCGCCACCGGCTTATGGATCGGATTGTGGCCATTAAACTTCTGCACGATGATTCAGACAAAGTAGCAATCGAACGCTTTAAACATGAGGCTAAATCGGCCAGCGCTTTAAAGCATCAGAACATCATCAGTATTTACGATTTCGGCATCGTTGGTGATCAAGCTTATCTGGTGATGGATTGTCTGGAGGGTAAAAATTTAAGCGAGATTCTGGAAGATGTAAGGCATTTAGCGGTAGACAGAGCCGTGCACATTTTTCGTCAGACATGTATGGGCCTCGAACATGCGCATAGAAATGGCATTTTGCACCGCGATTTAAAACCAAGCAACCTGGTGCTGGTGAAAGGTGAAGATGGTAGCGAGCTGCTCAAAATTGTAGACTTCGGTATCGCCAAATTATTGCCCAATGCCGGCCAGCAACAAACCCGGTTGACCCAAACCGGCGATATTTTCGGCAGCCCGCTTTACATGAGCCCCGAGCAATGCCAGGCCAAACCCTTAGACAATCGCTCTGATATTTACTCTTTTGGTTGTGTTATGTACGAAACGTTAACTGGTGTGGCACCATTGCGCGGTGACACCGCCTACGATACCATGACTATGCACGTCAGTCATACGCCGCCTGCTTTTAATAAAGTGGTACCCGAACTCAACATCAATAAAAATCTAGAAGCGCTGATTTTTCGCTGCCTGGAAAAGAAACCGGAAGACCGTTATCAAAATATTACCGAATTACTGCAAGAAATGCCGACCATTCAACCTGTTTCAGGGTCGGTTAAAGTCAAACCGGTGCAGCATCCGACCAGGCAGAAACAGGAAGTCAAGTTCTTGCGCTATGCTTTCTGGTCGCTTTTTGCTGTGGTGGCGGCCATATTTTCTTATATGGCCTGTGATAACGGACCCGACCCGGATCATGGCACCGTGCTCGCCAAAACTATCTGGAACTCGCAGACTACCATTGCCCAGACTTTCATAGATAATCAACTGTTTGAGCCGGCTCGCGCTGTTTTGCTCAGCACCGAAGACACCGCCCGTCAAAAATTCAGCAACCGCGGCCGCCTGATGACTGCATTGCGCATGCAACGCAGCCTCTATACGAAAGCAAAAATGTTCGACGAACTTGATGCTACCAATGAAAAAATTGCCAAACTTAATTCTCAAATATTGCTTGATGGCTACAATGCACTGATTAAAGAATTAGATGAACTGGCCCAACCGGCTTCTCCTTCGCAGACAAGTGTGAAGCGCATTATTGCACCAATTAATCTCACCACAATTGAGCACGTCAGCCGCGGTCTGGCTGGTGCGGCCATGGACAAACACGCGGAGTTTTTGCTAATTAAGGCAAGAGATATCTATAAGAACTTGCTGGGCGCACACGACGCGCAGGTGGCCGGCCTTAACATGCTCCTGGCCGAGTGTTATAGCAGACAACAACGTTTGCCCCAGGCCAGGCCGCTTGTGACAGAAGCCATTGGCATTTACGAAAAAAATTCAGATAAACAGTTTGGGCGCAAAAAATTGCTGGCCTTAATCAAATTAGGGCAGCTTGATCGCGACGAAAATAGATACGGTTCCGCCACAACAGAGTTGCAGCAAGCCGTTGCCACGGCCGAAAAGTCTTTTCCCGAGGACAAATCGCTCTTATACCAGGCATTAAATAGTTACGCTTCGCTGCTCTCTCAAACTAATAAAATTGACGAAGCAAAAAAAATATTTGCCCGAGCTGATGCAATTTCCAATACAGAGCTCATGAACGAGTAGCACCACCAGCAGTATTGAAGTTTAACTTAAGCACCACAGACTGATAAGCGATACTGGCGCAATCAGCGCGACGCCTTGCTGTGGGCACATTCAAGCATTGGCGCACACAATTTGATCACAGGGCGAATGTATTATGCATTTACTCTATCTGGTTGGAGAGAAATAAATGAGCGATCAATTCCATCAACAACAACTTAATCAATATAGAGACAGAGAAGCGGAGTGGTATGCAAAAAGAATGACTATTACCACTAAAGCTGGAATGTTGCGCCAATATCAGCTGGAAGAACAAGCGCGCGGGTACAAAATTCAGACTCTAGAATTTAAATCACCCGCCTACATACTTAAAAATTTCATCTACAAAGCTACCCAAAAACCTAAACGTTCTTTGTCCGGTTTGCGACGAATGCAGGGGCGCAGCGTTCTTCTAGCCTTTGTCGGCGGCATTGCTTACGTTGCTCAAAGTATTTTTTCGTCTGCCACAGATGTGGTTGAAATTGCTTTAGGCAAATTGATGCCGCCACCACAGGCAAGGCGTATGGCGCTGGCCACTGTTTGCGGAGCAATGCTAATTGCAGCCACCGCTACCGCTCAAGTCGGTCGAAGCATTATTACCCAAACAGCCTCTAGCGCTTCGTCGGATGCATTATATAAAGTAACTGTTTCACGTGTTTCGCGTGCTTCACACACAACTACAGCGATATCTTCATTGCATCAGAAAAAACTTGCCCGAGCGATGCACAGTACTCTTTAAGGTTGGTTAAAACACTTAACCGGCATTCTTCATTTCGCGTCTGACCTTGCGCCAGGCATCAAGTTGGATAGCGGCTTCTTGTTTCAGTTGCGCCGCTTTTTCATTTTCGCCTTGCTCTGCATACTTGCGCCCGAGCTTGCGAAACCGTCGACCCATTTCAAAACAACAATTACAGTAGATCAATGTCGCCTCATTCGCCCAGTTCTCATCAGCTTTCATAGCATCCTCCTCTTAGTTATGGATACCATGCAGCAGGCAGGACGCAAAAAGAGGGTCAGGAGGAACCATTGTGGTTCTTCCTATTTTTTTGCAATAGAGCCGTCGCATTTGGAACGCCTTGGGTAACTAATAAGATGTTCAAACCTTGCATTTGGTTCCCGCCCAGAAAGATGCGTTTAATATCTGATACGATTTTGAACATTGAGCGGTGATTTTGCATGATCTACAATGACGATGATTTACCATGTCCTTCAAGGTTTCAAAAGGTTTAAGGGGTTTGAGCGGTTTAGAGGAAGGTAGGTTTTATCGATGTCCAGCAATGCTCCGCAAACAGGCCGCCTGCCGGTACTGGTCAATTTGCAAACCAACGAAACTTATACGCTTTCAGGCCCTACGGTCAATCTCGGTCGAGCACCGGAAAATGAAGTGATCTTGCCGGACGATGGCTATGCTTCAGCAGACCACGCCAAGATTTACTGGGATCAGGGCCGCTGGTGGCTCGAAGACTTGATGAGCAGCAACGGAACCACCGTTAATGACCAGCTGATCTCAGCCCCATGGCAACTTTCACCCAACGACATAATAAAGGTTGGCCGCACGACTTTTCGTATCGAGTGAGCGCGCACCTGGTATCAGTTGAACTACGGTGAAGAGACCGGTGTGTCTCCGCCTGTCGGTTGTACCTGCGTACCACTGGTCGGTTTGGGAACGACCCTATCAGTTACTGGCTGGGGATATTGCTGCTGCATGTGCTGTGGCGCAAAGGATGGATCTTGCTGTTGAGCCTGCGGCTGCGTCTGAGGGGATACAGGCGCTACCGGTTGGGTCATCACCGGCGGCGGAGCGTCGCTGCGACCTGAAGGTGGACCGTCATACTGCCAGAAGTCGCCGCTTTCATCAGCGTCACTCGTGACAGCAGGCTGCTGTGGAGGCGGGAAATTCACAGGTGCCGAACCGGTTGGGGGCAAGACGCGCTGGCCGTTGACCATGTGGAATGACCCGTCGTCAGCAGTGGCCGGCATAGTCGCGTGTTTGCTAGAAGAATTGGTGCCGCGATTTTCGCCAGGACCGGTCATTACGCCCGGTTGAGCCGGCGTTTCAACAGCCTGAACTTGCGGGTCGGGTTTAGGTGGCTTAGGCATCAAAATCATAAAAGCCAGAGCACACAGCACAAGCAAGACCGCGCCCACAGCGAGGAAGATGGTGTCCCGTTGCCGCTTTACTTCGACAGGGCAGTTGGCGGTCATAAATTTGCCGTCTGGTCGTTTGAAAAGCGTGAATTGCTTTTTGTTTTCGCGCTGGAAAATTAGCTCTTCGGCCTCTGGCATCTCTAAGCCAGCGAAATTGTAGACCGGTGTTTTGCACAATGTGCAGTAACGAAAACGCTCTTTAGTGTCACTATCGTCCCACTTAAAGCCACAAGCCATGGCCTGCTTCTTGCACTCGATCGGTACCAGCATTTTGACGGGTTCGCTGGCGCGCTCAGCAATTTGCTCAGCTACTTTCACTTCCATTTTTGCTTCAAATTTAGAAACGGTATCCCAGAGAATGCTGTGATCAAGCATGGTCTTGGCCACAAATTGTTGCCTCTCCCGTTTGACAACTTTGCCGTTCAGCACGTCTACTGGCGCCGCCTCAGCTACCTGCGCTGTTTCAGCTACTGAAGCCTCCGTTGCTGGCGCCGAGATCGAAAAATCAATCTGCGGTTCAACCGGCTGACTGAGATTTTCTTCGGCAAAATTGTCAAGATCGGACTCCATTAAAGTCTTGGCGATTTTGCGCGTTTTTTTTATCGGCCGTACTGCCGCGGCAACCGTTTCGACATTGACCACCGGACTCACTTCAACTGGTGCCGTTGCTTCTGAAACTTGAGCGGCTGCTTCAGCTGCGGCCTGAGCAGCTTCCTGGGCGGCTACGTGAGCGGCGGCTTTAGCTTGCAAGTCATCTATATTAGTAGAGCTGAATAACAGTGTTTTGGCCACGCGTCTGGCTGCGCGCTTCTGGGCATGGGCCGTCAGTTCCTTTTCATCCAGATCCTGCTCAGCAGCCTGCTTGACCGCTTCTTCGAGCTTGATTTGATCAGATGTTTTCTCACCAGTCGGCGTATTGAACAGCAGTGTTTTCGCCACTTTTCTTGGCTTTTCGCCAGGGGCGCCCGCGGCTCCACTAGATTGCACCAGCGGCGAAGTTGGCTCTGGCTCTTGCTTGTCGGCTTCTCCGCCTGCGTCAGTCATCAATGTCTTACTACCGCTGAAGATTTAGCTCACTAACCACAAACCATCATACCGTAATGAGCAATAGCCCTTTCGGCAGAACAATGAACAATTCTAATCTCACAAATACCGCTAAAAGAATCGGTAAATGCGTATATTAAGCATGCCAATCACCGCAACAGCCGCCTGTTGAAAACGGGAGAAGAAAAAAAGATGTCTGAGCCCAGAGCAATTAATAGGCGCCGTAATGCTAGAGCTAACTCTATGGCCGAGTTTGGCCCAGCATTGATGATCTTGCTGATTTGTTTTTTCTTTCCCTTGCTCGATATGCTCAGCATGGGCATGTCTTACGGCCTCTGTATGGTGCTTAATTACAATCAGGTACACGAAGCCTCTCTGCTACCCATGAGCGATGCAGTCAGCGCCAGCGGCGTTGTGCGCAAAGGCATCACTGACCAGTGGCTGGCCGGTATGGGCCACTTCGTCAAAGTGCAGGGTTATCCGCAAACCGACATTTCTTATCGTGACGGACAGACCGGCCCTGACAAAGTAACAGATCGTATAGTGATGGTGCGCACCACTATTGTTTGCAGTCCATTCCTTACAATCCCCCTCCCTGTGGTCAATGTGCCAGGCTTAAACGGGCCCATGACTTTCCAAATTACAGCTGAACGTCCGATGGAAAATCCCGACAATGCTCCTTAAGACCGCTAATTTTTAGCCGGCGCCAGTATCAATTGACACGAGCAAAGCGAGTAAGGAAAGTAATGAAGGCAATTCACACTATTAAGAAGAGAGGCAATCGCGGCAGCGGTTTAATGGAAAGCGTTATGGCAGCCATTATTCTGGTACCGATAGCCCTGGCATTGCTCGATCTTACTGTGATGGTAATTGCCAATTCCATGAATGACACCGCAGCTAAAAACGCTGCTCGCGCCGCTGCCAATCAATCAACCGGCAACGCAGCACATGACGCTGCCGTGCTTACTCTCAAAACTTTTCAGGCATCTACATTAGTCAAATCAATCAAAATCAATGATTTTGACTATCCAGCAGGCGGCAACGGTTCGGTTTCACTGACAACAGTGATGGAAGTGAAATTGCCGGTGCCATTTCCCGGTTTCAGTGGTTATACATTTACGGCCAAAGACGTGGAGCCTGTGGTAGGCACCACAGTTCCAGACTAGGGTGATTTTGGAATTTTTAATTCTGGAGGTTGAATAAGACGATGGTAAGCAAACGTAGCAAACGAGGGTCAGTCACTGCGTTTTCTGCAGTGCTAGCTCTGGCGCTTCTAGTTCTCGGCATCGGTTTTTTATTCATCGTGCTCTACATGGGCGCCCAGAGAGAAACCAAAAACGCCACCGATGCCGGTGCCCTCAATGTCGGCAAAAAAGTCTTGACCGACATTAGTGTTCCGCTCAATGGCTCTGCCAATCAGGCATGTTTCAAAGACTGTAGCAGCGATTCTTTTGACAATAACGCCAGTCGCGATAGTAAAATCACCCTCGAGCGCATTAACCGGGTATGGGCTAAAGCCATGCTCATCGCCATCAATGCCGAAGCGGCAGATTCTGATGGGCAGGGCGGCTCCGGTAGCGGCAATGCCAGCCAGGCTGAATCGGGTGCCCAAGAAATAAGTAATGCTTTGGCAGACAAACTAACCACGCCATCAAACCTCCACGGATTTTTCTCTGAACTGGCACAAGTCAATTCAGTAAGAATGATTGGCGTAGGTTCAAAAACCACAGTGCTCCCTGGTGGCGGCTGGCAAACCTCTCTAATGGATCGCGAAGCTGAAAGCAATATTCAGCTCACCGGCACGCCAAGCAATAACTTCTATCTCCCGCCGGGCTTTACACTGCCTGCCGACGCCAGCACCCAGTGCACTCGCACACCAATGCCTTCGGCAGTTGCTGGGGACTATTTCCTCAAAGGCTATGTGCCAATCAAAGTAGGCAGCAAGACTTTCTGGCAGGTTCCATTTAAGTGGGACAACAAACCAATACTAGTAGCCAGCTCAAAATTTGATGCAGAAAAAGCAAGTGCCAATGCTGTTCAATGGTCAAAGCCAGTACCCAACGCCTTTTCAGTAGAAGGACAAGCCCTTAAAGCCGGTGCCGCCGGTGAGAAAGCCTCATCATGGGTGCTCAGCAATCCACGCAAACCGTTTAAGTTAGCTGCTCCACACTCTTTTTTGCACGTCAAAGTAGATCAACCAAAATGTCACTGGTATTTCTATCCTGTACCTCCTTTTAAAGTTGAATTCGGCGCAGCCCAGAACTATGACTTCAACAGTTCTCCCACCAGTATGTCTGGCACACCCATGCCGGGGGGCGGCGTACTCTGTTCGCTGGTTACACCACCTTCTCAAACCGTTGGCCTCGATATTGCCGCCCGCTCGCTGGATGACGTAATTTTCGGCCTGCCCAATCTGCACACTTCAGAAACGAAAAAAATTGAAAATTATATGGTTACACGGGCCAATGAAATGATTAGCAAGCCAGGCGTTGTAATCACACCGGCCAAACTTCACACCTGCCTCGACAATGCACTCACCAGGCTAGCGTTGATAGCCGGTCAGAAGGACTTTTATGTCTACAGTGCAGACGGCGAAACTTTACAGTGCGATATTGAATCTGTGGCCCAAGTGAAGGCCATTACCTGGATGCCCGGAATCATCGGCAATAATCCGGACGGTAGCGAAAAGAAAATCATAGACGATGACTATATGCCCGGCGGCATTCCACCGGTCATGCCCCATGCACCGACACCGCTTCCGTTCTGCAGCCCCACACCGTTGGTTAACGTCAGCTGGCTACTTTGGGACAAGGATGTTTTCTGGAAGCCAGGCAGCGGTTATAACGGCAACCTGGGTGAAATCAGAGTTAAACGCTGGAGTGAAGTACATACTGTTGGTATCTGTAACCCGCTCTAATTTCAACTCTAATTCCTTTGTCAAAATTATGGAGTAACGAACAAAGTGCATCTAGCTGTGAAACTCTCGACCGTAATAATCTTGGTGGTGGCCACGGCCTCTAATTTGGTTGCTATCGCACAAACCACGCCCACCCAACCGCAATCAGACCCGGCCACCAGAGAAAAAAATCTGCAGGAAGCCAGGGCGAAATATAATTCAGTTTTAAGCACAGAACATATCAATATCTCGGAGAAAATTCCTATAAATTTCCCCGTGCCTTCATACAACAGCAACGTCACCAGTACAAGTTTCGTCAATAGCATTAAAGGCGCGCCCACAGCTACAGCGGGCATAGTTACTAAAGATTCGCCCGAGAACGTCTTTAAATGGTACCAGGACAAATTGCGCAATGGCGGCTGGTCTTTTCGCGCAGCTGCCCCCAAACTTATGGATAAGATCGGCAAGGCCGGTACACTCTTTATGCTTGAGGCTAAAAAAGAACAACAGGGCGTAAAAGTGGCATGTTTACTCGATCCCCGAACCAGAGGCACCAATGTCAGTGTCATATGGGTGAAAAATCGTCTGGGCAACTAAGAGCTGATCGTATAATAGTTTTGGAAAGATCAAACTAAGTGCTGAGAGGCCTAAAATGAACGACGGCAAAAAGCTGCTCGGTGCGGTTATTGAAAAGCGCTTTAAGCTGGAAAACGTAATTGGCCGAGGCGGCTTAAGCACGGTCTATAAAGGCCGCCATGAAAAAGCAGGTTTTCAGGTAGCGGTCAAAGTTCTCCATTCAGACTATTCGGACACTGAAGAAAGTCGCGAGCGTTTTAAACGCGAAGCGACCATTATCAATAATCTCAATCATCCAAATATAGTCCATATGTATTCTTTTGGTTTTCTTTCAGACCTGACCGAGGGTCTTGAAGCCAAATATTCACCAGGCAAAGATCCACTGCCTTACCTGGTGCTCGAGCATCTCGAAGGCTTCGGCCTTGATACCATTTTAGATGAACGCACCAGGCTGAATGAAAAACTCGCTTACCGCATTATTGCAGGAGTGATGGAAGGTCTGCAGTTTGCGCACGACATGGGCATTATTCACCGCGATATCAAACCCAGCAATGTCATGATTATCGACGAACTGAGCGATAGTGACAAATCATATCCGGGTCCATTTTCACAGCATGTTAAATTGCTCGATTTCGGCATCGCTAAATGCAATAAATGCCACGATGAAAGACCGACGATGCAACTGACACAGCCCGGTTTTGTCTTCGGCAGCCCATTATATATGAGCCCCGAGCAGTGCAAAGGCCTCGAAGTGGACCATCGCTCCGACATTTATTCACTCGGTTGTATGTATTATGAAATGCTTTGCGGCGATCCGCCCTTCAAAGGCGAAAGCGCTGTTCATACATTTGCCATGCACCTCTATGAAGTGCCGGTGCCGCTGACGCAAACACGAACCGATGGAGCTGTTTCGCCTGAACTGAACGACATCGTTATGAAGTGTCTGGCTAAAGATCCTAACGAAAGATGGCGGTCGGTAAGCCAGTTGCGCCAGGCTTTGAAGGATCTTTACCGCACCGCGCAGGGTGTCTAGTTACGGAAAATCCACCATTGAACAATATATAAGCGCAGGCTTATACATTATATAACCGCCAAATTACAAATGTGCGGCGATGCCCTGAGCCTGTAATAAGCGCACCAGATGATCGCCTTCGATTAACTGAATCGGTTTGCCCGAGGCAAACTGCCAGGCGTCGGGGCTTAACCTGCTGGTGGTAAAGAGAATGGCTTTGCTTGCTCCTTCATGCTGCATGGCACCATAAAGGTCACGCACTGCTGAAACAGGAACGGTGTGTTTATAGCGCTTGGCCTGCACCACAATTTTGCCGCCAAGAATAGGCCTGGCGTCTGTCGCCACAATATCAATGCCACCATCGTGAGATGCCTGTGTCAGGCTTGCTTCAAGGCCCATGCGTCTGAGTAAATCGGCCAAGAGATTCTCAAATTGAAGTGGATCGATAGACAGCAAAGCAAGAGAATTAACCGCTGAAGCCGAACTTTTTGCGCTGTTAGCGGTACGCAGAGGTTGTACCGCAACGATGTGAGCAGCGGCGCCTGTTGCAGCGCTGAGGCGAGCACCCAGTTTTCGCAGACAAGCAATTTTGTCTACTTTAGCCACATCGAGTTTGGCCAGATCAGACTTAGTCAGACGCAACGAGAGCAAACAGCTGCGTACAGACTTGCCGGTCTCGGGCACCAGCACCGGTGCATAGGCGTTAAAAATGACGCTCTCGAGAGCACCTGCGCGATCAGCCACCAGGGCATCGGCAGCCATGCGCAGAGCCCATGAGGCAAGAAACTCGCGAAAACGATCTTGACGAGATTGTTCGGTCAGTTCGACAAAGTGAACTTTGGCCGACGACTTTACATATTTTGCCGACTTGTGTGCGGGAAATATATCGAGCCCGGGAGCTTCAGCATCAATAACCAATTCTCTTTCGCTTTTGACATAAGCAAAGGCCAAGCTTTGCTCAAACAATTTTGCTAAAGCTGACCGCGTAAAATAAAGCTGATAATAGCGGCAGATAGCCTCTGCTCTTCCCGCCATATAATCGGCCCGCAGCCTTTGCCCGGAGGCTCTAGCCGGCGCCCAGTGCAAAGAGAACTGAGGCAAATTAAAACCCTTGAAAATCTTAAAACTAATCGGCGCAACGTTGGCTGTAGCTCTACGTCTCTTCTCACCAAAGGGACCGCCCAGATATAGATTTAAAACTGTGGCGACGAATGATGCCACTGCTAAAGCGGTATGCACAGGGGCCGTAGCGGCCACTAGTAGATAGCTTAGTACCCAGGCCGGCAGGCAGAAGACAAAGGCAACGGCATAACTTTTGATTTCATGATCAAGACGCGGTGCCGACTTTTCTCTAGCGACAAAGACAATAAAGGCACTGCACATCGCCGCTGAAAACAGCGCAGCCAGCGCAATATTTCTGGCACCATATAGTTCAAAGGCGCCAAAGAGCAAATAGAAAAAGCACGGTAATGACACCACAAAGGCGATCGCTGCGGTACGCCAATTAAAAGAATCTACAGACAAAAGTTGAGTTCCAGGGTTGATACCACGGGTGGTTTCGTCAATGAATTCAGTCTGCCCGTGAGCATGCAAATTGCACAAGAGATCGGCCTTTCTTTGAATAGCCAGGTTGTACTGCTCCACTTCCTCGGGGGAAAGTGGCGCTTTCAAAGAAACAACATTAGGATTACGCGAAGGCAAATCTTACTCTGATTAACTACAGAGTCATTATGCCCTTAAAGCTGAGATTCACTCAGGTTCTTGGCGTTTTACAATACTTCCGATCAATTACCAGACACTGGTGGTAAAAACTGCAGTGCTATTACCCGTGGTGCCGGTACAGCGCTGCTATTTTAATTCGGCATTGAGAACATTTGCCAGCCTCTCCCCCGCCAGCTCCACTCGCACCCGCGAGAGATCGTAAGCAGTTTTTTTATAAGCCGGAGAAAGCCGCTTGACATCGACGCCTTTCTTGACCGGTGAAACATAGACTTTGCTTTTGCAAAGGGAAAAACTCTCCTCTATCCAATTTCGAGCATTAAGGTCGGCTGCTAACTGTGCATCGGCCGGCTCCAGGGTCGCTATAAAAGGAATTACACTGGCAGGATTGCGTTCGGTGCCAAGCACTTGATCCCAGAATGTGTGGAGCAGAGTAGGCGGGTCGGTGTCATAGATTTTCACGGCATTGCCGCCGCTGTCACCATAGGGCATTTTCTTGCTTACCCGAGTGACGCAGTGAAGTGGCTGATGGACGTCACCCACCAGGTGCAGAAGCCAGCTCAAATCATACGATTTGAGTTCGTCGCCGGCCTGCGAGGCCAGGGTTGCTCGACAGAGCGCCATCTCGGTCTCGGCATTGGGAGTGGGCACCGGTGGTAGTTTGGCCCCGTCGGCGCTGATGGGCAAATCGACAAAATGCCAGTATTTATGCAGCAGCTTGTCGCTGTAACCAACATTTACATTTGAAGTAATGCCGTCGGGTCGGTACCCGCTGTCCAGTCCATCCGACTGGTACGTAGCATCACCTTTGATGGCATCAGGCCACGTTGCGGCCTGCATGAAGGCGTACATATTCTTTTCTTCAGTGCCAAGATGGCGCGGCATGTAATGAATCCAAACAGCATGGCTAGGATTTAATCTGATCAGCTGGTCGGCGCGCGCTCTTGTTGACGGAGCAAGCTTTTTATAAGCTATGGCCGCCACGGCCATGTGGCCGAAATCGTCCCAGGCAAAAGCAGGAGGAGCCGCAAGAAATGCGCTTACCACTAAAGAAGCAACAAGGTGCAATTGTTTAAACATACTTCTCACTGATGAGTTTGACCAGCTGATTTTAGCAGCAAGCTGTAGGAACAAATCCTGTCGCTACGGGTCTAGAGTCTGGCAATCAACAGCAAGAGGATAGGGCAGTGGGACAATTTATAATAGTTGGATTATTAGGTCTTTTGAGCGGTATCTTGTTTGCTCCCAAAAAAGGCTGCGAACTGCGCGACTCTATTCGTGAACGCGGTGAGAGCTTGTGGGATAAATTGTTCTGCACTCTGGCAAGAACGATGGAACCAGCCAGGCCACGCTCCGAATCACAGATGAACGAGCCGGTGGTCATGGGCGAAGTCACTGATGAAAGTGAACTAGCTGCAACGGAAGCCTTAGAGCGCATCAAAGCGGCCTTAGACCATCAAAAGTTAGCCAGTTAACTAGGGGGATCCATGGAAAAAGTCGAAATTCAAAGCATGATATCCAGACTGGAAAATGATAAGGCTAAGCACGAAGAAAAATTTGCCGGTCAGCCTGGACACGATACGTGTCTGGCTAAAATTGCCGAAAGAGTTCGCGACCTTGAAGCCCAGATTAAAGCTAAGGGAGCCACTGCGGGCAGTACTAATACTACATGCGCTGAGAAAAACGGCACGCAATGCGAAGGTGACCTGACAGTACGTGGCGATGAGTTTGAGAAGGTTGAACAGTTGCAGCAGGCCGCTGAAGAGCTGGACTGTCAAAACAAAGAACAACAGGCCAACGCTGTTAAATCGCAAATGCGAGGCATGGTGGCCAAACAATTAAACGAGCTTGACGGATTCGATCGCTAGAATCCACTAAAGCCTAACTTAAGGCATCAAGCTGTGCAAGTAGAATAGCCCACTGCAAGCCATTTTCTTACTTACAAATGGAACTAACCCGGCCGGCTGAGAGTCTTTGAAGGGGTAAAGCAAGTAATTTTAAAAGTGATTGCAAGCGTAGCACAAAATTGATGGTGACCATTGTGGCTTTGATACTAGCGATCTTAGACGAAGATACTTCCAACCAAACCATGGCTGCGATCATCGGCGAAAATAATGATTTGATCACTGCTCACACATTTAGAAGTGCGCTGAACGCTCTAATGAATTCCAAAATAGATTTAGTAATTTGCGATATCGGTCTTTTCGAAAATCAATCCTCCTTTACCAGCGGCTTTGATTTTCTTAGCTGGGTGAAACATGACCCTGAATTGGCACACGTTCCTTTTGTTTGCTTCACAGTCAAAAGAATGATCAACCAGCCTTTCGTCAATGGCGTGAGAACAGCCGCTAAGGCTTTGGGAGCAGAGTCTTGTATAGCCATGGAACAATTTGATAATATCCTGTTGGAAACGGAGGTCAAGCGCCTTTTAAACGGCCAGCAAGACCAAGCCTTTCTAGACGTCGCTTCCTGAACATATACTTTTCCTCAACGTTAAAACAGTTGCTAAAAGAGACGGCCTTGCGACCGTCCCTTCTTAGTGCTTTTTTCTAGAAGTAAGAAGAAACTAGTTCTTTTTAACTGCTTCTTCTCCAGAGCGCATGATGTCTTTAGCACCGCCGGATTTGAAGATTTCTTCAACGGCTTTTGCCTGGTCACCATTGTCGGTATGTACCGAAAGAAGTATATTGCCATCATGCAATTTGCCTTCATATTGTTTGGCTTCGTACTCAGGCATACCGAGGCCGATTAAACCACCGGTTACACCACCGGTAGCGGCACCGATAGCAGCACCACTGAGAGCAGCCATAATGGGGCCCGCAGCTACGAATGGTCCAACTCCAGGAATGGCCAGTGCGCCAATACCGGCCAACCAACCCAACGCGCCACCAAGAATTGCACCGGTGCTGGCACCAGCAGATGTTCCTTCAGGAGCTTTGCTGTGTTTTTCAGTACCGAGATCGCGAATACCGGTTCTGTCGGGCATCAAAACTGAAATATCAGTATTGAGAAAACCAGCAGTTTTCAGTCTGTCGACAATATTTTCTGCTTCTACTTCGCTAGGAACGATACAAATTACTGCTTGTTTAGCCATGATTTCTCCAATTAAATGTGTGAGAACGCTCAGCGAGCGCTCGTGTACTTTCCTGATGGTAAGCCATCAGTCTTTATTTATGGCGCGGTCTTCTGAATGCTTTGCCCTTTGACTTCGAGCTGGTTCGTGATCGCTCGAGCGCCGCAAGAAGTTTTGGCCAGATTTCCGATCAAATCTTTTTCATTTGCATTTGCAACTGGGCCACGTAAATAGAGGATTCCATTTTCAGTGATGATTTTGACGTTCTGTGCATCTACAGACATGCCTTTCTGAGCCAAGATCGCTTTGCGCAAAGCAATGGTGATGTTTGTATCAGACTTTGTGTTCGATTGATCTTGAGCAGTTGGTTTGCCGAGCGTCTTGTCGCGCTTATTTTTCGAAGTATTGTTCGGGGCTTTAGCCTGGGATTTTTCAAACTTTTCTACAGACTCTGCCATAACGGCAGTGCAAGTAAAAATGGACAATACGCTTAGAGCTAGAATTCGTTTCATCTGTTCCTCTTACGTGAAATAAAAAATTTCTGAAACACTATCAGAAATCGCCGCCGTTAGATGATCCTTTCTGCCAATCGTGAACATTTAAACCGCACAACAGAACACCTAAACTTAGCTATGTGCGCAACAATCCTCATGGCCTTGTTCAGACTTTAGCTCAACACAAGCGCATGGTTGATATTTGTCTTTACCTGCACCGCAGTCGCATTTCCAGCTCTCCTCCAAAGAGTCGAATTTAGCCTTTCCCGCATCAAATGTTTCGTTTGGTTCTTCATAAATGGTATTGCATTCAGTGCAAATGTGGCGTCCTAACTTCATAATATTACTCCTTGTTATTTCCCGTTGATGCCGTTTTACTAAACTTTGCCAGCAGCTATTTTTTCCAGCCGCACTAGAATTACTAATATTTGGCAAGGCTCCGTTCCGTTGTTCAGAAGATGGAAAGTGCTGTCAGACTCAGCGCTGTAGACACTTCCAGGTTGCAAGAGAATTTGGGTAATGCCATCGACAGTGAGAAGGCTCTGTCCTTTTTGTGCTAACAACAACACTTCATTTCCACTGTGTCCGTGGGTTGGTATTTCTTGTCCAGGCAGCAGGTTTAAGAGTACGCATCTATTTTGAGCGCCACTTGAAACTTCTTTGCGAACAAAATGTTCTTGGTCATATTGTTCCAGCTCTTTTAAGTTGCGTAGCCCTGACATTCGTTATCTCCTTTATGCATCTGGGTTTTAGAAGAGGCGTTTGGTGGTCAACTGCTATTCAGCCAACCCGGACGGAATGGTCAAAGGCACTGAACTATGCAAAACTTGAGTAGGTCTTGTTCGACTTGATTCCAAGGATGATGTAAGTTCGTTCAGATGCATTAGCTGGTTTTCGTCCAGTGAATCCTCTATGGACGGATAGAGAAAATTTTCTTCCCACCGCACGTAGGTATCCAGAGCATCGGCTACTCTTGCCATTAACCCCAGACCAGGATCTACTAACGGATCTGATTGCTGAAGCTCGTTGATTAGCCTTCGCACCTTGTTATGGTGTTCTTGAAACTCTTCTCGTAAGGCGTTGTCGACTATTACGGGCGATAAGATGCGTTGTTCGTCTTCCAGATATGAAAGTATTACGTCCTGGCTGACGGAACGTATTTGCTCAGCGAGCCTCACTCTATCGCTGGCTGACCCCCGCACGGCTTTGTGTCCTTGCTGGACACAAAGCAAACCTACCCCATGATCACGTGAAAGCGGCTTTAAGCTTGGATGGCGTTTCTGCATCTTAATTCCTCAGTTTAATGGCCAGACTTCGCTTTATCTGAATAGTTCCAGCGAACACCTAATTAATTGAGACAAATCATCTTGCGATCAACTTCTACAAGCTCTGGCGCAATCATTGCCAGGCAGCTAAGCTTCTCAGAGGCGCTTTGAAGGGTGACTAGCTAAAAGTGGTTGGTCCCTCACTACGCCAGGCAAGGAGTCAATTGGCTTAAGTTTTTGGAAATTCGGCTCTTGCGCTGATATCATTTTCTGCCTGTCGCTTCACCGATATATTCGGCGATAAAAATGGTAGAAAAAGTGAAGATCGCTTGCTACAGGTGACGCGTTGTCAGGACAGGTTGTTCCATTCAGCAATAAAGAAGGACTAGGGCAAGAACATGAGTATCCACCCACTAGCCGGCAAACCGGCACCGGCAGATGTCTTGATCAATGTAGCCAAGCTGGAACAGGCCTATTACGATGGTACACCTGACTACCAGGACCCGGCCCAGCGTGTCACTTTCGGCACCAGCGGTCACCGCGGCACTTCCACCAACGGTACTTTTAATGAAGCTCACATCCTCGCAATTACGCAGGCTGTCTGCGACTATCGCCGTCAGCAAGGCTATGATGGACCAATACTATTCGGCAAAGACACTCACGCACTCTCATCATTGGTGGAGCACACCGCCCTTGAAGTGCTGGCAGCCAACGGCATGGAAGTGTTGATTGCCGAAAAAGACGGCATCACTGCCGTGCCTGTGATTTCGCGGGCAGTGCTAAATTACAACCGCGGGCGCAAAGACCATCTGGCCGACGCTTTAATTTCTACTCCATCGCACAATCCGCCGGCCGACGGCGGTTATAAATACAATCCGCCAAATGGTGGCCCCGCCGACACCGAAGTCACTACCTGGATTCAAAATCGCGCCAATGACTTGCTGAAAAACGGCAATCAAGAGGTGAAGCGCGTACCTTACGAGAAAGCAATTAAGGCCTCGACCACGCACACAACTGATTTCATCACACCCTATGTACGCGATTTAGCACAAGTAATCGACATGCAGGCGATCACGAGCGCCAAACTCAAGCTGGCGGTAGATCCCCTGGGTGGCGCTTCAGTAGTGCTGTGGGATCCGATCAATGCCATGTACAATCTGGACATTGAAATCGTCAACAAAAAAATCGACCCGCAGTTTGCTTTCATGCCCCTGGACCATGACGGCAAAATTCGCATGGACTGCTCGAGTAAGTTTGCCATGGCCAATCTGGTCAAATTAAAAGATAAATATCAGGTAGCTTTCGGCAACGATCCCGACGCTGACCGTCACGGCATCGTGACACCATCGGCGGGGCTGATGGATCCAAATCATTATCTGGCGGTGGCCATCAGCTACTTGCTCACTCATCGCCCCAACTGGTCGCCTAAGGCCGCTGTGGGTAAGACTCTCGTCAGCAGCTCTATGATTGACCGAGTGGTGAAAGACCTGAAGAAAATTTTGCGCGAAGTACCGGTGGGCTTTAAGTGGTTTGCTCCAGGATTGTTTGACGGCAGCATCTGTTTTGGTGGCGAAGAAAGTGCCGGAGCATCATTTTTACAAAGAGACGGTAAAACCTGGACTACCGATAAAGACGGCCCGGCCATGGCCCTTCTGGCAGCAGAAATACTGGCGATCACAGGAAAAGATCCAGGTGTACATTATCAGGAACTGACGGCAAAATTCGGCACCTCGTATTACAAACGTGTGGACGCACCGTCAACCATGGAAGAAAAAGCGGTATTGCTGAAACTTTCTCCTGATGCGGTTAAAGCCACAGAACTGGCCGGCGAGAAAATTGAATCTAAGCTCACTCGCGCCCCCGGCAACGATGCTGCCATTGGCGGGCTCAAGGTAACCACCGCCAACGGTTGGTTCGCTGCCAGGCCATCAGGAACAGAAAATATCTACAAAATCTACGCTGAAAGCATGAAAGATGAAGCCCACCTGGAGACAATTATTAAAGAGGCCGAAAAAATAGTCAGCTCTACTCTGGCAGGAGAAGTGCAATGCTGCCCTTAATTTATCTGGTCCGTCACGGCGAAACAGAATGGTCGCTTAGCGGACAACATACTGGTCTGACCGACAAACCGCTCACTTCGGACGGCGAGCAACAAGCCCTCAAATTGAAAACAGCATTGGCCGGGCTCAAGTTCGATCTCGTTTATACCAGCCCTCTCACTCGGGCAAAAAAAACTTGCGAACTGGCCGGTTTTGCTGAGCAGGCAGAAGTGTTAGATAATTTGTCAGAATGGCACTATGGCGATTACGAAGGCAAAACCACTTCTGAAATCAGGCTTGGGCGTCCCGGGTTTTCACCTTTTCGCGATGGTTTTCCTCAAGGCGAAGCGGTAGAAGAAATCGGCATCAGAGCTGAGCTGGTAGTAAATAAACTGCGAGAAAATAAGCAGGGGGGCAATATTTTGCTTTTCTCTCACGGGCATATGCTCCGCTTTGTAGCAGCCCGGTGGCTTGGTTTGCCCAGTTCAGATGCGCGCATATTCAACCTGTCGACGGCTTCAATCAGTATTCTCGGCTATGACCATAATTTAGCTGAGCCGGTAATTAAATTGTGGAATGACGATCATCATCTCAAAATTAGAGTTGAGCAGCTCGCTTCCCCCAGCGCTTCACCAGCTGTTTAGCCGCGTCTACCATACGTGGTTCAAAAGTTCCCACATAGGCGCTGTAGGCAGCTAGTTGCGGGTTGCTTTGCAGCTGTCCGATGATTTGTTGCGCACTCAAATCTCCATTTAAAAGTTCGAGCAAACATTCTTGATAGAGCGCGAGCTGCAAATCATGATCGGGCCCCGCAGGCTCAGTTGCAGCGATATCGCTCTTAACCTCGATTGATCTTGGTCTACTGCGGTCACTCTGATTTGCATGATTATCAACCAATGTTTTCAGCCGAATAAAATCTGCTCTAAAAAGGGCACCATCATCGGCACCATTTATGGTGCCACCAAGACGTTCTAGAATAACCGCTTCGACATTAGGGCAACGGTCGAGCGCTACGGCAAGCAAATTAAACAGTTCGTCCGGCACAGCGTCGTCATGGGTATCGCGACGGATAGCGAGATTTTCATAACTGGAAAAGGACCCGCCCGAAACATGTATTTGCTTGACCAGCTCAAGCGGATAAGTCAAGAGTAACTGCTCAAAATCTATTTCAAAATTGTAAGCCTGGCAATAAAGGTTGTGAATATCCAACACAAGAAAGCTACCAGATTGGGTGAGCAAATTCTTTAAAAATGGTCCCTGAGCCAGGGCATCTGCGGCCGAAAACGCAAAAGCCAGATTCTCCACACCGATGGCAATATCGGGCACTGTCTGTGCCACCAACTCGAGCCGTCGCAAACCCAGCGCCAGAGTCGAAGCTGTGGCCGGCACAGGCAGCTGCGTGCTGTCTATAAACGTTCCTGCTTGTGAAAAGCCGTAATGCTCGGAGATGTGCAGATAGCGCTTCTGCATGCATTCTCGAGCCAGATTGTGAAGCCACTGCAGCTGCGCGGTGTTTGTTCCTGAAAGTAAAGAATAGAAAACGCCGTGACCGAGTAAACGGTTTTGCGATGCGTAAAAAGCAAGCAATTCCTCAGCCCAGTCGGGTAACAATGCGCCATTCCAGGCTGTGTCAAAACTCCACTCAAGCACTTCAACTTGCGACGCTTCCAGCAAAGGGTAGGCGGCGGCAAGAAAATCAGCGGTGGGCATGAGAGCCAGGCCGCACAATATGGCCATCTAAATTTTAGCCGCGACCGCAGGCCGGACAGGGGTCTTTGCCGGAAGGCGGCGCTTTGGCCGAGGGTTCGGGAGCGGCAACCGGATCTTTAGCCGGTTTGGTTTCAAACTTTGCACCGTCAGGCTTAAGTTCGCGGCCGCTAGCGCTTTTTTTAGACTGGTTGGCTTTGCCGGGCTCTTTGGTTTTGGCTTGTACTTCTTCTGTGGGCAAGCATATGCCACAAAGAAGAGTTAGACCCAGAGCGGCGCGCAATTTATCTTGTGTTGAAAATGGTATTTTCATAACTCCTCCAATTCGATACAGCTATTGTAAACTCCCGGCGCACAATTTATTTGTCTTTCTCAAAACTATCCAACCAGATGGCGCTGGAGCGGTAGCAATCCAAATGACTCTGACGCAAAATCATCACTTTGCTCAGTTCTTTAATCGCGCCGGGGCGGTCATTATTGCGCAAGCAAGTGAGGGCAAAAGCAAAATGTAGTTCGGTTTTTTGATAGTCGCGGGTGGTGGCGGCCAGAGCCTGCGACTGACTGAATTCACCAAGCAAATATTTGCAAAGGGCACTGGGCCAGTGATCAGTAATAATTCTTTTGTTGGTTTGCTCGTCACCTTTGAGCTTATTCAGCACCAGCGCTCTGGCTTCAGCCTGGCGACCAAGAGCAGACAAAATGTGAAAATAAACCAGTGTTCGATTGGGGTCAACGTTCTTTTTGCCACTGACCACTTCGCTATCTAGATAGCTTGCAGCTTTGACATAATCAAACTTATAAACGGCGTTCATGGCCCGGGCAAACTGAGCCGCCAGCAAACCTTCATCTAAAAATGATAAAAATTCGCGACTGTCTAGATAGCCGGTTGCCCTGTAAACATAAGCGCCGCCAGGAAAAGCAATGACAAAACAAGGTATGTAGCTGGCGTTGTATTTTTCTTGCAACTCGCGGGCGTAAATAGCCTGGGCCGAAGTCTGCTCCAGACTGGGTGCAAATACCCTCACAGGCAAATAGTCTTTTAGAATGCGATCGACAACACGGCGATTAACAAAAGTAGTTTTTGCCATCTGCCGGCACGGACCGCACCAGTCGGCTGTAAACTCTATTAAAAGCAATTTGCCGTCGCCGACTTTTGCATTTGTTATCACTGCGGCATCTTGCCACTGCAATGCCGCTTGTGCCTGGGCGCTGATTTGTTCGTCTGAAACTTTAACCCCCACTCTGGCCAGCATTAATATCGCCGCAATTGCAGCAAACCAATAAGGAATATGCAGGGTCGATTGAGGCGACACTTTATTCGCTGGCATAGAAAAATTCTCGATGCACAAGCACATAAGTGCCAAGAAACAGATAAGAGGTGATATTAGAAAGGTAGACGATAATGGCGGTGTAGTTTAAGGAAACGCCGGAGGTTAGCTCGCCTACATTGAGAAAGGGACAGAAAAAATCGCCGATCCAGAAATTTATGCCGCGCATAATCTGAGCAAAATATTTCAGCAGCTCCGGTATATCACTTGAAGTGGAGCCCATAAACATGTCGCCGGCGCCGGAACAACCGGCCAGAAAAAGAAACGTAAAAATACCGAGCACGCCAGGCAGGCAGTGCAGGAAAACCACAAAAGCCACCGAAAGCATGCTGTTGAGAATGATTGAGGCCACCAGGCTGACGTCTAGAACAGGCGGCAGAGCGAGCCAACTGTTAACTACGAAAGCAAGCAAGGCGGCCGGCAATAGCAGCGCAACCACACCCAGTGAAGCGGCAAAAAACTTTGTCATCACATAATCAAAGCGAGTGATTGGCCGAGTAAAAAGCAAGGTCATGGAAGTGGCGTCGCCAGTGGGCCTGGAACTGACAAAACCGTCGCTGACAAAAATAAAACTATAAAACAAATATACTGCCGGGCTCTCGAAATATTGCCAGATAGTGGCAGCAGCATCGACTCTCTCCGGTGTGCTCTGTACAGCAAGATAGAGCATGTAAGCAGGCATGATCACAAAGCCAAGCAGCGGTATCTGCAATTTCCAGTTGGAAAATTTTTCTTGCAGAGTAAAATCAAAAATGGCTTTGTTCAACTGCTGCCCTCATAAAACATTTCCACCAGTTCGCGTTTTTCAAAAGTGGCTTGATAAACTCTGACACCACCGGCGGTTAAAGCGGCAATCAGATTGGCTGCCACCTCTTTGTCTGGGGCGCTGAAACGAGCTGATTCGCCATCGCTATCAATTAAGCTCGACCCAACCTGCTGGGCAATTTCGGCTAAGGGCAGCCCGCTTGCATCTTCAAGTCTCTGCCATTTGACCACCAGCACCTGGCTGACCTGCGCCAGCGATTCGACACTTTGGACCGATTCGATTTTGCCGCGACGAATAAAAGCAACGCGATCGCAAACTTTTTCTACTTCTTGCAAATGGTGAGAATTGAGCACCACTGTAATGCCTTCGTCTTTGCATTTTAAAAGCAGCTTACGAATCAGTACAAAACCAAGCGGGTCCATACCTGATGTTGGTTCATCGAAGAAACACAGCCTGGGCTTGCCAATCAATGCTTGCGCCAGACCGATACGTTGCAGCATTCCGCGAGACAACTCACGAATGCGGCGTTTTTTCGGATCGACATCAAGCTCGACCAGGGCCATAACGTCAGTGATCGCCTTAGCCAGTTCGCCTTCTGGTCGCTTGGCAAGGCGGTGCTGAAATTTAAGAAATTGTTCAATGGTCATCCAGCGGTTGTAACAGGGCCGCTCAGGCAAAAATCCAATAAGAGGCTTGACTGCCAGATCATAGGGCGATTTACCGCCAATCAAAACATTGCCTGAAGTGGGCTGTATCAGGGCCAGCAGGCAACCAAATATTGTGGTTTTACCGGCACCGTTGGGCCCAATCAGGCCAAAAACTTCACCGGCAGCCACCGAGAAAGTAGCGCTGTCAACGGCCTTTACTGTGCCGTTGCGATAGCTTTTGCAAAGATTGTCAACTGTGATTAAAGCGTCCAGTACTTTCAACCTGCAGGCGCAAAGGGCGACCAATTATACCCCTTTAATTCCAAGCCTGTAGCGGGTAAATGGAATATACTTTTGACTTAGCAAATGAAAGGTAACCATGCGCAATCGCAGCAAGTCAGCAAAAAGATTGAGTGCCCTGACTGGTGCTCTACTTAGCGCCACCATTTTTGTGGTGCCCGCCTGGGCAGCTGATGCGACCAAGTCAGATTTAAAAGAGATGCACCAAATTAAGCTGCGTTATGTTGCCGAGGATATCGATCCTCAATCTTTTGCCGGCCAACCTCGCTACTGTTACCGGGCCGGCGAAGTTTACGGACGCATCGAAGAGGCTTTAGACAGCAAATTAGGTCTGCACGGCTTGATTGTCATTTCTTGTCCTGACGTTTGGATTATCAATTTAGCCGACAAGACCGGCAAGCATCTTTTAGATCAAGCCAAAGTCTCAACTGTGCACATGCCCATTCTGGCCACACGTCAGCAACCCTTCGTCGATCTGGAATTCGGCCGCGAATTGCAGTTTTTCAAAAATCGCAATATCGTTGGCGTTGCAGGCCCCACCATAGACGGTGCCAAAACTACTTCTTATAAATTTGTGGGCGACCCGGTTGAACTCGAACTTCTAGTCAATGCAGACGCTGTACCCTTGAAGATGCTTATCACCAGCCCTAAAGGCAAGCGCACTTTAGAATATTTGTCCTATAAAACACTGCCTTTTTCAGCCGCCAAATTTGTCAGGCCTGAAGATGTTTCTTATTCGGAAGCTGTTGCCAGCGATAGTGGTTCTGCTAAACAAACTCGAGTAATTACCGAGTCTGAAAGCAGCGACGGTGAAGAGACAACTCTGTCAGACAGCTTGTTTGCCGCAGGTGCTTCAAAAAAAGAATTTAACACCATGGGCACCAAGGGTAGTGACGAGCCCCTCAGTGAACCTAAGGCCGCTCTTGCAACTTTAACTGACGGCAAAGATCTCTGGCAATGGATGACCTATTATTATCTATTTCCCACTCCAGACCTGGTTTCCGCTGCTGTGCATTTATTGGAAAAAGAAGGCGCGCTGGACAAAGAAAGTGCTATTGCTCCCAGTGCTTCGTTTCTGAGTCGTTTGTTTGTGCAACATCCTAACCGCATGGAAAAATGGCTGGCCGATATTAAGGATCTTAGTGCTGAGCACAAAAGTGCACTGCTGCCCTTAGCGCTTCGCCTGACTCGCACTCCTGCCGCTCTGGCTGCAGCTGAAGCGACGGAAAAGGATATTCCGGTCAAAGATCGCATCATCACTCATGCCAATCTGGCAGCAGACAAATTAGACACGTTTTTCATTTCGGCACCAAGCGATCTCGATATGCTCTGGGGTTGTTTCTTTGCCACCGGCGACAAACGCTACGTCAAGAAAATCATCAGTACTGTCTCCTGGTCGAAAAAATTGTCAGGCAATATCAACAAAATTTCCATTGGCGCAGCGGCTGTCTGGTCACTGACTTCCAACGCCGAACAGCACAAGCTGGTGATGCAAATCCTGCAAGAGGAAAGCAAAAACCAGCCTGAGCTGCAGGCAGATCTCGATAAAATTGTGGAAAAAGCAAAGGCCGAAACCAGTACTTAACCGATTTGCTTTACTTCAGCCTAGACCACGAAGTGCAAAATTTCGTCATACCTTGCTGCTACCGCAGTAATAAGCTCTTGCGGCAGGGTGCGGTGGAAACGATCTTGAATAGGCGGCTTGAGCGAGCGATTGACCATCTCTTCATATTCAGCCGGCAGACTGGTGCCATAGTGAGCCCAGATGAATGGAATACCGCGAGAGGCAGCGACCATTCCGTCTTTTGCCAGGCTGTCACCGACAAAAAGACACTCTTGAGGGAAAACTTCGAAATCTTGCAGTATGCGGTCAAGACCTGACGCACAGGGCTTTTCGTAAGACTGAGGCAAAATATGCAAAGCTGTTTTCAGGTTTGCAGTAGACTGTCGCAACTGCTTAACCCGTTCACGGCCGTGCTCGAGGGATATAGGATGGAAAATATCGTCTTTTTCCGGTTCTACAGTTTCCAGAGAATAGACGGCATCGAGCAAACCATCAAATACTTGCTGGTTACGCACTCTGGCCATATACTCCGGCGCATCGCTGAGAGCAACAATTTTGACGCCGCGGCTTTTCAGCTCGGCCAAAGTGTCGAGCACACGCGGGTAAGCGTGTAGATATTTAGAGCGGTTGTGATCAAGAGCTTCCCAGAAAGGCTTAACGTAGTCTCTTGTAAAAGTTTCGGGATCTTTTTCAAAATATGACCAGGCGAAACTGGTTTCTTCCAGTAGCCATGGGTATTCATGGCTGCCCCGGCGCTCGATAATATGCCCTATATCTAGTGCCAGTTCATGCACTGGTTTATTGCTGCTGCTGCTCAGATCTCTCAAAAAATCGCGCATAGCAGGCACGAAGTAGTCCCAAAACGAGGCCAGAGTACCGTCTACATCAGTAATTACCAGCTTGGTTTTTACTCCGGTATATCTTGGTTGAATTTGATTTGATTGAGCAATTGATTTTGTTTCGTACATATAAAGAGTCTCGTATAGTGCGCTATTGCGAACGAAAGATGAAAGTAATAGCGATCGTTGAGGATGTCCTCCACACCAGCCTAAGTGCCAGATAGCGAGATGACAAGCTTTTGTTACAGAAGCAAAAAGGTTCCCGACTTACTTCATCAAAGTCACAATAGCCGGAACACGCCCAGAGTAAGCGTATACAGACACGCACTGCTGACGGTGCCATGATCATTTTGGCAAAGATCAATGAACTTATGTAAGCGATCTAACGATGCTGCGCAAGCGGTGCACACAACTCACAGCGTGAGAACCGTCGCCCACGGCAAAGCCAACTCTTTGGGTGGTGCCTGAGCGAATATCGCCTGCGGCCAGCACACGAGGCATGGAAGTCTCAAGAGGACAGGGCTCACGGTAGGTCAGCGGCCAATATCCGGCTTTTTCCATGTCTGGACCGGTCAATATAAAACCATAGCTGTCGCGGGCAACGAGATTCGGTATCCACTCGGCCGATGATTGAGAGCCAATAAATACAAAAATGGCTGATACCGCCAGTAGTGTTTCACTATTACTATCGATATTGCTAACATGCCCCTTTTTATTAAGCAAAACTGATTCAATATAATTGACGCCAATTACTTCAGCAATTTCAGTCTCTTCATGCACGGTGATACGATTATTAGCTCGAATGCGGACAGACAAATACTCAGACATTTTCGGACCCAGCCGGCCGCGAATAATTAAGTGCACCTGCCTCTCAGGACAGCAATCAACTAAAAGGTAGCGGCCTGCCCGGCAGAATTGCCGGCGCCCACTACCGCCACATCACTGCGATCGTGAAGTATGGCCTCCACTGTGGTGCAAGCATAATAAACACCGGCGCGCTCAGAACGCTGAGCATTTTTGGCCTCCAGTTTGCGCCAGACTACGCCACTGACGATTAGCACCACCTGGGCGCTAATAACCGCTCCACAGTCAAGCGTAAGCTGCACGGCGTCGAGCTCGGTGGCACCAGGGGCAATATCAGAAGCAGTCAAAAGCTTGTCAGACAAGTGCGAAATTTTTAGCAGAACTTCTCTTACATGATCGTTCTTTACCCGCAAAACGCGAGTATCACTGGCAGCCACAGCCGACACTAGAGCTGGTCTGCGAGTAAGCAAATCAATGTCGCCGGTAAATTGTCCTACCCGGTGACTGACTAGAACTTCATTGTCGTGCCGCGGATTGACTATATCTACCTGCCCACGCTGCACAATAAATAAATCGATTTTTTCTTGACCGCTTTTAAATAAATAATCACCGGCAGAAAAATGCTCACTGATTGCCAGAGGTGACATCAGCAATAATTCTGCTTCTGACAGATAAGGAAAAGCGGATTCGCAGACAATTTCCATTGACAAGACCTTTGAGCGGCAGTGGCATTATAGTGCCTTTCAATTAGAGTGTTAAAATCACATTTATGAATAAGCTGCTGTTCTTTGCTCCAGGACCCTTATCCCTGGCAATCCTGTTTTCTCTCTGCCCGCTGTTAGGAGTTCCTGCACTCGCTGCGCCGCCTGTAAAAGCTGCAGTCAAAGCCGAAGTTAAAGAGCGTACAACTATTGAAGTGGCGGCCATGCTGATTAAGGCTGGCAAAGCAGAACTGGCCATTGGTGTGCTGGAAAAATTAGTCAAAAAAGAACCTCGTAATGCCCGTGCCTGGTATTTGCTGGGATGTGCTCATGAAGACATGACGATTATGGAGGGGAGCAGCAAAGTCGCCCGTGACTGCTTTACAAAAGCCCTGGGCATTGACCCACAGAACAGCGATGCTCTGCGTAAAATCGGTGAGCTCGCCGGCATTGATGGCGATTGGAAAGGGCAAATCGAATATTGTAATCGGGCTCTGGCCTCACCGCACCCCACTCCCTTTGCCTACAAATCGCGCGCCATTGCCCGAGGCAATCTGCATCAAGATAAAGCAGCACTGGCCGACTACGAAAATTTTCTGGCAGCCGACATAAAACGTTTACAGAGCCCGAAAACCCTGGAAGAATATGCCACATTTCTCGAAAATGCCGGTCAATATGACAAGGCCGCCGCTACTTTGCTCACCTTAGAGCAATCCAGTCACAAACCATCTGTAAAGGTACGGCGCGCTAAATGCTATTTGAAAGCGGGCAAAAGTGCCGAGTGCCTGGCAATTATGAATGCTCTCATTAACAAAGAGCCGGCGGATGAAACGCTTTATTCGGACAGAGCCAGAATGTTCATCACTATGGGCAAACTCAACGAAGCAATGAAAGATTGGGACAAAGTAATTGCGTTGGAACCCAATTCCAAATATTTTGAAGCCCGAGCGGATCTCTGGGATAAAATGGGCAATCACATCAAAGCTAAAGCCGATAGACAAAAAGCTCTATTGCAAAACTGATTGGAAAAATATGCGCTGGTCAAAACTTTTCATTCCCACGCTAAAAGAAGATCCGGCACATGCCGAAAGCATCAGCCATAAGCTTTTGCTCCGAGGTGGATACATCAGACCGCTGGGCGCGGGCATTTATAATTTGCTCCCCCTGGCTTACCGGGTCAGACTCAAAGTTATTCAAGCAATTCGCAAAGAAATGGCTGCTATTTCAGCTCAAGAATTTCTACTGCCTGCTTTGCACCCCGCAGAAATCTGGCAAGAAACCGGGCGCCTTGAAACAATGGGCGAAATTATGTTCACTCTCAAAGACAGAAAGGGAGCATCACTGGTTCTGGGCACCACCCATGAAGAAGTATTTACCGCCATCAGTCGCGACGGTTTGCAATCGTATAAACAGTTGCCCCAGATATGGTATCAATTCCAAACCAAATTTCGCGACGAATTAAGACCAAAAGCCGGTCTTCTTCGAGTGCGCGAATTTACAATGAAAGACTCTTACTCTTTCGATTTAGATTTTGACGGGCTCGATATTTCTTTTGAAGCGCACAGAAAAGCCTACTGCAATATTTTCGCCGGCCTGGGCTTACCTTATTTGATGGTAGAAGCCAGCTCTGGAGCCATGGGCGGCAGCCAGTCTGTAGAATTTATGGTGCTCAGTGACAGTGGTGAAGACCTGATTGTCACCTGCAGTTCTTGCAACTACGCCGCTAATTTAGAAAAGGCCATCGCTGAAGGAAGCGACAAAGCCAATCTAAATATTGCTGAAAAAGAGTTAGAAAAATTCGACACACCGCAAGTACGCACCATCGATGATCTGGTGCGTTTTGAAGGCGGCGCCGAGGCTCACCGCCAGGTGAAAACCCTTGTGTACAGTGTGACCGGTCAGCTCAAGCTAATCTTGCTGCGCGGCGACCATGAGCTGAATTTGAGCAAACTGATGGAAGTAACCGGCAGCTCTGACTTGCGACCGGCCACGGAAGGCGAAATTGCCAAAGCACTGGGTGCCCACCCTGGCTCTCTCGGAGCCGTTGCCGTAACGACAGCAGCCCATCCGGCTATCAGCGGCGTGATCGCCGACCTTGAGCTTGAGGGCGCCGTGGATATGGTTACTGGAGCCAATCACGACGATTTTCACTATCGCCACGTTTCACTGGCCCGCGATATGCAAGTTGAGAGCTATGCTGATTTGCGCACTGTCAAAGAAGGCGAGCCCTGCGCTAAATGTGGTGCAGCGTTGAAATTTAGCAAAGGACTGGAAATCGGTCACATTTTCAAACTTGGTTTAAAATATTCGCTAAGTATGGGAGCCAACGTTCTCGACTCTAGCGGCGAAAAGCGACCACTGGTGATGGGCAGCTACGGCATTGGCGTAGAGCGCTTAATGGCCGCCTGTGTCGAGACATCAAACGATGAAAAAGGAATTGTCTGGCACCCCCTCATTGCCCCCTATGAGGTGGTAATTACTCTCACCGATGTGCGCGATGCCACCATGATTGAATATGCAGAGGGCCTCTACAATAATTTGCAAAAAGCCGGAGTAGAAGTCTTGCTTGATGATCGCGATGAGCGGGCCGGTATCAAATTTGCCGAAAGCGAACTGATAGGCATTCCTTACCGAGTCACTGTGGGTAAAAAACTAAAAGACGCAAAAGTGGAATTTCTCACCCGGCGCGGACGTCAGCAAGAAGAAATTGCCGCACCCGAAGCACTGGAAAAATTGATTGCTCTTTGCCGTACCAAAGAATATGCTTGATTTGCCTTTAGATCAATACAACCGAACTAAAGACTCATTGTTGGAAGTAGCCGGCCAACTAGCTGAGCTGGCTCACCAGCGTAATGACGCAGCAGCTCAAGGTCGGGCCACTCTTTTAGCAAACAAGCTGACAAAAGCTACTTTCAATCTGGCGGTCGTTGGCGAATTTAAACGTGGCAAGTCTACGCTGGTAAATGCGTTTATCAGAGAATCACTATTACCCACGGCAGTGATACCACTTACTTCAGTGACCACCATAATTGCCTATGGACCAAAAATCGTCGTTACCGTGGTTTTTATCAGTGGTAAAAAAAAAGAAATACCTGCCGGAAAGTTGAAAGACTATGTCAGCGAAAGTGAAAATCCTAATAACAGCAAACAGGTATCAGTAGTTAAAATCGAGCACCCATCAGCGTTTCTTAAAGACGGCGTACGTATCATAGATACACCGGGTGTCGGCTCGGCCTATATGCACAACACTAAAACCACTTATGATTATTTGCCCCAAATAGACGCAGCCGTTTTTCTCTTTAGTGCCGATCAACCAGCCAGCCAAGTGGAGCTGTCCTTTCTCAAAGAAGTAAGCGCTTACGCCCCCAAACTGTTTCTAGTGCAAAATAAGATAGATTACCTGGCTGAAGGAGAAATAAATCAGTCTCTGGCTTATTTAACAAAAACCGTCGAAGCGGCCCTGGACACTGCTGTTTCTATTTATCCCATTTCAGCCAGGTCGGCCCTGGCTTCGCCCAGCGACAATGGCGATGGTTTCAGCGCGCTGGAAGCTGACATCATGCAGTTTCTCGCTCACAGTAAAGGGCAAACTTTAATCACCGCGGCAAGCAGAAGACTGGCGGCCGAAGTTGACGGTACAAGACAAATGCTTCGCCTTGAACAGCACAGCCGCCGCCTGCCCCTGGATCAATTGAGAAACACCATTGCCCAATTTGAAGCAGCAGCCGCCAAAATTGTGCAAGAACAAACCGACGCCGAGTTTATCGTGCGCGGCGAAACTACTCAACTGCTGGAGAGCATTAAGCAGCACTTAAATATTTTTGTTGAAAACAACAAACAAAAACTTGTAGCAGATATTGATGCTTGCTATTTGCATAAAAAATCTCAAGGCAAAAACGACCTGATAAAATCGCTGCACGAAGAATTGCTGCTGCAAACGCAAAACATATTCGATCAGTGGCGCAATCTCGAAGAACTGGAAGTAGCCAAAAGTTTTGGAAAGATTACAGCTCGCTTTACAGAGCAGGGCAATCTCGTTATTGACCAAATTCGTCAATCGACAAAAGAACATTTTGGCATCGAAAGCGCCAGCCATTTTGAACTTGAACCGTTAACAAGCGAAAGCAAACACCGTTACGCTGTGGACGATCCTTTTACACTTGCAGTGGAATCTTTGCCTCTGCTGCTGCCAGCTCCCTTAGCGCGCCCTATTATTCGAGCACGATTTTTAAAAGCTGCACCCAGTGAACTCAGCCGCAATGCCGGACGTTTGCGGGCTGATTTTCAAGAAAGAATTACCAAAACGACAAAAGAGTTTCTGCAGAAATTTAAAGGGCAGATTGCTTTTGCCCTGCAGGAAATATCTACAACCTTAGAACGTGCTCTGGAGAAAGAGCGTCAAAGTGCCGAGGAAATCGCTGCGTGCGACGGCCTTTTAATAAAACAATTAAAGATAATGGACGATTTAGATGCCCGACTAAAGCCTCACTAAGTCTTGCGGGGCTTTGGTTTTCGGTTTCGGACCTTCATGTCGTCTAAAATCTCTTTTAAATGGGAACCGGCTGTCGCAACGTACGTCGACTCTGACGAAAGCCAGAGAGGATTAAACATGGACGACCACCCTATTGAATCAGCCAAAGATGCGATTCTTAAACTAATCCACGGCGTTGAAAATCCTTTTAAGAAGGAAGAAAAAGAAGATTCTGACGCAATGGACAAAGACTATAATTCCGCAAATGGACAGAAAAATGCCGAACCGGCCGAGGCCAAAGCTGGCGCACAGTCTCGCCAGGACCTTAGCGAAGATAATGCCGAAGAGGGCGATGAGCAGCAAAGTGACGTTGGTGATGCAGTCAAGGAAAACGAAGTAAGTAACAAAAGTAGTGCAGTAGATAATGCTGACGACGAAGACAGCAAAGATAGCCAAGAAGATAACAAAGAGTCAGGCGAGAAGACAGAAAAGTCTCAGCATCCTATCTTTTTAGAAATGATGAAGAAATCGGAGAACAAAGGGCCGGAGCCCAAGCCAGAGCCTAGAAAAGGGGTTGTGGATACCTTGAAAGACGACCATAAAAAGGTCAAAGGGCTCTTTAAAGAATTTTCCAGATCCGACTCAATGCAAGAAAAATTCGAGCTAGGCAATACCATCACCAGAGAATTGACCATACACAGCAAGCTGGAAGAAGAAATTGTCTACAAGGCTGTAAAGTCGTTAACCAATGAACAGGGCGCGATTCTTGAGGGTTATGAAGAGCACTTTATCGTCGATAGTTTGATTCTAGAGATTAGAAGTTTCACCTCAGTTGATGAAACCTATCAGGCCAAAATGAAAGTGCTTACAGACCTGGTAGAGCACCACATAAAAGAAGAAGAACACTCAATTTTGCCAAAGGTAAAAGATTATCCGGAACAAGATGAACTGACGGAAGAGTTCAATGAGCGTCGTGACGGACTGCAGGCAACGGAAGATTTGTGGCCTGAGTTGTCAATCAATGGCGATAATTCTAAGAAGTCGAGCAAAAAACCTGCTGATCGGGCAAAAGCAAAGCCTGGCGTTAAAGCCAAGCCAGCCGCTAAGGCGAAAGCCAAGCCAGCCGCTAAGGCGAAAGCCAAACCTGCTGCCAAGGCGAAAGCTAAACCTGCTGCCAAGGCGAAAGCTAAACCTGCTGCCAAAGCTAAAGCCAAACCTGCTGCCAAAGCTAAAGCCAAACCTGCTGTCAAAGCTAAAGCCAAACCTGCTGTCAAAGCTAAAACAGGGGGGAATAAAGCCGCTAAACCTGCTACAAAAACAAAAAGTGCAAAATCTAACAAGGTCGTAGCCAAGAAGGTAATAACGAAAAAGGCAACAGCCAAAAAGCCTGTTGCCGCAAAGAAGACGGCAACCACGGCAAAGGCCAAAGTTAAAGCAAAAACGGCAACCAAAGCCAAAGCTGGCGTCGGTGCAAAAGCTAAACCCCCGGCCAAAGCCAAAGTGCAGCAGAAAAGCACAGCTGCCGGCAAAAAGAGCGCAGGGAGAAAAAGCCGCTAATTAGATAGACTATATGATGGATGCCCCAATATTTCGGGGCATCCATCATACCCCCCTCTAGGTTGTTCAATGGCAGTGCAATCTATAAGTGACACAGATAACATTCGCATCCAGATTTGCCGCAAAGCGTGTGCAGGTCTGTCTTTACTTACAGGGCTATATGGTGCCGTCGCTCTTTCTGGCGCCCTGCTGCACGTAGAATTTTTGCAAAATCAGACTGGGCTGGGCTCTCTTATTAAAGTCAATGCCGCCCTCTGTCTGATTCTTTGCAGTGTCTCGGTTTTGCTCAGCCTGACCAAAGTTTCCCGAGTCGTTCCTATCACCCTGGCGATTACGGCTGCCGCCGTATCTGGTATCACCTTGATCGAATGGTTAAGCGGTTGGAATGTCGGCATTGATCAGCTATTTACCATTGAGCAACCCAATACTCGCGCCACGTCGGTGCCCGGGAGAATGGCGGCAAATGCGGCCATCGCTTTCTTCAGTTTGTCCATGGGCGCGGTTTTGTCGCAGCTGGCCTATGGCCGCAAAACAAATATTGATCAAGTACTCGCTTTCGTCACATTGTCTATTGGCCAGTTTGCCCTTCTCGGTCATGCCTTTAGTCTTGCCTTATTAAAGGAATTTTGGGGCGGCACTGAAATTGCTGTCACTTTGAGCATCATGCTCAGCGCGGCAGGCTGCAGTCTCATTCTTATGCGGGCCGGCGAAGGCCATACCAAAATTATGGTCGAACCGACCCTGGGCGGTTTTGTCATCAGGCGTCTATTGCCATGGCTTGCCCTCATTCCCCTGATTGGCCTGGCTGGCGGCTTTGAGCAGTGGAAGAATATCAATTTGATGGTTGCAGCAGTACTTATTGTCGTCTTTTTACCCCTGGCCGTGCTCCGGGTAGCCACCACCATTGGTTCACTTGACGCCGAGCGCGCCGAGGCTTTGCGCCAGGCTATCGCCTCCAAAGAAGAAGCTCTGGAGGCAGCGGCCAACAAGACGCGCTTTGCGCAGTTGGTGAGCCATGAAGTGCGCACACCGCTTTCAGGAGTAGTGAGCCTGACCGAATTATTATCACAAGAGCCTCTGCAGGGTGAAACAAAGGAAATTGCTCTGACGGCCTACGCTGCATCAACACGCTTGATGCAGGTTCTCAATGAACTGCTTGATATGCAGCGGGTGGAAGCGAAATCTTCGACCACGGCCGAGCCTTTTAACATTAGAGAACTGGTGGCGGAAGTAGTCGACATAGTAGAACCGGTAGCACGGAAAAAGAAACTTGCGCTTACATCACTTGTGCACGGCGACGTACCCGCTGAGCTGGCAGGAGACTCGCTGAGAATCAGACAGGTGATAATAAATTTTGCCCACAACGGCATTAAATTTACGGAGACCGGCTCGGTCACTCTTCGGGTAAACACGGAAAAAGCCGATGCCGAGAAAATATGGCTGCGCTTCGCCGTAGAAGATACAGGTATCGGCATTGAACCGGCGCAACAGTCCAAACTGTTCGAGGCTTTCAGCCAGGCCAATTCAAGCATTGCTAAGCATTTCGGCGGCACCGGCCTTGGTCTGAGCATTTGTAAACAGTTCGCTGAAAACATGAAAGGCGAACTTGGCATGGAAAGCGTGGCAGGCAAAGGCTCCAAATTTTGGATGGCGGTGCCTCTGACGATCATTAAAAACGATCAGCGTGAGGAAGGCGGCGACATGGAATCGACCTTTGTCAATATCGATAAAGTACCGTGACAAACGTACAATAAGCAGACAGATCTAAAGGAAACTGTTTTGCCACAAATTGCCATCATCGTTGAATTTCAACTAAATAGCGGAGCCCGTCCACAATTTGAACAACTAATTCGCGAGCATGCTCAACGCAGCCAGGACGAAGAAAAAGGTTGCCTGCGCTTTGATGTGCTGGAAGTAATTAAAGAAGACGGCACCCTTGATACGGATTGCATCTGGTTGACTGAACTATATGCTGACTCGGCTGCCGTCAAAGAGCATGAGAGTACTGATCGCTTAAAAGCTCTGGGTGCCGCAATTGCACCGCTAGTGGCGCAGAAGCGCTTGATTAAAGCGGTGATGATCAATTAGCTTTTAAAAGCTGCCTTCTGCGGCAAAATCTACTTGCATGGCTGTGCTCACCGGCTTAACAGAAAGCTGCACAATATTGAACGTACGCGACATAGCAGAATTTTTGTTGAACAACTCCAGCTGATGATGATATTTGAGCGGCACGGTTACTTTGCGTAGATGACCAACAATCATGCGCTTCTCGGCAAACTTGAGAATTCCCGAGGCAACATGGCTCCAATCTAATTGCAGGTCAGAAGGAAGCGGCACATTCATGGTCAAGTCGTACTCGAGCAAGCTTTTCAGACCCCGCCCACTGGGTACAAAATGATATTTGACATTGCCTGAACCCTCAAGGTGACCAGATAGATTCCAGGGCTTGAGTTGCCACTTGCTGTGTGACTCACTGTCTGCAACTTCACTGCTGTCTGAATCTTCTTTTTTGCCAGTTTCTTGTTTGTTCTCTTTGTCGTGCTTATTGTCTTTTTTGTGTTTATTCTCGTGCTTATCTTCGCTGGATGGTTTGGCGACATCATCGTCTTTCCCGCCACCACCTATCAGTGCAGTCTTCTCGATGGTGCCGTCGAGGGTGACGTCGCCTTCAGCATCGAAATTGACAATATTTGGTGGCTTAGGATCCATTTGCGTTACCTTGAAATTAGTGACGCTGACTTTTGTGGCCGTAGCGTTGCGATAGCGCCAACGCTTATTTTCAGAGAGCTTTTTATTCAGATCAAAAGAAAACTCAGTCGGAATATGTTTGGTGATTGCTTCTACTAGGACCTGCTCAGGCACCAGTACAGAGCAATCGCGCAAATGAATTTTTGACTTACCTTGATAGACCGACAGGTCGAGGCCGCGCACTTTAACATCAGCTTGTTGATGGCCAAACATTTTCGAATCCGGAATAGAAAAGTCCAGCTTGCTGGTCAACTCCACTTCTTTATCGACATCAACCAGTATTTCGCCAGACAAATCAGTCAGTTTAACTTCGTTGCCACCACCTTTAATGGTAGCTTGGCCCAGGCGCACTGTAAGTGGCAGCTTCAAATGTGTCTTAGCACCCGCAGCAGCAGACTTTTCTACAAGCATGCCTTGAGGCAAAGAAAGTGTAGAAAGGCCGGCGGTTACTAAAGAAAACTGACTTTTGTTGCCATGCCACTCAAGTTTTTTCAACTTGGCCACACCTTTTTCAAGGAAAATCTCAAGGTCACCGGCCTTATCGAAAGACACAGGACCAATCACGGTTTCAGCGAGGAAAAGCACCAGTCGAGTGGTCTTTTTGGCAATGGTGATTTGACCTTCGGCAGCGCGGGCAAAACCGGTGGTAGAAAAATGTGTGGCCTTACCTTTTTCGTCTTCAGTAATTTCCAACTTTGCGTGCACTACATCTGGAAAGAGCGCAAGAGTCTCATGAGTGTCTGTTTTTAAATCGAGATCAGTGTGCAGCAATTTCATCAAGCCGAGCATGTGCATAATTGAAAAATTCTCGCCCTGCCCGTGGCGCCAGCGAAAGTCTTTCAAATCGATGTCGACCTTGCGACTGGTGGTGCTAGATCGCTTATTCTTGCCGAATCTAAAGACACAAGGCTGCAGTGTCAATACCTGTTTTTTAGGTTTTTCGGGATCTAAAGAGAGCACAATTTCATCGTTGACTTTGGTGGCAATCAATCGCAAATTAGCCAGGCCACCGTCAAACTCGCAGTTGACCTTTTTGCCCACCCAGCGGCAACCTTTGAGAAAATTCAGGGCGATTGTGCATTCGCCGCGATAGTTGAATTCGTGATCGATGACGACATCATTGAAAGTAAAACTAGACTTAGGACCAACTGCAATTGCGCGGCCCTCTAAATCCAGTACGGACCCTTCACGCAACTGTAAAGTTGCCTTTTGTATTTGCGCAGAGTCAATCATGGCGCGAAGATCGTTGCTTTCGCTGCCGGCCTGTAGCAGGCTGAAAAAGAATGCTGCCATAGAACGGGCCAGATCAAATTGCGCGCTAACTTTGCCTTCTTCCAGGTCAATTTCTTTTGGCACCGGAATGCCGTTAATGGAAATCATTTCAGTGGTGGAGAATGATCCGGTCGCTGCTGCCGTAGAAATCAAACTGGCGTTTTTAATCGGCAGAGTCAGACTGAGATGGAATCTGGTATTAGGCTGCACTGCCACCAGCATATTCTTAAACTGATAACTGCCGGCATTGAACTCACCATCTGCCACGATCTCTACACTGGAGGTGATTTCGGTCAATCGGCGAATCACAGGGTCAGTGACAGGAACATCTACTGCCGCGTTCACAGTTTGCTTTTCAACATTTTGCAGAGTTTTGCCGCAGGCAGTAAGCCCGCATAAGAGAACCAGAGTGAAGAGGGCAAGAAAATATTTGGCCAATTGCAGTGCCCAGGAAACTAATTAGCTGCTCTAAGTAGGCGGAGTATCATCAAGTACTTTTACCGGTGCCAAACCATCGAAGAAAGTTCCAGCATCCAAAAATTTGGGCGGCACCACAAAAATACCCTTCTTATTTATATATCCCCAGCGACCATTCTCTTTTACTGCCGCGCGTCCATCTGCAAATGGTTTGGCTTCCGGAAACCACCGCGGGATGCCAAGGCTGCCGGCCTTGTCAATATAGGCGTATTGGGTATCGAATTTGGCGCAGACGAATCCGCCGTCTGCCAGCACCTTAGGTAGCTCATCTTTTGATGCCGGATCAAAGAAAACTTTATCGCCATCCATGATTTTAAATTTTTTCTCGCCCGCTTGAGCGCACTCAATGGCGGGAAGCGGGTCGAGCACAGGCTTGTCATCAGGCCCAACAGGAGCAGTAGCTTCGCCCGGTGGGTTTGCCTGAAGTCGCATTAAGCGTTTGTCTTGCCTGACTATGGCGCCTTTTTCAGTAAATTCGGATGCTTCTTCAAACTGCGGTTTGAAGATAAAAGTGCCCTTCTTATTGATGAATCCCCATTTGCCTTTGACAACAGGGGCCGGCTTAAGACTGGAACAACCGGCCAGGGCGGCAATAGTTAATACAGAACAGACGAACGTACGCCACTTACAAGACATGGAAATTCCTCAAGCCAGGTTCGGTAATTATACGGGCAATTGGCGCCTGATAGCCTTTTCTGGAACTTTCTTATCGATCGCCGGTCTAAGAGCACATCGCCGACGCGAAACAAATTTTATGGGGAATTGGCAATGAAATTCGATTTAAAAATGAACTCACGACGATTGCATGTTTTTGGACTAACCGCCCTGATGGTCTGTGGCGCGGCCTTCAGCTCCGCAGCTCAACCTGCCCTGGCAGACAGACACGATGCTTATGAAGAAAGAAAAGATGCGCGTGAAGATATGCGTGACGCCCGCGAAGCCGAACACAACGCCCGGGTGAGCAGAGCCAAAGGTCATGGTTTTATGGCCCGCATGCATGAAAGACACGCACGTCACCAAAGAGAAAGGGCAGCCAAACATTACGGCGAAGCCAGACGCGAAATGCACGACCGCGACTAAGGCTTGCGCTTCAGGCTTTATTAGCTTGCTTGCTGTGACGGTTTAGCCTCATCTTTAGGCGCAGGCAAACGAATTAAAGCCATGTTTTTTGTATTGTCGGGGCCATAGTGCACCAGCACCTGACTATCATCTTTGACCAAGTCAGAAAGTCTGGTATCAAATACGGTGCTGTTATTTCCGCCTATGGTCCACGAAATTCTCTGTGTCTTTTTATCAAGGGCACCATATATCTGAGAATTTTCGTTTGTCAGTTGGTTGGCATAATTGCCACGCAGTATTCCTTTTTGATTGATAGCGAGCTGCATAAGCATATTCGAATCTGTCTGGCCTGGCTCAGCCAGAGCAAACACTCCAAGAGCCTGCCATTTCTCATTAAGGTCGTTATAATTCGCCGGCGCAGTAGTTGGAGCTGAATCGGCAGTTTGCCCATAACCGTCGCTTTGATCGTTGCCCACGTTTTCTGCCGCAGATGCAACTGCGGGCTGAGCAGTAAATTCTTGCGGTGCTGTGGCCACCGAAGCCAGCTGCTGAGCCTGCTGGTAATACTGCTGGGACGTTCCTAGGGGTTGCCCATTCTCATAAACATTGTCGCCTTCATATGTGATGTTGTTGGTTGTGTTGCCACCGCCATTGCCACCACCAGACATAGCGGCACCCATCATACCCATTCCAAGAAATGATGTCAGGGTTGAGACGCCCATGAATGTCCATGCGGCAGCGGGTGACCAGCCTGGTGCATACCAGCCGCCGGGATAGCCGCCCCAACCGTACCCGTGATAGCCATAACCACCATAACCGCCGTGATAGCCACCATAATGATTGACACTGACGTTTGTGAAATTATCGTGATTGAAGCCATCATGGTTAAAGGAACTACGAACACTGGTGCCCTGCGCACTTAAGCGATTCGAATCGATGTTAGTGGGATTATGAGCTATATTGGCGCGATTGCCGGCAAAACCGGCGAGGCCACCATCAGTTGGTAGATGTCCAGCGGCGGCAGGGCCGCCGGTGATACCACCATAATTGCGAATGCCCATATCGTCAGATCCGGCAAAGCGACCGGCATCGCCATGCATGCCGGAGTAAGAATTAAAGCCGCCACCGAAATGATCGCCACCATATGCGCCACCGCCAAAGGCACCGCGGTCAAAACCACCGCCGCC
>JADYXQ010000011.1 GCA_021772135.1 Candidatus Obscuribacter sp.
CCGCTATGACTTATTTAAAAGAAGACCGCTACGAAATTGACAGTGACATTCTTACCGCCATAGACAGACTGGCTGCTCCGCACCGCGCGGCCCCTTCACCGAAGCGCAATAAGTCAGGCAAGATTCGAGTTGGTTATTTGCTCAGAGGTGTCATTGAGCTCAATTCGGTTTTGCTCAAAATTAGCCACGTGCTCATCGGCTTGCATGACAAAGAACAGTTTGAAATTGTCGCCATTGTGCCCGAGACGGCAGAACAAATTGAGCGTTCGCCTCAAGGCAAAGACCACCTGGAGCGCCTTAAGGCCAGTGGCTGTGAGGTGCTCTGCAGTAATTTTGCCGATATGCCTCAAGGTCAGGTGGCGCAATCTTTGCTTGGTCTGACCCGGCAAATTGAAGCAGCCAATTTAGACATTCTTGTTACCAGCGCTTGTCTGGTCGATTTTGCAACCTGTTTTCTCACCGCCCTTAAACTCGCGCCGAAAATCGTTGGTCTGATTCAAGGGCCTCCAGGTCAGTTTGCTCATCCCGCTTTAGATTGGTCTATTGCCTGGTCCAGGCATCCCCTGATGGATAGCCCCTGCAATTCCACTTTAGTAGAGCTGAAAATGACCGGTAAATCGCCTGAGGTGGCTGAGCCGGTGACCAAGCAGGAATTACAGGTGCCGGACGGGGCGCGAGTGCTAATGAGCAGCGGTCGCTTCGCCAAGTTTAAAGACCGGCAGCAGTGGAGAGCGATTGGCGAAATACTGCAAGACCATGTCGATTTATATTTTGTGGTGGTTGGTGCCCTGGCCGAGCAAATTGCCGATTTCGATAGTATGGTACCGTCTGCGGTGCGTGAGCGGGTCAAGTTTTTAGGCTGGCGTACCGATTTCAGCAGGCTTGTTACAATGGCTGACGTGTTGCTCGATACCTATCCATCAGGCGGCGGGCAGGTGATTGTTGAGGCAATGGCTCAGGGTGTACCTGTGGTGGCACATAGAAATGATTTTCTCAAAGAGTTCAGTCAAACCAGTTGGTCACCGGTGGAGGATTTTGTCACTGACAGCAATTTACTGGTGAAGCGTGGCGACTTTGAAGCCCTTAAAAAGACTATCCACGAGCTTTTGAATGATGATGCCGCCTGGCAGCGGGCTTCGTCTTCGTGCAAACAAAGTATGGCCGGCGCCAACCCTTTGGAAGGGCTCAGGCAGTGTGAAGAAGTTTATAAAATGGTGGCAGGAAGATAATATCGATGGCAAAAACAGTAGCGATTATTCAATCGAATTACATTCCCTGGAAAGGCTACTTTGACATTATCAACGCAGTGGACGAGTTTGTACTCTACGATGATATGCAATATACCAGGCGCGACTGGCGCAATCGCAACATGGTAAAGACGGCGCAGGGAGTGCGCTGGATTACTATTCCAGTTGAAGTAAAAGGCAGATACGATCAGCGCATTTGTGATACCAGAGTGGCAGATTCCAGCTGGGCAAAATCGCACTTCAATACACTTTTGCATGGTTATGCCAAAGCCAAGCATTTCGACCTTTATCACGATGACTTCAAAGCGCTATACGAAGAAGCCTCAAATATCGAGCTTTTAAGCGAGATCAATTATCTATTCATCAAATATATTTGCGCTGAGCTGAAAATTACTACGCCATTTATTTGGTCTACGGCGCTTGATGCAAAAGGTGTGAAATCAGACAGGTTGCTCGATATCTGTTTGCAATTGAAAGCAACCAAATACATTTCAGGTGTAGCGGCGAGCTGTTATCTGGATACCGAACTGTTTAAAAGTAACGGTATCGAAGTCGAGTTTTTTGAATATCCCGTTTATTCGGAATATGAACAGCTTTATCCGCCTTTTACTCATACAGTTTCCGTGTTAGACCTGTTTGTGCACACTGGAAAGGCGGCCCGGGATTATGTTTTCAGCAAATGATAAGTTCGGGAAAGTGGCCCAAATTGCCCACAGGGCTAAATTGTTAGGGATACATCATATGTTGTCGAGTGCGTTTATATTATGATTTGCGGCAATCGTTCAGCCTTACTCAGGAATCATTTGCAAACCACAGTCCATATGCCGGTAATAGAGACAAAGGTCAGTGCTCGAGCAGTGGGGCCATGGCATAGTTTGCAGCTAAAGTTTTCTCAGCGGCGCCACATCGTCAAAACTGTCGGCGCCAGCAAACGACATGTGCCTGAGCTGGATGGCATACGCGGTTGGGCTTGCGCCTCTGTTCTGCTGGCCCACGTTTTGATTGGTATTTTCACTCCGGCCGCTGGTGCGCTTTGCCAGGGCATTCAATTGCACACGATCGACTTACTTTTAGCTGGAGTTGACCTTTTTTTTGTGCTCTCTGGTTTTTTGATCGGTGGAATTTTAATCGACGCTAAAGGCGAAAGTCACTTTTTTAAACGATTTTGGATTCGTCGCATCGCCCGCATTTTGCCCGTTCTCTGGCTGCTTCTCACTTCTTACGCTATGGCTTTATTTGTTAGGGCTCATGCCAATTTACCGCAAATGGATCTGTGGTTACTGGCAGAACCAAAGCCACCTTTCTGGACCTATGCCACTTTTACCCAGAGTTTGCCCATTGCTCTTGGTGGATATGGTGGACCGCGCTGGGTCGGTATCACTTGGTCTTTAGCAATTGAAGAACAGTTCTATTTATTCTTTCCTTTTGCGGTTTATTTCTTCTCGCGCAGATCTTTGCTCATTACAGTTTTGGCCGGTATCTGTTTCGCCCCGGTATTGAGGGATTGGTGGAGCCACCTGTTCGGCAGTTGGTACGCCCCTTATGTTTTGATGCCCTCGCGCGTTGACGGCTTGATGTACGGTGTTTTGGTGGCAATGATTATCCGCAACTCGAAGGCGCTGGTCGTGGCCACTAAATGGCGATACGCTCTTGATGCATTGGCCCTGGTTATTATTTTTTCCCTCTGTACCCAAGGGGCTCTGCTGGACATATGGCACTCCACTCAGTGTGGTCCTTATCCACCGCTTAAGCAAAGCTTTATCGCCATTCTCGCCGCTATAGTGATTCTGAGATTGTTCACATATCAGCAAAATGCCTTCAATCGTCTGTGGCTGGCAAAACCCCTGGCTTGGTTAGGAGCCATCTCTTATGGTCTTTACATGTACCATCAGTCTATTAATGGCATGGTGCACGGATTTATTTTCAATCAAGAGCCCAAAGTGGCATCTCTAGCCGAATTTGGCGCTTCTATCTTCGTCATGGCCAGCGCGACCGCTATGGCCACCGTTTCGTATCTGTTTATTGAAAAACCGATACGCAAATATGGGCATAGATACAGTTTGAAGTTTCCCAGCACATTCTTGCAAGAAAAAGGCAGCGGCAACAAGGGAGCCAGAGCAACGGATGTGGTTGGTTGAAGTCGCCTCTGTGCTTGTGTTAATCTCGCTGGCTATAGTTCGGATTTCGCCGTGGCCATGAAAATTTCGTTCAATTATCCACATATCACAGGTAAAGAGCTCGAATACATCAAAGATGTATTCGAAAGTCGCCATCTTTGCGGCGATGGAAAATATTCCCAACTGTGTCATGGTTGGCTTGAAGAGAAGATTGGCTGTGAGCGTGCTTTGCTCACTCCTTCAGGAACAGCCGCACTGGAGATGGCGGCGCTTCTTTTAGACATTAAAGAAGGCGACGAAGTAATTATGCCTTCTTTCACCTTTGTCTCCACTGCCAATGCCTTTGTCTTGCGCGGGGCAAAGATTGTTTTTGTCGACATCACTCGCGACACTTGCAATATCGATGCAGGCGAAATAGAAAAAGCGATAACAAGTATGACCAGAGCGGTGGTGCCTGTGCACTACGCCGGCATTGCTTGCGACATGCCGGCCATTATGAAAATATGCGACGAGCGAGATATTGCTGTGGTGGAAGATGCAGCTCATGCGATTCTTTCGAATCATAACGGCAAAGCCCTTGGTTCATTTGGTTCGCTGGCTGCTTTTAGTTTTCATGAAACAAAAAATTTAGTGGCCGGTGAAGCTGGCGCCTTGATTATCAATGATGCGCGAATGGTAGAAAGGGCTGAGATTATCCGAGAGAAAGGCACAAATCGCAGTCAATTTTTCCGCGGACAAATCGACAAATATACCTGGCAAGATCTGGGCTCATCATTCTTACCAAGCGAATTACAGGCAGCTTTTCTCTGGGCCCAGATGGAAGAAGCGGGCTTTATCAATGCACGTAGACAGGCCACCTGGGAAATGTATCACCAGGCCCTCAAGCCACTGGAGGAAAACGGTCTTTTGCGCCGTCCGACAATTTCTCCCGGAGGCATGCAAAATGGCCACATCTATTACGTTTTAACGAACACTGCCGAAGAGCGCGACGAGCTCATGCACTATCTCGTCCGTGAAGAAATTGGCGCTGTTTTTCATTATATTCCCCTGCACGACGCACCTGGAGCGGCCAAGCACAGCCGGGTGTGCGGCAATCTGGACAACACCGCTTATGTCAGTAGCAGGCTTTTAAGACTGCCTTTATCTGTCAGTCTCAGTCAAGAACAAGTGCAGTTTGTAGTGGACTCCATCGCCGCTTTTTATCAGAGCCGCATTCGCAAAGGGCAGCTGCAGCAAGCAGCGCTTTAGCTGTGCTCTGAATTTTCGAAACGGCGAAACAACATCCTTGCCGGCTCAGGACCTATGACGGCGTAGTCTGGAAAGACATCTTTGCACACACTATTGCTGCCGACTACGCAAAAACGACCAATTTGAGTGCCTCTCAACAATGAAGCTCCGGCGCCAATCCACGACCCTTTTTGAATAACAATTTGCGAACCTTTTTGATTGGGCTGTTGCATTATTGGCACATGCATATGGCTGAATGAATGGTTGTTATCGCCGATGAAGACTCGTTCTGAGACCAGTACATTTTGTTCTAGAACAATGTGGTTGGTGCATGAAATAAATAGAAAACGTCCCAGTTGGTTTTCCTTACCAATTTCGATAGAGGAGTCATAGATGTAGTCTTCATCACTAAAATCGTCTCGGTAGTCATTTTCTATATAGCTGCGAAGGAAGGCAAGGTCTTCGAAAGCGTTGATATGACAGCCCTCCTGAATGCTGGTGCGGTCGCCTATGGCAATGCGGTGAGGATTTAAAATTCGGATTGGTGGTTTAATTTTGGCGCCCACACCGAAATATTTGAAGAGGCGTTGTTGTTCTAGGCTGAGGTTATCTTTAGTGTCTATGAGCACATTTTTGTTTTCTATCGGTGATTTCATTGGCCGGCCTCAATAACCATGGTCTTAATTCCTGGTTTAGTTAGTATGATTACTGTTGATTTGCGGGTATAGAGTGATACCATGAAAGCTAGTTAATCACACCGAGGATGGTTCGTGCCTGACACCGAGATTTCAGCTTCCGAAGAGGTAGGCTTCAGGCCTGAACTTTTCGAAAATTTGTTCGAGTCCGAAGCCGGAAGTTTCTGGTTTCGCTCACGCAATCGTTTTATCATCTGGGCCCTGGGCAAATATTTTCCCGATGCCGCGTCAATGCTTGAAGTTGGCTGTGGTACAGGCTTTGTGCTGAATGGCATCAGGGAAGCTTTTCCCAAACTAAAACTGTCAGGCAGCGAGCTTTATGCCGAGGGTTTGCATTTTGCTCAACAAAGATTGCCTGAAGTTGATTTTAAGCAGCTGGACGCGCGAGCATTACCCTTTGCTCAGGCTTACGACGTCATTGGCGCTTTTGATGTACTGGAGCACATTCAAGAAGACGAGCTGGTTTTGAGCGAACTCTTCAAAGCCGCCAAGCAGGGAATAGTGATTACGGTTCCGCAGCATGGCTTTCTCTGGAGCGCCGTTGATGAACTGGCCTGTCACAAGCGAAGGTATTCGGCCGCTGAATTGAAGGAAAAAGTGGAAAAAGCCGGCTTTCGGATTGTGCGCATGACTTCTTTCGTTTCCTTTCTGCTGCCGCTCATGGTTTTAAGCCGCTATAAGAAGCGGTCAGCGAAAGATGTGGATCAATCTGAGTTCAACTTACCTGAAACGATTAATAGTCTTTTCGAGCGTACCATCGACCTGGAGCGGCAATTAGTGAAAGCGGGTCTCAACTTACCGCTTGGTGGTTCCATACTGTTGGTAGCCTTTAAAACATAAGTAAAAGTTAAGCGCCCACCGCTTTTCTTGACAAAGTCTTACTTTTTTCAATAGTCGTCAATCTCTATTGGTAGAATTGCACAACTTACTTGTTCAGGTGACGCTATGCAAACCGTTTCTAATAGCTCAACATCGAAAAATTCTGAGGCTCTAGACGAAATATTTCAGGAGTTTCTCAGAATCCCGAAAGGCACCGCCACTGATGCGATGACTATGGAAGATGTTGAATCTTGGGATTCGCTCAAGCACATGGAATTGATAGTGGCTATTGAAGAGCGTTTTGGCTTTCAACTGACTTTTGACGAAATCGGCACAATGCAAAGTCTTGGTGCCATCAGAGATTTAGTCAACACAAAGTCTGCTGCTTAATGCTGGCGCTCAAAGGCAAAGTCTGTCTAGTGACCGGTGGTGCCAGTGGTCTCGGTCTGGAAATTATTGAACAGCTTCTGCGCGAAGAGGCTGTGTCTGTCATTTTCGACATTGAAAGCGAAGGCTTTAGAGCGTTGCAAAATCGGCCCGATTTAGCCGTTTTTAAATGTGATGTCACCGATGAAGAACAGGTGGCAAACAGCATTAAAGCCGTGACTGAACAATTTGGTCAAATTGACGTGCTGGTTAATAATGTTGGTATTTTGTACAGCGCTCCATTAATATCATTTGGCGGCGGTGGCTTGAAACTTCATGACAGCAGTGAATGGCAGAGAGTGATTTCAACCAATCTTTCCTCTGCCTTCTACATGACAAAACACGCAGTTCAAGCGATGCTCACCAGGCGCACGAAAGGTGTAATCGTCAACATCACGTCTATATCAGCCCGCGGCAATGCCGGGCAATCGGCTTATTCAGCGGCAAAAGCGGGTTTGGAAGCCTTGACGAAAGTATGGGCCAAAGAGTTGCCTGTATTCGGCATCAGATGCTTTGCCGTGGCACCGGGATTTTGTGACACTGAGTCAACGCATGTGGCCGTCAACGAGACAATTTTGCAAGACACTATCAAACGTGTGCCTTTGAAAAGGCTGGGAAAAACCGCTGAGATTGCCGCTTTTGTCGTAGCTGGTATCAAAAACGACTATCTAAACGGAAAGGTTCTTGAAATTGACGGCGGGTTGGTGATTTGAGCAATAACCAATATCTTTTCAATCTGGGTTCGCGTTTCAAATCAGTGGCCAGTCAAAAGTCTGACTCGGTTGCTGTTTTATTCGAAGAGCAAAAGCTTACTTACAGTGAGCTCGACCGGCAAAGCGACGCCATGGCCACCTATTTCATTCAATCTGGTTTAAAAGTCGGCGATCTCGTTTGTATCAGCGGCACCAAGAATATAACAGCTGTAATTTGCATACTGGGCGCTCTTAAGGCCGGTGTTACCTACAGCGTCTTCGATCCCGAAAGTCCGCAGCCGAGGCTCCTTAAAATATTTGATCGCTGTAATCCGGCACTGGTTCTATGCGAGAACCAATTAACCGTGTCTATCCCCAGCGACAAATTTAAAGTGGCCGATTACACCAAGCTCCAACTGCCTGCCAATGAAGACGACAATGCTGCTGTAGTAAGCAATCATCTCAAATCAATTACCGCTGCAACAGCCGCTTACGTCATGTTCACTTCGGGATCTACTGGTTTTCCCAAAGGCGCTACCATGACCCATCAGAATGTTTTGAATTTGATTGATTGGAGCATTCAAACCTATGGCATCGGTGCAGGTGAAGTCTTTACGAGCGTCAATCCATTCTTCTTTGACAATTCTGTTTTTGACCTCTACTCGTCATTATTCTCCGGCTCAACTATTGCTTTGTTCGATGGCCAGGCTGTAAGAGATTCACGAAAGTTGTTGCGGCTGATTGACGAATTTAAGTGTACGTCCTGGTTTTCTGTGCCTTCAATGCTGATTTATCTGCAGACTATGCGTGCTTTAAATGCCGACAGCTTCAGTTCGCTTAAGAGAATAATTTTTGGCGGAGAAGGTTATCCCAAAGCGCGACTGGTAGAGTTGTTCGATCTTCTTTCGCACAGAATCAGTTTCTACAATGTTTACGGCCCCACTGAATGCACATGCATCTGCTCGTCGTATAAGGTCGAAAGCAATGACTTTGCCGACCTCAAGGGATTTTTGCCTCTGGGGAAATTGGCCCCAAATTTTAGCGGTTGGATAGTGGACGAGGCTTTGCAAATTGTGCCCGACGGCCAGCAAGGTGAGCTTTTGCTCGGAGGGCCGAATGTTGGTATGGGCTACTACCGCGATCACGAGCGCACCAATCTGGCTTTTGTGCAAAACCCTACTCACTCAGCTTATCGAGACATGGCTTATCGCACCGGCGACGTGGTCTTGCACAATCCTGACGACGACAAGATTCGGATTATGGGTAGAGCCGACAATCAAATCAAGCATATGGGTTATCGTATTGAGCTGGAAGAAATTGAAAACGCTCTCAGTTGCATAGAATCAGTGGCTCAGACTGCCGTGATTCACTGTGAGCTGCGCGGCATCAGCCAGATTGTCGCTTTTGTTAAATTGAAATCGGATACCGAAGAAGACGAAATTCGCAAAGTGCTGAAAGGCTTATTGCCTGCTTATATGATTCCGACGAAATTTTCTTTTGTCCAATACTTACAGAAGAATGCTAACGGAAAGCTTGATCGAAAGCAACTTAAAAGCGATTATCTGGGGCAAAGAGTAAATGGCTAAACTGGTTTTATTTGGTACCGGCCGCGGTGCGGCTGTGGCTCATCGCTATTTTGCTAAAGACAGCGAACATCAAGTGTGCGCCTTCGCAGTCGAGAAAGAATATCTCAGTGCTGCTGAATTTAGAGACCTCCCGGTAGTGGCATTCGAAACGGTAGAAGCAAAATATTCACCGGACCATTATCAGTTTTTCGTTCCACTCGGCAGTCAAGAGCTCAATAAGCTTCGTGCCCGCAAATATGACGCTTGCAAAGCCAAAGGCTACCGCCTGGCCAGTTATGTAAATTCCAGCATCTTTGCCGGGGATGAACTGTCTGTCGGTGAAAATTGCTTCATTCTGGAAAATAATTCCATCAATTTTGATGTCACCATCGGTAATAACGTCACCATCTGGAGTTCAAATCAAATTGGCGACCGATCGACTATTTCCGACCACTGCTGGATCACTTCCAACGTCTGTATCGCCGGGGACGTTAAAGTAATGCCCTTCAGCTTTCTCGGCATCAACGCCTCAATTTCAAATAACGTCATCATCGCTGAGGAAAATTTTATTGGTGCCAACTCTTTGATCACCAAAAGTACGGCAGCTAAAGAGGTTTATCTCACCGGTGCAACGGCCAAAGCTGCGTTTCCCAGCGATAAATTCGTGGCAATGTTAAAAGGCGTGCTCTAGTAGCCTGCTAAACTAGGGCCTTGGGTGAATAGACGGAAGTGAAGCATGGTGGAACGGATGAAGGCTGAGACCAGCGCGGCTGAGACCAACACGTCAGAAACCAATCAGTTTTACGCTGAGCGCAATTCGATTTTTGTTTATCCAGTGGAATTTGTTGTGCGTGCTCTGATGGGCAACTATCCGGAGCTGCGATTGAATAAGGCCGATTTCAGGGGTAGCCGCATACTCGATCTCGGTTATGGCGACGGGCGCAACATGCCCTTGTTGTCGAATCTGGGCTTTGATGTCAGCGGTGTTGAAATATCCGATGAGATTAACAGGCTCGCCCAATTGCGTTTAGAGCAACTAGGTGTGCGGGCTCAGTTGAAAACCGGTAGAAGTACCAGCATACCTTTCGACGATGGCTATTTTGGCTATGTTTTGGCCTGTCATTCTTGCTATTACATCGACGAAGGTACAACTTTTGACACTGTTCTCGATGAAGTAGAACGGGTTTTGGCCCCCCGGGGAGTTTTTATTTGTTCAGTGCCGATGCACGACACCTATATTCTTGAAAGCGCAGAAAAGCTCGATGATGGTTATTACAGAATTACCGATGATCCTTACGGCTATCGTAAAGGCACGATATTCAGAGCTTTTAAGACCCGGGATGAAGTGATTGGCGCCTTTGCCGGCCGATTTGATGAGATCGTCGTCGGCTTTTGCGATGACGACTTTTTTGGCGTTCATCAAAAAGTTTGGACAATAGTTTGCAAGAAAAAATCTTGAGAGGAATTTGTTTGTGAATAAGAGTCTGCTTGAAACCTATATTTGTCCTGTAGAAAAAAATACGCTTCAGTTGCAGTCGCCTGCTGGAGCTGGTGAAGACATTCTTGACGGTGCGCTCTCTTCAGGGCAATACTCTTATGAGATTAAAGACGGCATTCCTCACTTTATTGCCAGCGGTCAACTTTCGAAAATTGAGTTGGATACTAAACAGCAATACGAAGAATATTACACTGAAGAATTTTACGACAATATCATGGACTGGCTTTTTAAGAGCTTCTACGAAGACGAAGAAAAAGTTCGCGAAACCATGGTGGACGCCCTTGATCTTAAGCCCAATGCTCGCGTGCTGGAAATTGGCTGTGGCACGGGCTGTGACTCTTTCCGCATTGCCCGTCGTCTAGACAAGAGCGGCAAGTTGTTTATGCAAGATTTGTCTGGTGCCATGGTTTCAATCACCAAAAAGCGCCTCGAGCGTGACAGCGAAAAACTCGGCATTTCTTGCAAGCTTGACTACTTTGTTTCTACAGCCAGAAATCTGCCCTTTCCTGATAATTATTTTGATGCAGTTTTTCACTTCGGCGGCTTCAATAATTTTGAAGATCCCAAAGGAACACTGGCGGAATTTTCTCGCATCGTCAAAGAGGGCGGCACGGTTGTAGTTGGTGATGAATCTGTCCCGCCGTGGCTTGAAGGTACACCGTTCGGCGAAATCGTTTGCTATAATAATGCTCTTTTCCGCTATAAAGTGCCGCTGCATCATTTGCCTGAGTGCGCCCGCGACGTTGCCGTGCGTTGGTTGCTTGGCTCTTGTTTCTATCTAATCGATTTTAAAGTCGGCAATGGCCCACCTCCCCTCGATATCGATTTGCCTCATAAAGGCACCAGAGGCGGCACTATGCGCAGCCGATATTATGGTCAGCTCGAGGGCGTCAGTGCCGAGGCCAAATTATTGGCCCAGGAAGCGGCTAAAAAAAGCGGTGTCAGTCTTCATGACTGGCTTGACCAGCTTGTGATGTCCGCTGCCCGTACCGAACTGAAAAAATAGCATTTGGAGCAAACAAGCATGTTCGCCACTGAAGTTGAAAATCGTGATACCCAACCCGCCCATTCCTGGCGCAAGCTGGGGCACGTTTATCAACCGTCTGGCAAGCTGGAATGGTCAAAGTCGCACGCCGCCAATCCTATTGCCGAGCATATTAAGAACGATCTTTTTCGCATTTATTTCAGCTCTCGCGACGCGCAGAATCGCTCCCACATCGGGTCGATCGTTATCGATTTGATGCAACCGCAAAATATACTCGAAGAAGCGCAAGAACCGGTGCTTGGTCCGGGTGCATTGGGAATGTTCGATGATTGCGGCGCTTCCATCGGTTGCGTTTTACCTGTAGGAAAGAGACGCTTCCTTTACTACATGGGTTGGAATCTAGCGGTCACCGTTCCGTGGAAGAACGCTATCGGTCTGGCCATAAGCGACGGGGAAGGACAGCCATTCAAACGCTATTCAACTTTTCCGATTGTTCCACTGAGCGAGGAAGATCCATTCACGATTTCTTACCCCTGGGTATCTATTGAAGGCAATCTATTTCGCATGTGGTACGGCACCAATTTGAAATGGGGCCCGGTGAAGGCCGATATGCAGCACGTGCTCAAATATGCGCAATCTACCGATGGCATTAACTGGCAGCGGCACAAAGAAATTATTGTCGATGCCGACTATCCGGTGGAATATGCCATATGCAAGCCCTGTGTAGTCAAAGATGAAAACGATTATTGGATGTGGTTTTGCAGCCGTGGTGAGCGTTATCGCATTCATATGGCGCGGTCTGGCGACGGTAAAACATGGACAAGACTTGGCCAGGACAAAGGCATCGACGTGTCGCCGACTGGCTGGGATTCTGACATGATTGAATACCCTTGCGTTTTTGATCATAAGGGTAAGCGCTATCTTTTATATTGCGGTTCAGATTATGGACAAACTGGTTTTGGCCTCGCGGTGCTTGACCCAAATTGACTTCACATCTGTCTGATATGAAACTTTCCATAGTGACGACACTGTACAACTCAGGAGCGTTTGTAGAAAATTTCTACACGCGAATGAAAGCTGAAGCTGAGAAAATAACCGGCGATTTCGAAATTATTTTTGTTGATGACGGCTCGCCTGATGATTCATTGAACCGCGCACTTGCACTTTTGTCTGCGGACCATCGCGTTAAGGTCGTGGAATTGTCGCGCAATTTCGGCCATCACAAAGCAATGATGACCGGCCTGGAGAACGCTTCTGGTCAGTCTGTCTTTTTAATTGACGTCGACCTTGAAGAGCCGCCGGAACTTCTGGGAAGATTCTACAAACACATGTGGGAGAACAATTGGGACGTTGTTTACGGCTATCAGGAGCAGCGTAAGGGCAATCTCTTTGAGCAGTGGAGTGGAGCGGTTGCCTGGTCTTTAATTGATGTTTTAATACCGGCCAAAATTCCGCGCAATCACAGTACGGTTCGTTTGATGAAAGGCTATTATGTGCGCGCTCTGGTTCGCCACCAGGAGCATAAAACCGCTATCGGCGGGCTCTGGGTGCAAACTGGTTTTAAGCAAACCGGACTGCAGTTTGAGAAACAATCAAGGCATGGCAGCAGTTATCACTTTAGCTCTCGACTGCTGGCCTTTCTCGATAGCGTCACATCTTTCAGCGAACGTCCGCTCTTCTTCGTTTTTTTTGCTGGCGCGGCCATATTCTGTTTATCTACTTTAATTTCTACCGCCTTGTTCATTTTATGGCTGGTGGGAAAAACCTTGCCCGGCTGGATATCAGTAATGGCTTCGGTCTGGCTCTTAGGCGGATTTATTATTTTAAGCGTCGGTATCGTCGGTTTGTATATATCCAGAATTTTCATAGAAACCAAATTGAGGCCTTACACTATCATCAGGCACATCCATCAGGACGGCGAGAGAAGTGGAGGCTAGCTGCTTTTGAACGCTGTATACGCTGATGGTCATAGTGCTAATACTACACGCGCTACTCTCATTGCTGCGGCGGTGGTTGCAGTACTCGCCCTGATTGTGCGCATCTGTTTCGTTCAGACTTTTAAAACCAATGATGATGTCGGCATGTCTATGATTTGTTCAGGACATGGCTATACTTCGGCTCCCGATGAGCATCTGCTGTATACCAATATTGTGGTTGGCCAGATGCTGGCTGCGTTGTATACGTTCAATCGCCATTGTCCCTGGTATGGCTCTTACCTTTTCATCGTCAATCTTGTGGGCATGATTGCGGTGATAAGCCAGCTGATCG
>JADYXQ010000096.1 GCA_021772135.1 Candidatus Obscuribacter sp.
CGCCTACGCCATCAACGATTTTGGCCGATAAACTAAGATTGCCGTATTCAGTCAGCCAATCTTTTTCTTCGGCCGCCTTGAATTCAATTCCGTCTGTCTGGCTAACTGCCGCCAACTGGCTGTCTAAGCGCAACTCGACCTGCTTTTGAGCCAGTGCTTTAAGTATGGCCACCATACTTTCGCGTGGCAGACTTTTGTCGAGTAACAAAGTTTCAACGGTATTGCAAGCTTCAGGATAATCGGTTTTGGCGTCCATCACCACCCGCAGTGCTTTGCTAAAATTCGCACTTTGGTCTACGTAGACATGACAAATCCCTTCGGCATGACCGAGTACCGGAATTTTTGTATTTTCCTGAATGTAAGAGACCAGACTGTTGGAGCCACGAGGAATGATCAAGTCGACATATTTATCGGCTTGCAGAAGTGTCGCCACTTCCGCTCGTGAAGCCAGAAGTATGGCGCACTCAGACGGTAGTTCATTTTGTTTTAAAGCTTGCTGCAAACAATCAAAAAGTACTTTGTTGGTTGACTCAACCTCCTGACCGCCTTTGAGTAAAACCACATTGCCTGATTTTAAAGCTAGGGCGGCAATTTGCGGAAGGACGTCTGGACGCGCCTCAAAAATCACAGCGATGACGCCGATGGGGCAGCTCACCCGCGCCAGTGACAGGCCGCTGTCTAACTCGCTGGCATAGTCTATACGGCCAAGCGGGTCGGTCATAGCTATGAGTGTGCGGCATCCGGCAATGACGGTGTCTATTTTGCCGTTATCAATTGACATGCGGCCGGCTTTAAATTCGGCCACGTCTCGCCCTTGAGCGTCAATCTGGTTGGCGGCCAAAATTTCGCTGCGCCTTTGATCAATTATCTTGGCAAAGTTTTCAATCACCTGGTTGCGCACTTCCAGAGTGGTGGCACTCAGAGCTGGAGCTGCGAGAGCTGCTTGTTTTGCTAAAGCTATTACATCTTTAGTTTTGTTTGATGCTGTCATTTTATGTGGCCGATTTTATTCTAAAAAAGCGATATTGTCGCGGGTAATTAAAGCGTCGTAATTGCGACTTTCTTTTAGTTCGCTCAGTGTGTCTGAGTGATGACCTGAAACCAGGCGCGCTTCTTCACTTGAATAGTTGACTATTCCCCGGGCAAATTCATTGCCGTCATGGGCAGCCACGCTGACTACGTCACCGCGTTCGAAGTGGCCTTTTACTTCTACCACTCCCGCCGGAAGTAAGCTCGCTTTGCCTTTCTTTAGTGCTACTTTAGCCCCTTCGTTGACTACAAGTGTAGCTTTGACGGTGGTGGCAAAAGCAATCCATTTTTGTTTACCAGAGAGACCGCCGTGAGCGAGAAATAGTGTGCCCAGATCTTCACCGGCAAAAATGCGAGCAATAATATTATCGCTTTTACCGCTGGCGATAATAGCGGCACAACCGCTCTGAGTGGCGATACGAGCGGCGGCCAATTTTGTTTTGATGCCACCACGGCCGGGTTTATCACCGGCAATTTTTGACTCGGCCAGTTGATCGATTTCAGGGGTAAATTGTTCGACTACCGAAATCAGTTTGGCTTCCGGCCCTGATCTGGGATCGGCTGTGTAGAGGCCTTCTACGTCGGTGAGAATAATAAGTAAGTCGGCGTCGATTTTGCTTGCCACCAGGGCCGATAATTTGTCGTTGTCACCGAAATTGACTTTGATGTCTACTTCGGCTTTCAGTTCAGACTTGAGCATCTCCAGCTCAGCAGTGGATACTGTGTCGTTTTCGTTAATGACAGGCAAAACATGCAACTCTAAGAGTTGAGTGATGGTACTGCGCAAATTTAAATAGCGTTTGCGGTTGGAAAAGTCTTCTTCAGTGAGCAAAACCTGAGCGGCAACCACGTCGCATTTTTCAAAAGCGTCTGAGTAAAGGGCCATCAAGCGACCCTGGCCCACAGCGGCGCAGGCTTGTTTGAGGGGAAGCAATTTAGGTTTTGCAGTCAGACCAAGAGTACGCGAACCCAGGCCTATGGCTCCTGAAGTGACCAGCAAGACTTCTTTGCCTGACTTGACCAGGGCCGCTATGGCCTCAACAAATGAGTAAAAGCGGCTCAGGGCAATGCCTCCCTCATCTTTCATAAGCACGGCTGTGCCGAGTTTTATGACGATGCGGTGCGCACCTTTTATAAGGGTTTGACGGTCGTTAACAGTCTGAGATGAATGATTTGGGTCTTTATTTGGCATGGCAATCAACTGAATTGCCTCTAGTGTAAACCCTCTTGTACTCAAAGTTACTCTTTGGCTTGCTCTCATAAAAGGGCTTGACGAGCTGTTTTAGTCAAGGCACCCTCTAATTTGGCTTTTGACATTAGCTCTATTACGTAGACGTACAGGCTTTTACCTAATATTATTTTCCTTCTGACAGCCTTGCCAAGTGCTAGAATCTGTAGTACGGCTTTCTTATCTTCTCCGACAATTTTTTCAGATCTTTACTTCATCGCGGTATCTCTTCATCATGCTCAGACTGGAAAACATCAGCAAAATCTATCCCACCGGAGAGGTGCTGAAAGACGTTACCTGGGAACTCAAACAAGGCGATCGCATCGGCCTTGTTGGTCCTAACGGCAGCGGCAAATCAACTCAGTTTAAGATTATTGCCGGCGTTGAAGAGCCTACCTCCGGTCAAATTTTGCGTCAGGCCGGCTTGCATGTGGGCTATCTCAACCAGGAATTTGCAGTCACAGCCACCAATACGGTGCGCGAAGAATTCTCCAGCTCGTTCGTTGAACTCAATATTATTCATCATGCACTGACCGCGGTGCACCACGATCTCGAGCACGCTCAGGGCGCCGATCTCGATAAACTTTTGAAAAAGATGGATTTGCTACAGCGCGAATATGAGGCCAAGGGCGGCTACGCGCAAGAATCGAAAGTAGAAAAAATGATGGCCGAAATGGGATTTGCCCAGGGCGACGGCGACCGTTTCGTCAGCGAATTCAGTGGCGGCTGGCAAATGCGTATGAATCTCGGCAAAGTGCTCTTGCAGAAGCCTGATGTGCTGCTATTGGACGAGCCTACCAACCATATTGATATGCGCACCATCGAATGGTTGGAGACATTCTTGCGTGACCTTTCCACCCCCATGGCGATCATTTCACACGATAGACACTTCTTAGACCGGCTTTGTACAAGCATTGTCGAGATGGAAAGAGGCGAGGCCAGTACCTATCTCGGTAACTACTCCACTTATCTCACCAATAAAGAGCTGAATCGCGAAGCGCAAATGGCGGCCTTCGAGCGCCAGCAAAAAGAGATGGAAAGGCAACAGACATTTGTCGATCGTTTCCGTGCCAGCGCCACTCGTAGTACTCAGGCAAAAAGCCGTGAGAAGCAACTGGACAAAATCGAACTGGTAGAAAGACCTGAAGACGGTGAGCGCACCCTGGTTTTCCATTTTCCAGCGGCTGCTCGCAGCGGCAGAGAAATTGTCACCATTCGCGATCTCACTCATGGCTACAATGACAATATTCTTTTCCTTGATGCTAATTTGCAAATCGAGAGAGGCGAACGTATCGCCGTACTCGGCCCTAATGGTGCGGGCAAATCGACATTGCTGCGTTTAATCACCGGCCGTGAGAAACCCGATGGCGGCTCGGTCAAATTAGGCGATCACAATGTGCGACCGGCCTATTTTGAACAGAATCAGGCAGAAGCTTTAGATCTCGATAAGACAATTATTGCCACCATTGCTGACGAAGTGCCCCTCTGGAAAAATGAAGAAGTGCGCGCCCTTCTTGGCCGATTTCTTTTTGGCGGTGATGCCGTATTCAAAAAAGTGGAAAGTTTGAGCGGTGGCGAGAAAGCCCGTCTGGCCTTGGCAAAAATGTTGCTTGGCGCCAATAATTTTCTTATACTGGACGAGCCTACCAACCACCTAGATATTCCCGCCAAAGAAACTCTAGAAGATGCTCTGAAAAAGTTTGACGGCACAGTGGTAGTAATTTCACACGATCGCTATTTCATCTCGCAGATTGCCACCAAAATTGTAGAAATTAGAGACGGTCAGCTGGTTGTTTATCACGGCAATTACAACTATTATCTCGAGCTTAAAGAAGAAGAGCGCTTGCGTGCTGAAGCCGCCAAGCAGGCGGCCGAAAAGGCAGCTGAGCTGGCAGCAAAGCGAGTCAAAGAACTGGCTAAGCAAAAAGTAAAAGAGCAGGCCAAAAAGGGCCATTAAATGACTAGCACAAAAACAAGTTTGACCGATATCGAAATTGCCAATGGCGCTAAGCTCCGACCTATTGTAGATGTTGCAGCCGACCTCGGGCTCGGTGAAGATGATATTGAGCTGTATGGCAAATACAAAGCCAAAATTGCTTACCAGTCGATTGAACGCATTTTGGCTGATAAAAGTAAAAGACGCGGCAAACTGATTTTAGTTTCGGCTATTACTCCCACTAAGGCCGGTGAAGGCAAGACCACAACCTCAGTTGGTTTGGCTCAAGCTCTGCGCAAAATTGGCAAGCGTGCGATAGTTGCTTTGCGTGAACCGTCTATGGGGCCCGTCTTTGGTCAAAAAGGCGGTGGCACCGGCGGTGGTTACTCACAGCTGATGCCCATGGACGATATCAATTTGCATTTTAATGGCGATCTTCACGCTATTGGCGCTGCCAATAATTTGCTTGCAGCTTTGATAGATAATCATATCCATTTTGGTAACGCCCTTAATATCGACCAGCGCGCCATTAGTTTTCGCCGTGCCTTAGATATGAACGACCGCAGTCTGCGCGATCTGGTGCAGGGCATCGGAGGCCGCGCCAACGGTATTGTGCGCGAGACCGGTTTTGATATTACGGCCGCTTCTGAAGTGATGGCCACTCTTTGCCTGGCTGATTCAATTTCTGACTTGCGTCGTCGCCTGGCAGCGATTGTGGTAGCCAAAGCCGCAGGTGGTGCCCCTGTTACAGCAGAGCAGCTCGAAGCGGCTGCCGCCATGACCATTGTTTTAAAAGATGCCATCAAACCAAATCTGGTGCAAACGCTAGACGGCACTCCGGCATTTGTTCATGGTGGGCCATTTGCCAATATTGCCCACGGCACTTCAAGTGTTCTCTCTTCTTTATTGGCTCTGCGCTTAAGCGATTATGTTGTCACTGAAGCCGGTTTCGGCGCCGATCTGGGGCTGGAGAAATTCTGCGATATTGTCGCTTCGCTGCGGCCTGAGCTGGCACCAGATGCAGTGGTAATCGTAGCCACTGTCAAGGCACTTAAGTTGCACGGCGGCGTCGCTGAAAGCGATCTGGCCGGTGAGAATGTCGTTGCTGTAGAAAAAGGTTTTGTTAACCTGGAAAAGCATATTGAAAACGTGCGTAATTTTGGCGTGCCACCGGTTGTCTGCATCAACAAATTTACTGGCGACAGTGCTGCAGAATTAGCGCATGTGCTGGCGCTCTGCCAGGCTAAAGGAATTAAGGCGGTTACCGCCGACGTTTGGGCTCGTGGTGGCGACGGTGCGATGGAACTAGCAGAATTAGTGGTGGCGCAAGCTGATGGTAAATCTGATTTTAGCCCCATCTATAAACTTGATGCACCGATAGTTGAGAAGCTCAATGCTGTGGCATCTAAAATTTATGGTGCCGCCAGTGTGGAATTTTCATCAGAAGCATTGAAAGAACTGAAGTGGCTGGATAAAAACGGTTATGGCAATTTGCCTGTGTGCGTGGCAAAAACGCAATATTCTTTTAGCGATGATGCGACATTGCTCGGGGCGCCCAGCGGCTTTAAGCTTAATATTCGCCAGCTGCGTCTATCGGCTGGAGCCGGCTTTGTTGTCGCTATCACCGGAGAGATTATGACCATGCCGGGGCTGCCGAAAAAGCCTGCATCAGTGGTGATGGATCTGGATGCCAGCGGTAAAATTGCCCGCTTTTATTAGATTAATTCGGCGATTGATGTCTGTTCAAAAATGAAACGTTATCGTTTCATTTCTAAAATTCGATGCTCTGTTACTTTGAACCTTTCTCGGCCTTAAGATATTGGTCGAAAAAATGCAGAGCGGCGTCTATATTTCTCCCTTTTTCCACATCATGACCTGATTTCGGTAGTCGCATATAAGTAGTTTTAACGCCCGCTTTTTGCAATTTTTCCACCAGCAGATCGCTTTGCTCTACCGGCACCACGGCGTCATTGATGCCATGAATGATAAGGAAAGGCGGATTAGCTGGCGATACATAAGTGTCAGGGCTGGCCTCCAGGGCTCGTGCTATCTGGCTAGCGGCGGTGCCTCCGAGAAGAAGAGAAAGCGATGCACCTGAGGTGCTGGTATCCCATTGCTTGAGCGGATAAACTTTGGTGCCCAGTTCAAAGAGATTAGTCGGGCCTGCCATATCGCAGACTGCTTGCACATCGCGACTGACACTTTGATCGCCCCCCATGTTCAGCACCGGGCTGACAGCAGATGTACCCATTAGTGCCACCAGATGACCACCGGCCGAAGTGCCCCAGAGGCCAATATGACCACCATCGACATGCAGTTTATCGGCATTGCTCTTAAGGTAGCGCAGGGCGCAATTTAGGTCTTCCATCTGGCTAGAAAAGATTCCCTCTTGGGCCAGGCGATAGTTAACCACGGCCACAGCATAGCCGCTTTTAACAAATTGCGGCACCCAGGCTGGTATGGTGCCCGGGTTTGGTCTTGCTGTCCAAGCACCGCCGTGCACATAAATAATCAGCGGAAAACTTTTTTCTTTTTCTTTGTCTTTTGGCGTGAAAAGGCTCAGTAGATGGGCCCGATCAGATGCGTCAGCCCCTGGCCAGTAGCTGATGTTTTCAAGTTTTTGCATGAGGCCTGGGCTTTTGGCTTCGGCCGCTAGATGGCCCTGGCCAAGACAAAACATACTTACAGCGAGAGCTAACGTTCTACGATTTTTCATGATTAGTGTTTGAAGCAACGTTGACCGGTAAAGACCATGGCAATTTTAAATTTGTTGCAGGCGGCAATCACATCTGCATCTTTTATACTGCCGCCCGGTTGAATAATCACTGCGATTCCCGCTTCGGCCGCAGCTTCAATATTGTCGGTAGCAGGCAGGAAAGCTTCGCTGGCCATTACCGCCCCTTTTGCTTTTTCACCGGCTTGTTTGAGAGCGATGCTGGTGCTGGCGATGCGACTGGTCTGGCCGATACCAAAGCCAAGTGACAGGCCGTCTTTAGCCACAAATATGGCATTAGAAGTAAGGTGTTTAACAACCGACCAGGTGAAAGCAATGTCGCTGGCCAGCGCTGGATCTGGTTGAGTTTCAGTCACACACTTAAAGCTGCTTGCTTCTACGGGTGCCTCCTGGTCAACTTCTAGAAGCCAGCCGTAGTCACCCAGATGCTTCATTTTCCAGTCGCTTCTTATAGCAATTGATTTGTCGATTTGTGCTTGTAGTACTCTGACGTTCTTTTTCTTAGTGAAGACCGTAAGAGCCTCTTCGTCATATTCAGGCGCCAACACAATTTCAACAAAGTTGCGAGTGACACGCTCGGCGAGAGCGGCATCGACTTTACCGGTGAAACCATAGACGCCACCAAAGGCCGACATCGGATCGCATTCATAAGCCAGTTCATAGGCCTCTGCTAAAGTTTTGGCCTCGGCCACACCGCAGGGGTTATTGTGCTTAATTACACAAACTGCCGGAGCTTGCAATTCGCGCAGAATTTTTATCAGGGCGTATGAGTCAGTGATGTTATTGGAAGACATCTCTTTGCCTTGCAATTGTTTGAACGGTGAAAATTTGCTTTGTTCAAAACCAGGCAGCGGAGCGCTGTCCAGCGAGTACCAGGCTGCCGCTTGATGGGGATTTTCGCCGTAACGCAAAGTTTCCTGGCGGGTCAGGTTAAGTGTCAGTTTGTCGGCAAAAACAGTTTCGCTTTTGGCTTTCAGTTCTTTAGCATTAGCTTTGGCCGACTCAGTTTGCACCAATTTACCCAAATAGGTTGAGATACTCTGGTCGTAAGACGCTGTGCGAGCAAAGGCCTGGTAGGCCAGTTTGCGCCGGAATGAAAGGGGCAGTTCGCCGCCATTGGCATCCATTGCTTCAATCAGTTGATCGTATTGGGTAGGCTCGTTAATTACGGCTACTCTTTCGAAATTTTTGGCGGCGGCGCGCAGAAGAGCAACTCCGCCCACGTCGATTTGTTCGACCATGGGCTGTTCGTCTAAGTTCTTGGTCAGAGCATCTTCGAAAGCATAGAGATTGACCACGACAATATCGATTTCAGATATTTCCATTTCTGCCAGGCAGCTGCGGTCTTCTTTAATTGGGCGCGCCAGTATGCCGGCAAATACTTTGGGGTGAAGTGTTTTCACTCGGCCGGAGAGAATCTCAGGAAAACCGGTCAACTCCTCAACTCTAGTGCATTTGAAACCTTTTTCGTCCAGATACTTTGCTGTGCTGGTGGTGGCAATTAAGCGCAAATTATCGAAGCGTTCCAGGCGGCGAAGAAAATTGTCGAGGCCGGTTTTATCGGTGACGCTGACTAGAACAGTTTTCATGGATCTTCCTTTCCTTTAGTTTTTAAATTGGTTTGGTAAAAATTTTTTTTAATGATCGCCTTCAATCAATAGCGAACCGGTAGTCAATATACTTGCCCTATCTGTAACCTGGCCGACTACCTGGGCATTGAAGCCATGACTCTTAATTAGCTCCACAATCAGTGAGGCATCGCCTTCCATCATCACAGCCATGCCCATCCCCATGTTGAATGTTCTGTACATTTCCACTTCGGCCACAGTAGTTATCTTTTGCAAAATCGCCGGTACCGCCAGCGGTTTGTCGATATTAAAACCCACTTTGCTATTCAATCTAAATAGATTGGTCCAGCCACCGCCGGTGATATTAGCAAGGCCGGTAATTTGATTGCCATACTGAGCCAGAGCGGCCAGCATCACTTTGACGTAAAGCAAAGTGGGTTCGAGCAATGACAGATAAGTTTCGTCATCGTCAGGCAAGACTTTTCTCGCCAGAGACAGACCATTAGAATGAATTCCGCTGGAAGCAATTCCTACCAGAGTTTGACCGGCGGCAACGCGCTCACCGGTAAGCAGATCTTGTTTTTGCACCTGGCCCACAGCAAAGCCGGCCAGATCAAAATGGCCCTGTTCATAGACTCCAGGCATTTCAGCGGTCTCGCCGCCCACAAGCAACATGCCGGTCTGGTCGCAGCCTGAGACAATTCCTTGCATGATGGCGTCAGCCGACTGATCAAGTTTGCCCACGGCAAAATAATCAAGAAAAATATTGGGAGTGGCGCCCACGCAAATCAAATCGTTGGCGCACATTGCCACCAGATCAATACCGATGGTGTCGTATTTTTTTAGTTTATGCGCCACTAATAATTTTGTGCCCACACCGTCTGTAGTGACGGCAATACCCCGGTCGCTGCCACCTTGAGCGGGATAAACTGCAGCGTAACCGCCAGCGGCTTTCCACATTTGCTCGTGACCTGGGCGGCGGGCCATATATTTGAGACGGTCGACAAAACGATCCGCTTGAGCGATATCCACTCCGGCTGAGGCATAGGTTTGCATTTTGTCGTCTTTCTCTTTCATTGAATGCTCTTAGTTGAGTGAGAAGCGGGCATTTTTAAGAATTACCAGACCGTCGGCAAATTTATTTTCAAAGCAGACTATGGTATTTTCAGCTTTGCGGTCGGCTGCTGCATGTTTATAAGCTTGATAGGCCGGGTGTTGAGAGTGGCGCACGAAAGCCTCGGGGTGAGGCATGAGTCCAAACACATTGCCTTTAGCATTTGTCAGGGCAGCGATTCTTTCAAAACTGCCGTTTACATCAAGGTTGTATGTCAGGGCAGTTTGATTTTGCACAAAGGCAATTTCGTCAGCGCTGGCATCAGGTTTCATTTGAATGCGTCCTTCGCCGTGACGAATTGGCAAACTGATAGTCTGCAAGCTGTTGAGAAACGGTGTATTTTGGTTAACCGACATTTCCACCCAGCGGTTAATAAATTTACCGGAGGCGTTATGGCGCAAACTTACTGTTGGAACGTCGCGCTTATCTGAATTGGGCAAAAGCCCCAGTTGCACAAGAGTTTGAAAACCATTGCAAATGCCCAGTACCAGGCCGCCTTTATCAATATATTGATGCAATAACTCAAGCATTTTGTGCCTGATTTTGACAGCCAGAACTTTGCCGCTGGCAATTTCATCACCGAATGAAAAGCCGCCTGGTAAGGCCAATAGAGACGCTCCAGCAAGCTCGCTGGGGTTAGCCAGAAGGTCGCTGCTATGGCTTACTACTGCAGAAAATCCGGCTAGTTCCAGGCCATGCGCCGTCTCACTGGCACAGTTGATACCATCACCACTGAGAACCAGTGCTCTAGGATTATTCATGGAAGTCCTCTTCAAAAGGTAGCGTGGCTTGCCAGGCTTGTTTTAAGGTAATAACGCCGAGGTTTATAATTTCGTTTTTCTTTTTAGACTGCAGTAGTTTCAAAACACCAAAGCCAGTCACTTTGCCGATTTCAATTACCGAAATTTCCGAAACTCCCAAAGAATTATTGGCTTGCCATAGCGACTGCCAGGCGGCCAGATTTTTTGGCGAAACGGTAATGAGCATGCGAGCTGGTCCTTCACCAAATAGGGCAAAGTCTAGACGCTCGCGCAACAGGTCGTGGAAACGGGCACCGCTTTCTGCCGCAGTAACTATTGCTTCGGCATTTAAATCGGCGCCCAGGCCGCTGCCGATTATACATTCGCTCACAGCTACTGCCAGGCCACCTTCTGACAAATCGTGGCAAGATTGCACCAGATTTTTTTGCATGGCCGCAAATATTATCTGGTAAGCCGCCGCCGCTCCTACTAAGTTAAGCTCGGGCAAAATGGAAGATGTCCATTGCATAGACTCGGCGTAAGTGGTGGCCGCCAGTCCAAGAGCACCGGCGCTGACGAGGAAAATATGATCGCCGCTGGCTTTAAATTCCATGGTTACCACTTGCTCAATATCAGGCACTTTGCCGATGGCTGAAATCAACAGAGTGGGCGGAATGGAAATACGAATGGCGCCGTCGTCAAAATCGTTTTTCATGCTGTCCTTGCCCGAAATTAGTGGAGCATTGTAAGCAAGAACCGCTTGATATAGGCCTTCGCAAGCCTGCACCAGTTGACCCAATTTTCTTTTGCCGTCGGTATTGGTGGGCGAAGCCACCGGATCAGGCCAGCAGAAATTGTCGAGTAACGCCAGGCTTGATGGATCGGCGCCAACGCAAACAGCATTTCGTACCGCTTCGTCAACAGCGCAAAGGGCCATCAAATGTGAGTCGAAGTCGCTCAACTGGGGGCAAAGGCCATTTGAGACCACCAGACCGGCGGCATCTCCGAGAATCGGTTGAATCACCGCAGCATCGCAGGGCGCAGTTTGTTCGCGCCCCATCAGCGGTTTGACTACGCTGCCACCCTGTACTTCATGATCGTACTGGCGAATCACCGGTTCACGGCTACAAATATTAGGATGGCTGAGCAGATTGAGCAGGGCCGCTCCCAGATCTTTGGGCGGCTGATCGATTTTGTCGATGGTGACCGGCGCCTGCCAGTGAGATTCCAGCTCCAGACGCGGCGCACCGTTGTGCAAGAATTCTAAATCGAGCAAACCGACTGTTTTCCCTGACCTGGTGACGCGAAAAAATCCGCTCTTGTTGAACGTGCCCACCACTGTCAGTTCTACATTGTGCTTTGCAGCGAGCTCCTGAAGCTGCTCAATTTTTGTGGAAGACAGTGTCATTCGTTCTTGTGATTCTGAAATAACAATTTCATAGTCGGCCAGACCGGGATATTTAAGAGGAATGCTGTCCACTTCAAGAGTGGCGCCGCCTGTAATTTGCGCCATCTCGCCCACTGAAGATGAGAGGCCGCCGGCACCGTTGTCGGTGATGCCTGAAATCAAACCGGCGTCGCGGGCTTCAAGAATGAAGTCGGTCACTCGTTTTTGCGTAAAGGGATCGCCTATTTGCACCGCCGACATGGGCGAATCGACATTCAAGGCTTCAGATGAGAATGTGGCGCCGTGAATGCCGTCTTTGCCGACCCGGCCGCCTACCATTACAATTGAGTCACCATCTACAGTGTGCTTTTCGTAACCGCATAAACCTGCCACTTTGAGCGGCAAAATTCCGCCGGTGCCGCAAAATACCAGTGGCTTAGCGCGGTAACCGGCATTAAAATAGACGGCACCATTGACGGTGGGAATGCCGCTTTTATTGCCGCCGTCTTGAACGCCTTTGCGCACCCCTTGAATAATGGAGGTGGCCGGTAACATGGTCGGCCTATTGGGCAGGTCTGAAGCCGGATAAGCGAAGCAAAATACGTCGGTATTGCAAATTGGTTTAGCACCAAGGCCGGTGCCGAGAATATCGCGGTTGACGCCCAGTATGCCTGTCAGTGCGCCGCCGTATGGTTCCAGCGCCGAAGGCGAATTGTGAGTCTCCACTTTAAAGCAGATACCCCAGTCTTCGTTCCATTTAATTACTCCGGCATTGTCGACGAATACAGATAAAAGGTCGCTGCGCTTGGAAGCCAATTCTTTTGTCGCTGCTTGCACATAGCTTTTATAAAGACTGGTAATGGTGCGCTCAGTTGCTTGCACCGGCTTGCCGCTGATTGTGCCGGCCATGCTCATGGTCATGGTGCTTTCTTTAACGTGAGCCATTTTGTCGTGAATAATGGCGTTGAAAATCTTGTGTTTGCAATGCTCCGACCAGGTCTGGGCAATCACTTCCAGCTCTACATCGGAGGGCCAGGGTGATAGGTTTTCCTGGGCACGAAGTGCAACTACTTCTTTTTGTTCGAAGTATTTCCTTATGGCGTGCATTTCATTTAGATTGAGCGCTAAGGTGCGCTCGCGGCTTAAATTTTCCATCTGGCTATCGCTTAAATCGAGAGCGATCACTTCAGGCTCTGGTGTCGTAGGCAGATGCACGGCCGGAAATTCAAGCAACACTGGTGGAAAAGGCATTCTCAAATCGTGAATGCGAAACTTGTCTGTGACCGGATGATAATGGCGGTAGCGGCAGAAAGTATCTACTTCTTTGATATTCATGTCGCCATTGAACAAATGTGCCGAGCCAGATGCCACTGTAACTGTGGTAGTCAGGCCGCTCAGTTTCAGTGCTTCTTCGACGGTGCGAGCCAGATTGTCCGTTACTCCCGGCAAATATTGTCTTTCGGCAAACCATTTAAAACCGAGCTCTTGCCACTGTTTGACCCACTGCTGGCGGTCCTGGGTAGCGACACAGAGAACGTCTTCTAAAAGTGAGTCAGCCAGCACTTCTTTGAGAGTAGCTAAAAGCTTCAGGTCTGTGGCTGCACCGGCGGCCCCTTTTGTATTGAGCCAGTACAAAGGCATTTCAATCGGTTCGCCAGCGGCGGCTAAATTTTTAGGTACAACAGCGACACAAATAGCTTCTTCCACCAGATCACCATGAGTTGACTTCACATCGATTACTTCGCTTACTTCGATCACTTCGTTTTCTAAATCAATTAAACTGGCCAGGCCCGCGTCTGCGATTTGCTTCAATACTTGCGGGAAAAGTTTATGCTCTACTGCCAGACCGCGGGCCTGGAAACTTTCTAAAGTGTCGTCGGCCTGGCGCTCGAAAATAGCCTGAGCGAGAATGGGGCCGTGATCAACTTGTTCGTCCACAAGGTGAATAGTGATACCAGAAATTCTGACACCATAATTGAAAGCATCTTCGTAAGCCGATTTGCCGGGGAAGGCCGGTAAAAGCGACGGATGAATATTAATAACCTTAAAATAGCCATCGCCGTCTTTAAAATGCGAAAGAAAGTCGCCAGATAATATGCGCATGTAACCGGCCAGTACCAGATAGTCTGGCGCAAACGGCTTCAATGCTTGCAATACCAGCTTCTCATGCTCTTTGCGCGAGGTGCCCCTGTGGTCTACTGCCACCACTGGTAAATTATGTTTGCGGGCAATTTTCAAAGCGTACGAATCTGGATTGTTGGATAAAACCGCCACCACTTCAGCGGCCAGCTCGTTTTTCTGGATTGATTCAAGAATGGCTTCCAGATTAGATCCACGGCCAGATACCAGTACAGCTATTTTGATTGCCACGTTTCCCTCTTAGCTATATCGCTACGATAATTGATATTCTCATTTTGCAATTGCGACAAAAATTTGTAGGCGTTTTCTCTGGCCGCTGCCATGTTTTCAGCTATGCCAACAGCGGCAAAGATGCGCCCGCCGTCAGTAACCAGCTGGCCGTCGTCTGTCAGTTTAGTGCCAGCGTGAAAAATTAAAGTTGAATCTGTGGTTTGCGGCAACTGCAGCATTTCACCTTTAGAAGATGACTGAGGATAATCGCGTGCCGCAGCAATGACGCAGCAGGCTGCTTGCTTCGACCATTGCATCTGGTTTGGCGCCAGAGTGCCGTTGGTGCAGGCATAGAGAGCGTCATAGAGATCAGACTGCAGTAGGGGCAAAATTGTCTGAGTTTCGGGATCACCAAAGCGGGCGTTGAATTCTAAAACATAAGGCTCAAGCTTGTCTTTTTTTGTCTGGTCCTGATGCATTAGAATGCCGATGTAGAGAACACCTTTGAAACTAAATTTGCCTTCGCTCAAAGCTTTTTGCAAGGGCACCAGTATCTTATTTTCAATGGCCGCTTTGTTGCGTTCGTACAATTGTACCGGTGCATAAGCGCCCATACCGCCGGTATTAGGGCCTCGGTCATCGTCGAAGCGCCGTTTGTGATCCTGGCAAGGAAGTAATGGCACGATGGTCTTACCATCGCAAAGTGTGAGTAGCGAAATCTCTTCGCCAATTAGTTTCTCTTCTATTACTACTTTCTTGTCGCTGAATTTGCCGCTTTTAAAAACAATATCAAGAGCTTCGAGACAGGCTTCTTGGTCGTCGCAAACAAAGACTCCTTTACCCAGTGCAAGTCCGTCCACCTTAATTACTCTGGCCCAGCTGTTGGCTTTGACAATGGCCTCGGCGGTTTGCTGCGAGCTGGCCACAGCAAATTGAGCTGTAGTGATGTTTAGTTTAGTCAAAACATCTTTGGCGTAGGCTTTGCTCCACTCCAGTTTTGCCTGAGCTTTAGTCGGGCCGAAAACAGTCAATCCGGCCTCTTCCATGGCGTCTACAATTCCGCCTGCCAGTGGGTTATCAGGGCCAATAACCACCAGATCAATTTTTTCACCGTGGCTGAAGCTGATTAGCTGCGCAAAATCCATGGCGTCAATGGCGACATTTTTAGTTTTGCTGCAATTGGCCGTGCCACCATTGCCGGGGGTACAAAAAATCTGGTCGACTTTGGTACTGGCCGATAGTTTCCAGCAAATTGCATGCTCTCTGCCACCACCGCCAACTACCAGCACTTTCATTTTGTTCTGCCTTCTTCTTGTGCGGCTAAACCGATAGAGTCAATAAATTGAGGCAAAGTGGGATGCTTTTCGAAGATGGAATAACCAATGGTGTGATTGGCTAAGACACCGTAAAGTTTGTCGGCTACGGCTTTAAACTGCGGTGACAAATTATCCGGTTGCTCCCCAAGGTCGTCGATGCAAATTTTCTGCCAGTCCAGACGATTTTCTTGAGCCGCCATTTTTTGCGCTTTAGCAATGGCTTTTTGCCAACTTGAACCGCGATAAAATTCACGAATCATTTCTTTCGATAAGCTGTGGCCACTGAACACTAGGCGCAACTCATCGGGGCCAATGCTGTCTGCTAAAAGCAATCCTTTGTGATCTTGCAAAAATTCAAATTTGCCGTCCCAGAGTTCAATACCCCGTTCGGCAAAATGATGATAAATAGCCAGTGCGGTGACGAAAGCCATTTCGGTCAACTCTTCAAAACGAGCCGGTGCCAGCCCTGAAATGGTC
>JADYXQ010000097.1 GCA_021772135.1 Candidatus Obscuribacter sp.
GCAATACTAAGGCAGCCTGATATCATATCCGAGAACCAAATCGTAATGCGCAACCAGAGCCATGATCGCCAAGTTTCAACTACGATAGAGACATCCCCTTTCGCCATGCGTTGGTACATAATGAAGTTCGCAAGGACCTTCCAGCACCATGAGTGTAAATCTAAACAATGCAGCCGTCTTCCATTGTTATGGCAGAGTTTTGTCAGTCACGCGGGCTGTCAGACAAAAATTTCTCCAACTGGCGCAAAAGACTAGCTTCGAGAGATGCAGCCCGCCGAAACGCCGAGCAAGCGGCGGCGCAAATGGGTTTCGCTTCTGGGCACGTGGTGGAAACTAATACGGCGTCCGAGCGACCTCAGTCGGCTGAGATATTCGTGATGGAAATAGTTTTACCAAACAAGACAGTTCTGCGCCTCGCTGAGAATTGTTAGATGGCATTGATGTCGTCTGTAATTTCTGTTTTGGAGTTCAAGTAATGTTCAATCTTTCGCCGACGGTGGTAATTTTTGTTTGCACCAAGCCGGCCGACATGCGGCGGTCGTGTAACGGACTTTTTGCGCTCGTGCAAGACCTAGCTAACGAAGGTCTCTTTGCCTGACACCTGTTTTTGTTCCGCAGCCGGCAATGTGGCTTTATCAAAACTTCTGGTTTGACCAGGACGGCTTTGCCATCTTCGCGAAAGCCGAGATCAAGGGGGTAAGGCATCCCCAAAAAAACAAAAAAAATCTGGTTCCAGCGTAAGAAAGCCCACCGGTGGGCGTTTTCTTCAAACGGAGGCATGAAACTAATGAAGCATAACGGAGCTTATCGGACTGTGGAGAATTTGTACCGCCCTCACATGTGGTGGCAAAAATTTACCGTCGATTAAAGGTAAAAACGAGGCAGAGATTTTCGGCTTTCGAGCAATCGAAAAACTGAGTGGCTCCTGTGGTGGCATCCTGTTTTCTCCAATTTCTGGCCTTTAAAGTACGAAAAGTACAGGAAATCAGGGTCATGTAACAACCATCCGGACAGACACTTTATTGCAACCTCAATATACTCACCACAGCGCCCGTGAAGCCACCGCACTACGCGGTTGGAGCCAGCAGAAATCTCATCAGCAGAATATGGTCCAAGGTCATTGTATTCGCATGCCAGTGCCGGGTGACTCTTCCTTAGCGGAATGCCACGAAATGGCTTCATTAGCGGATCTTGACCAATAGTCTTGGTTCGTCGGTTTTTCTTCACAAGTCTAGTCGTCGTTATCTAACATAGCCCAGCCATTTCGCTAACTAGCAACAAATAGAAACGCATTCTAAACCGCTTCTCACTTTGAGGTCTAACCACCTTAATCAGACAATCACCTGTTGTCAGCGCTATTCAAGATTGTGCCAAGTTACAACGCAGGCTTGAGCCCATTAAGCGCATTCCTTTATTGTGATGGTCTTTCCACATCCCAATTTCTAATCTGAACACACAAAAACAAACAATACTCCATCACACTACCTATGAAATTTCCCAATATCGCGGCCGTTTTCCGACGCAAACACGCTAACTCGGCACTGCCTGTACATGAAGGCCCCCCTCTCAAGCGAGTTCTCGGCACCTTTGATCTGACTATGAACGGTATCGCTGCCATTATAGGCGCTGGAATTTTTGTTCTGGTCGGTACCGTCGCTTCTGCCCATGCTGGTCCTGGCATATGGCTCAGTTTCTTATTGTCTGGTCTGGCATGCGCATGTGTGGCGTTAGCCCATGCAGAGCTCTCTGGAATGTTGCCATCGGCCGGTTCTGTCTATGAATACGCTTACCACACCCTGGGCGAGGCAATTGCCTTTCTCATGGGGTGGAGTGTACTGGTGGCCTATGCGGTTGGCTCAAGTGCAGTAGCTGTAGCCCTTTCTGACTACTTAGAAGAGCTTCTTAAACCTATTGGTATTAGCTTACCAGCAGTCATGAGCCAAGCCCCAACCCATGATGTTGGTATTGCCATCATGATTGGTGCCGGGTCACTTTGCGCCGGTTTAGTTTGGCGCTGGTTGCGTGGTGCCGCTTCTGAAGGTTTGTTAGGTCTCTTATGGATGCCGCTTGTTGCCTTCGGAGCCTTCAAACTCGCCCTCACGCTTCCTCTGGTCTCGTCAGTAAACCTTGTGGCTGTAGCTACGATTGCTCTTATTAGTTTGCACCTTTACCATGGAGTGAAAGAGAGCGTCAGATTTACCACTTTTCTCAGCGTGATTGAGACAGCGCTGGTTATCGCGTTCATAATTTTGTCGGCTGGCTCTTTTAATTCTGCCAATTTAGAGCCTCTAATGCCTTTTGGCCCGCTCGGCATAATTTCTGGAGCAGGTACAATTTTCTTCGCCTATATTGGCTTTGATTCGATTACTACAATGGGCGACGAATGCCGCCAGCCAGAAAAATCAATGCCTCGTGCCATTATTTACAGCCTTGCAATTTGCACAGTGCTGTACATTTTGGTAGGTTTGACCATGGTTGCTGCGGTGCCATACCTTGAGCTTTCCGCTGACGCACCACTCGCTTTTGTACTGCACAAAATTGGTTATGGTTGGCTAGTGAGTGCCTTTTCACTCGGGGTTTTGCTTTCTATTGAAAGCACGCTCAATGTCATGCTCTATGCACAATCGCGCATCATCATGAGCATGAGCCGCGATCAACTGCTGCCTGCAAAAATAGGTGCCATCAGTCATAAGCACCATACGCCTTATGTAGCTATTACGGTAGTGGGGCTTTTTAGCGCCCTGGCTTCATGACTTTTTCCTATCGGAAGCCTTGCCGGACTTGTGAACATAGGTGTTATGGCGGCTTTTGTTGCTGTCTGCATCGGTGTAATTGTGCTGCGTTACACAGCGCCTGATGCGGCACGCACCTTTCGCTGTCCGCTTATGCCAGCGGTTCCTGCGCTGGGAGCCCTTATCAGCATCGTCATGATGGCAAGCCTTGGGGCCGCTGTCTGGATGCTCTATGGTGCTTCTTTATCTATCGGTTTGCTAATTTACCTGGCCTACGGTTTTAAACACAGTCGCCTCAATCAATCTAAATAACGGTGTACATTATGCTCTTTACTGAGTTCCAATCTCGAATAATCTACCTGGCCAAAGTGCGCGAGGCATTCCTAAAATTAAAGGAATTCGATTTCGTCGCACTCGCTGCCGAAGAGGGTTCTACCGAAGGGCAGTCGGGTTGCCGCTTCTCTTTGTGTCAGCGGCGGTTGAAAACCGCAACAAAATGGGTGGCAAACAATATATCTTCACCCTCGTAGAAGCCCGCCGTACGCCCATGCAGCACATGCCGGAA
>JADYXQ010000098.1 GCA_021772135.1 Candidatus Obscuribacter sp.
AGAAAAAACCAGAAAAGAGAAAATCTACTGAAATCACCGGGATCTCAAGCGGCAAATTTAAACTGTCGCTCCCGGCAAAACATATTGACGCCAGACAAATGGATTTAAATTCTGTATTGGGTGCAATCAAATACTGCCCTAATGGGTTCTTCGCCGCGCCCTTCGTGCCACGCACAGAAGACAGCCCATTATTGCTGGGTGCAGCATCCATAGCACTTACCAGGCCGCTCATCACCTGCTGATTGCGCATGTCCTTTTGTTCAAGTGGTTGTATAAACTGCGCCTGGACGGTGCTCGGCATGAGTGTGAGCAAACCTAAAATCAATACCACTTTCTTAAACATGCGTTACTCCCTTTTGCTGATCGTGACTCTCTGCTGCATAACTTCATGCGTTTTCTTGATCACCGATTCGACAAGTCCATTGCCACTTGGCGAAAATATCTGATAGCTGATCTCAACTTGAGTATTGTCTTCTGACGGGCTTAATTGCGCTTGCATAGTCACTGTGCGAGGCATCACTACTGGTTGGGTCGGACTGCCTAGTGCTTGCTTGGTATCTGTCCGGCGAACGGCATCTAGTCGCAACTCAATCGGTATGCGATGTTTGTGTGCATGAGAAAGAAGCGCAAGAAATTGATTACCGATCCGGTGGCTCGCAGAAAATATTGGTTCACGCATATCAGCGATTATTTGAGTAGTGGCATGACCCTCAGAGAGTATTGCGACCAAAACGATGTTAGCCAATACAGCCTTAGAGACTGGCTGGCCAAGGCTAAAGCTGAAGAAACCGCACGCGAGATGACTGCTCCAACCGTCGCACAAAATTCAAGTTGGCGACAACCTGTTGGACAGTTTCTTCAAGTCCAAGTCTGCGACGATCAAACAGTTCATGCGCACGCAATTGAGTCAGCACTGCCTTCCTTGCAGCTGAACGAGCTCTATACACCTGGCGGTTTTAGGTTGTCGCTGGTGGCTGATTTTAGCTTTACGGAACTGGTTTCATTACTGCGCGAATTAAAGGAATCCGGATGCTAGCACTGGGCAACGCCAAAATTTTCGTTTATACAGAGTCTGTGGATATGCGCTGCAGCTTTGATCGGCTGTCCTACACAGTCGCCGATGTTTTAAAGCAGGATAGTTTTTCTGGCCACTATTTTGTTTTCTTTAGTCGTTGCCGGCGGAAAATGAAAATTCTACAGTGGGACAAAGACGGATATGTCATGTATTACAAGCGGCTTGAACAGGGCACTTTTGATATTTCGCGCTGGCTTGAAAACAAGAAGGGTGCCAGTCTGGAAATTGACAAAGTTCATTTCGCGATGATGATGGCTGGTATCAGTTTTGCTGACACTAAAAAGCAAAAGCGTTTCGCGAAATCACCATCGGCACCAGGGCACCAAAATTATCGTGTGACTGATAATAAGCTATTATGTTTCATTGCCTTTGGTCTTGGCTGGGAATGCCATCTGTGCCTTAGTCTTCAGACCTCGGTTTATTTCGCCTTCCGCCGAAAAACAACAAAAACAATTTTGGGGTACTGGAACACCGCCCCATCTCGGCTCTTTTCATAAGCCCTCAACCTTTATCAGCCGCCGACCTCGAGCTAGCTCGAGTGTCTCAACTTACTAATTAAGGCACTGCTCGTGGTGCCATTTAATTTCCGTCGAACTTCCCTCTAAACTTTTAGTTGTAGGCTTCGCCCTCCCTTCCCATGCACGCACAAAAGCGTAGCTGCGACCACCCAAAGTCAACACCCAAGCCCTTCGGGTGCCCTGTGGGCAGGCATGACTTTAGGACCCATGGCTCGCTGCAATACCGCATGTCCTGCATGGGGTGTCCGGGCGGCACCCTCTTTATACGAGGGACAAACAAATGATCGAAGCAACCGACAACATCAAAGAACAGCTAACAGAGCGAGCTTACGAAGAGTCTCACCCATTCTGCTACAGCGATTACAAACGAGTAGAAGCCAACGAGGACGGCGAATACAAATGCCCAAAATGCGTCAGCGACGACCTTATGCGCGAACTTGAAGGGGTTGGAGTTGAGTGGGGCACCGATTGGATCGTTGAACACATGGTCAAAGAAGAAGGCGAAGAAGTAGACACCGCCGAACTTTACCGCGATTTACTTGACGAGATTTATGAGCCTATTAAATTCGGTGAATTAGAATACAGCCCGGCGATGGTACTGGAATCGGTTGACACAGTTGCCTTTAAGATGGGTTGCAACGAATACGCGGACAGCGAATTAGACGAAGGCAGGCTAATTGAGCTGAACGGCAGCTACTACAGTATGACCGGAATCACAGACTAAGAGCTAGAATTAACGCCAGAAATAGCTAGTTCGGCAAGAGCTAGCTATTTCTGTGGCGACTTAAGAACTGAAAAAAAAGTAGACGCCTGCGGCTGTCACCCCCCATCCCACCCATCGCAGCCGCGCACTGCACGTCTTTAATGAGCCGTGCCAGAACTTTGCCAACTGGCAAGAGTAGAACTGAACTAGAAGTACCCACCCAGTAAGGTTCTATGCCAAGCGAACTGCACGAAAACTCAGAAGCCAGATCGATGCTAGCAGCCGTCGATACTAAGAACGTGCTCCCCAGTCAACAAGACATGGCAGCATTCTGGGAGAGCCTGAAGCTGGCTGGGTCGACAAGCTCAAGAGAGCAGAAAATGTTCGGGCAAGCCTTCTCATTTGAAAACGTCGAGAGCCTGTACGGTGGACACACAAGCGCAATCGCCGGCGACTACAAACAGACCCAAAAGGGAATAATGGGATCTGTTGGGCTCAGGGGCATGGGAATAGCGACGATGGCAGAATTAAAAGCCGACCAGAGCGACCGTGCCAGCTCCCTAGAGCCAGAAAACCAGCTCTTGCTACAGGCAGAAGGTCTGCAAGTCAGAAACGCCACCGCCGGTCACGTAGAGGCGGTAAACGCGGCAAATCCAAATTTGAGCGACGGCTCAGTACAAAACTGGGCAACCAAAACACAAGCTGAAAAACTCGCACATGCAGAAAGCAGCGGTCAAGACGCCAGTTTGGAGCTAATAGAAAGAAAGCCCACCGGAAAAGAAGTAGTAATTGCCGCCCGGCAAATGTTCGCCGAAGTCAAGAATAAGAGCCAGGTCGCTAGCAAGCCGCAAGAGTTAGCAGACACAGATAGCCGTTCTATCCAAGCCACAGGATGGGACTACAAGCCACAAACAGAACACAAAGTTATTGAAGCTGGTTTGCAGTACCAATCAGGAAAGCCACCGGAAGTCACAGAGCAAAGCCTGCTAGCCAAAATCGGATCGCTACCGCTCGATCAGCAAGCGCAGGTATTAGGCGCTGGAATCAAGGCATACAGCGGAGAAATGGCGCACCAGCAATTTAGAATAGGCGTTGGAGCAATTACGGGATTAGGTGATGGCGTTCTAGGACTAGCTCAGGGAGCTGAAAGTCTGGGCAAGGCAATAATTGCCGTAGCACAATTCAGCCGCGATGTTATGGAAAATAGCCCGGCAGCATTAGAAACAGCAGGCAAAGCCGGTGAATCGCTCGGCAAGCTTATGGTCGGTGGTATTCGCGTTTTCAGCGCAGCAGAAGGCTACTTAGAGAGTGTAGGAGCCGCTACTAACGTAGGCGACTACAGCAAAGCATTGAGAGATGTAGCTTGGTTGGGACAGCAAATGAACAGCCGCTGGGAGGCAATGACCCCAGAAGAGAAAACTAGGCTGACCACAAAGCTGGCAGTAGAGAACCTTGGCGGGCTAGCCGTTGGTTTTGGCGCCGACAAGTTAGCCAAGAGCGTCAAGATTACCGAAGCCCTGGAAGCGCTCGGAACCGAGGTTAGTGCAATGGCGCCAGGCGTCAGAGACAAGGCAGGGAAGCTTATTTCTCGCTTGACTGACGAGTTATTGCCCCAGCCTATGGACGTTACGCCTGACGGGCGCCTGATGCCAATACCGCGAGATCGCTTCAAAAACGATGCCAACGTGTTAATGTCAAAGGCTGATGATTTGGGCAATTCAGGAAGGCTGGTTAGTAAAGGCGTGGATGCAACAGGCAAGGCTTTAGGCTTCAGTAAAGAGTCTGGAATTGAACTTGGCGCGGCAAGACTTGGGCAAGATAAAGTTTGGGATCAGGCTCCATTTCCTCGGGGAAATGACGTTCATGTTGGTCTTGGAGAAAATTTACCAGTAGGTACAAAGACAATTGACCGTCTTGCTTACCGAGACGGAATTGTTGAAAGTCAAAAGTCTATCGATCTAACTGCAACCACATATGATGAGCCACAGAGGCTTGAAAGCAAGCTTACCGATTACCTTCATAAGCTAGAAATATACAAGGGTCAACCCACTAAAAGATCTGGTCCTAGATTTGGGGAAGACGACATACAGAGCAAAATTTTGCACATTGGTATTAGTGATGGTTCCATGACCGCTGAACAAAAAGCTGTTTTTGAAAAAGTTGGCAAGGCAGTACAGGATTACAATGAGAACCTGCCTATGGGTAAAGCACCTATCAAGCTGAAGGTTACAATAGTCAAATGAGAGAAAAACTAACGTGTGGGCTAGGGTTGTATTTGATGGCAGATCGGGCGATTCTACCGACCGAGGCTATTACTGAGAGCCGCTTACGAGTGGATATTGAACCGGTTGCAGTGTTCGATTATCGCAATCGATCTGAGTTTATTGCTGCATTAGAAAAGGCAATTGCTATCGGTAACCCTGCTGCGCCTAATCCAGCTTCCGCAGAGTTAGAGCCTGATGCTGATGGCTTTCCAGCTTTCAAAAAACCTGCCGGACTAAAGTATTCCGGGCTCTCAACCTGGGACGAACTTGAACGAAAATCTATTTTAGCCACTGTTCGGTATTACCCATCTGGCTTCCTTCTTGAAATATTTGGTAGGGCAAAAAATGGTAAATGGAGTGAAGAAGCAGCACTAGAACTCAGATTAACATTAGAAAGTGGTTTAAATGGAGTAGTCGAAGCCATTCTTGAGCATCTAAAAACACGGAAAGACTTGCCTGGTTTGATGCTTGACTTCAACCAGTCGAGAACAGCTTAGTTAAATGGCGCAGACTTCCCTCTGTGCCAACATGAAGTGAGACGGATTTGGTTGAGAGTTTAGTGTAGCGATCTGAGAAGAGTGGGCAGGTTTTATCCGCCATGATCTTCCGGG
>JADYXQ010000099.1 GCA_021772135.1 Candidatus Obscuribacter sp.
GGCGTACGGCGGGCTTCTACGAGGGTGAAGATATATTGTTTGCCACCCATTTTGTTGCGGTTTTCAACCGCCGCTGACAACGTGTGTTGCTCGCAAGATTATGAAGCGCGAAATCGAGCTGCACGGCTGGGTCTACGATATTGAGTCCGGAGACGTATTTATTTACGATCCCATTGAGGAAGAATTTCTGCCGATTCGCCATAGCGAAGACGGCAGTCTGGAGCTAGCCGCAGTGCAAGGAATGACGAGATAGACCCTTCACTAGGGGTGCTTACCAACAGATGCTATTCGATTTCGAGTTCTGGATAAAGGTACGGACTGTCGGCTGTCGCTTTTAAGTGCAGCTTCACATCGTAACCAACACTTTTTTGCTCGGTCTGCTTAACCTGAGCGGCGAAATTTTGCTGGTCTGTAGCGTTATTTGAAGAAGATACAGCTAAGGTTTGTGTAGGAACTCAAAAAAGCCGGATGAAAGAATTATCGCGTCTTCAGTACTTCAAGATGCTGTCTTGCTTTTAAAACAAGCGGATCAGAGCTACTGCACAATTTGATGCAGGTTTCCAACTCCGCAATAGCTCCTTCGCTGTCACCACTCTTTTCCATAGAACTGGCTAAGAGCCAGTGAATGGTGGCATCATCGGGAGCAAGTTTGGCAGCTTCTTTGTACGCGTTTGTTGCAGGGACAATATAGCCCTGCGCCAGTAACACCGAGCCCAAAGTCGTATTCGCAGAAGCTGATTTGGGGTCGAGGCGCACAGCTTCTTTAGCTTGAGCCGTCGATTGGTCTACGTCTCCACTCTTCATAAGGCCGTAGCTGAGTCGCTCGCGCAAATCTGAGCGCTTCGGATACAAGTCGACAGCTTCTTCTAAATAGCGCACAGACTCTTTTGCCTGACCGGTAGCGAGCGTTTTTTTAGAAAGAGCCATCAATACTGACGTGTCTTTTGGATTGAGTCTGTATGCTGTATTGAGCTCTAGCAAGCTGTTTTCCGCATCACCCAGCTTGTCTAAGATTCGAGCGTAGTTAAGGCGAAAGAGTGCATCATTCGGATTTGCTTCGATTGCCTTTTTCTGCATTTCTGATGCAGCTTTCCAATCGCCTTTAATCGCCAATGCGGCGCCACAATCTGCAAGCGCGTCAGCGTATTTGGGATCTGCGCTAATAGCTAGTTTGTATTGCTCCAGCGCCTCATCCAATTTTCCTTCCGCGACAAACTTGCTACCTTTTAAGTAAGCTCCTTCCGCCGAAAGGAAAGAAGTGACGGAAGCAGGTAGGTTAGAGACATGCTCTACAGGAGGTACACCAACAACAAGCTCTGCTCCAGTCCATGCTGATTTAATACCAGGAACTTGCCGTTTTCTGGAATCTTTAGAGGAGGTTTCTGATTCGGTTTTTTGTTTTGCGATTGCGAATGCTCTGTTAAGAGAAATTAGTCCATCTTCCTGACGGAGAGCACTGATGAGATTTCTAGAAAACACACTGTTTTGAGTAATTTCGTTCGATTGACTTGACGACAAAATGATAAAGCCATTTCCAAGAAGAACTTTATCGAGGTCCAAATTATATTGACTTTTAATCGGCATCAGTGATTTTGCACCAGATGTAAGGTCTGCCGCACCAGAGTAGGCAGCTTGCAAGACTAGAAGAATACGGTCGGACTGTACGTGCTGCTTTAGAGTGCTCATCAATGATTGCATCGAAAAGCAAGTTCCGTAAATGTTATCGAGCGCACAGTCGTACGAGCATAGATAAATATTGCCGTCGGTTGTTGGAAAACTACTTGTCGCAACAAACACAACGACAAGATCATCCGGACCAACGGCATTGCCTAAAAAGCTCGGACCAAGCGCGGTCATAATGCTTTGTTTTGGAGTATCTGCGTCAAGCAGCAATTTAACATGTGATGCGTCAAAGCGCCCACCATGCGGATCTACCAGATATTGGTAAAATTCTTTGGCTGACTGCGCCATTTCTCCTTCATTGGCTGAAATGAGGCGACCTTCCTTAAACTTTGAAGTGCCAATGACCACTGCCCATTTTTGCTTAATTGGTCGGTTTGTTCCACGCACAGTCGGATTGAGATCCTGGATCTTAGTGAATTCGACACCAGGCACCTTTGAAGGCGTTGTTTCACTTACTGATTGACACCAGGCCGGACAACAAAGAGTTATGGTCACCGCCAAAGCAGAAAAACCAAATCGCTGAATCCGCAAAGAAAAAATGTTCAACACGACCTCAATTACTTACCATGCATGAGCTGTATGTTTGCCGATACCATTCCTCCACCAGCGGAAGTCAGTCGTACCAGGCTGCTATCGCGAGAGCTGGCAATTTGAGAAATTGGCGAAAAATCTTCAGGTAGCATGACTGGCATCGGATCATCCCACGACAATTTCATACGTGTCGGGCACAAATCTTTTGAGCCTTGCAGAGACGGAGAAACAAAAGCCGTCATTTCATTGTTCCGAAGCATTTCTGGCGTTACAGCAATTTTCTCTTGATTAAAAACTAGACCAAGCTGCTCTGTCCCAGCGTTTTTATCGAAAGCCATCCAACCGGTAGATGGAATAGCATAATCCTGACCTTGTTTCAAAAAGTTGTGAGTACCGTATTCTTTTTTCGGGAATAAAACATCACTTTTTCCAGTCGTGCTCGCTTTCATCACCAGATAAGCGTAGCCGTCACGTTCTGGAATTAAGTGGAAGCGAATTGCATCACCAGTTTTAAATGCCATTTTGTTATTACAGCGAAAGACTTTTCCGCCTCTATATAGTTCGATCCAGTAACTGATTTTATTGTGACTATTAGTTGGAAGACTATTTTGAAATTTGGATGGTGCCGGCGCTGGCGGGAGCACAGAAGGTGTTATAGCCGATGCAATTGTATCTGCCGAGGTGTTCGCAGCAAGGGCACCAGATGTGATACTAGAGTCTTTAGAGCTGAATTGTTCCATTGAAGCCACTACAGGCAATTGTTCTCTAGATTTTGCGATTTCGCAATCAAGAGTGGCAACGTTTCTATCAATCCATGACACTACGAAATTTAAATCGTCAGTATTAAATTGTCCCTTTTCGAAAATCAAATGCTCAGAATTTTTGCTCAAAACCATCTGTCGATTAGGCGTTGCGAGACGCTCGAAGAGCTTCCATGTGCCAGCAGGACGAATCAGCTTATCGTTTGTACCTTGAATGAAAAGCACTGGCGTTGTCTTTACCCTCGGAGCCGCTTCCAGATTGTGCGCCAAAAATCCATCAAGTTGAACGAAATCTTTTGGCGAGAAGTTAATACGCATCAGCGAGTCTGATTTCCATTCGTTTTGTAATTCAGGATTGTTTGTGATTTTTTGCACCGCAGCCATCGCGACATCGGTCATCGGTTTACTGTAGGCACCAACTACAGTTTGAAGCGCACACTTCTCCACGACTTTCTTTTCTTCATCACTCATCGCAAAACGGTCGTGCGCCGGCACTGAACAAATAAGCCCGTCGATAAGCTCAGGATAAAAGGCGGTTACGCGCAGCGCGATTGCTCCTCCCATCGATTCACCCAATATCACTACACGTATATCCGGATGATTTTTGTGAATTTGCTCGAGCATCGCTTTGACGTCTAATATGTCACCGTCGAAATCTAGCCCATTGCGGTCATCGGCAATTTTTCGCTCGCCAAAACCACGCAAGTCCATGGCGTAGGCTGCTATTCCATTTTTCGCTAGCACTTTGCCCAGCGCTTCATAACAGCCTTTATGCAAACTGAAGCCATGAAGACATAAAACAGCGACTTTAGGCTGAATTCCGTCGGCAGGGAGCCAGGATAAGCACGGAGCCTTCGCTGGAGCAGAAGTAGACTTCGGAAGACGAAGCTGCTTAGAGCCTAAGTCGTCTGAAGCATTCAAAATGGTTGTTGTGCCAGAATCTTCAGCTACGACGGGTGAGACTGAACCAGCAAAAGTCAGGGCGAGCAAAGCAGAGAGCGCAGCGTTCCGGACATTTATGCGATTGAGCACAGCTTATACCTTGAATGTCTATCTATGGCTGTATTTTAAGCCTAGTAGACGCAAAGCGCTTCGCTTGACTACCGCGTAGTCAGTTAATTATGAAGAGGTTATGTCTAGGTCCAAAGATTTTCCATCTCGTAAAAGATACTTAGACCTTAGAGTTAGAAAGCACTGGAGTGGGTGTTTCCACCTTTACAGGACCGGTCAATATCTTGCAGCCGCTTGCAGCGGCAATACCCTCAAGCATGCCGACAAAGAGTTGACCGTGCAATTGAGCGGAAGCATGCCAGTAACTCATACCTACAATTCCGCTGGGAAGAAATCTTAGTATCTGCACAATTTCAGTTTTCTGATTTTCCAAGCGATTCACCCTGAACTCCAGAACCGCCTCTCCTGGTAATTTCATCTCCGCTAAAAGCACTAGCCTCTGCTCCGGCTCAACCAGCAAAACTCGCCAAAAATCAAGTGCATCTCCCACTGCAAGCTCCGTTGGATGACGACGGCCCTTACGCATACCCACACCACCAAGAAGCTTGTCTAGAACGCCGCGGATCTGCCATAGCTGATCGCCAAAATAGTAACCTGTGGTTCCGCCCAGTCGCACTACGGGTTTCCAAGCCTGACTGAGTGATCCCTGCACCTCGATGCGATAACATTCACTATATACAGTGCCTCCCACCCAATCCGGTTCATCAGCAGATACCCATTCGGGATGTCGAATCATATCAGAATCGCTAAAATGACTGTCAAGATCATGATACTGCCTCGTCTCCAGAGCTTTTCCAATAGCCTCACGAATGTCGAGCAAGTTTTGGGGAATCAAATTTCTAATCTGATTTTCCTCGCAGACTACTCCGCAGCTCATTCCTTCTGCTAAAGGTCCGGCTAAGTATCCAGGAATGGGCGTGGCGAAGCGCATCAATAACGCACTGACCTGGGCAGAAAGATAAGGCGTTGAGATAATTGTCGGTTGAAGGATGTTGGCTGCCCTGGCATAGGTCATGATCAATTCTCTGTAAGTAAGAATTTTGCTGCCGCCAATATCAAAAATTTTTCCGTAAGTTTTTTCATTAGCCAAACATCCAATCAAATATGTAAGGACATTTTCAATGGCAATCGGTTGATTCTCAGTATCCACCGATTCCGGTGTAACCATCACCGGCAATCTTTCCACCAAATAGCGAAGCATTTCAAAGGAAACGCTGCCTGAGCCGATAATCATGGCGGCACGCAAAACAGTCACCGGAGTTGAGCCCGATTGAAGAATGGTGGCAACTTCCGCTCTAGACTTCAAATGCTTACTGAGCCGCCCATTATCTTCCCCCAAGCCGCCTAAATAGATAATTTGATGTAATCCGGCAGCACTGGCAGCCGATACCATATTCAGTGCAGCCTGCCGATCTTTTTTGGCAAAATCGCTTGTATTCTGATTCATCGAGTGCACAAAATAATAGACGGCTTCACAACCAGAAACCGCCGCGCTCAATGACTTCGGCTTGAGAATATCAACTTCTACCAACTCGACATTGGGGTGCTGCGACCAAACTTTACTTTCCAGCTTAGCCAGAGAACGGCCACAGGCTCTGACCTTAAAGCCAGCGTGCAGCAACTGCGGCACCAGGCGGCTGCCTACGTAACCGGAAGCGCCAATAACCAGTATCGGTAGACCAGACATTTAGCCGTCCTCACTATCAAAGACAAAAGATTTCGAACCCACATTGAAATCTTAGTTGATTTGAACAAACTCTTACCATTGTTCAATTTTGATTTTGTCAGTTTTGCTCAGTCATCAGCATATTTTAGGCCATTGTCGCCGGGATGGAGAATTGGAAACAATGTACTATCATTAGCATATGAGTGAAATGCCAGAAAAAAGAAGACGCATGGCAGCTAGCGCCTACAAAGATCTCTTCGGCGATTTTCTCAATAGCGAGGGAACAGACCAGAAGCCAACGGTTATGGGTGGCGAGCAGCTGGCTGACCTGCTCATAAAAAATTTCGGAAAAATTGATATGAATGGCGACGGTGTCTCACTTCGCGAAATCAAGCGAGCCGACACCATGCCATTCAATTTCTCCGACGAAGAGCTGCTCATGCTCAAAGTCTTGGAAAAATATTTTGAAACCATTTGCAATTTAGCCGACGACGAGCCCGGTGCAGACACAGTTATCAGCGCTGTAGATGTGGATGTTCTAGCGCAGTTTCTTAAATACTCTCACTTGACGATCGAACAGTTGCAGGAGTGGCGCAGGCTGGCCGATAGCTGACGACTCGCATACACAATTTGCTAGCTCGGCTTTTTTGCAGTGTGGAAAGGCGGCTGAGACTAGCGTCTGTGGAGATAGGAGCTTGGGTCAAGGGCATCTTCAAGAGCTGCTTCCTTCTTCTTCTGACGAGTAAAGTCTTCATCACCCATCATTTTCTTGTCTTGCAAGGCAGATGATTTGTCATTCTTACCAGTTTTATAGGGGTCGTCAAATGTCAGCGAGCTGATGTCGCTTTTATCGGCATGGCTAGCTTCAGAGTCTTTCAGATTCATGCCTTTGCGGCATTTGAAGTCTTTCTCCATGTCTTTCCATGCGTCTACGGCAATGTTGCCAAATTTTTCTGAGTTCTTCGACTGGTTTTCATTGCCTTTGACAGCAATTTTATCTTGACCGTCTGCTTCTGCTAAGTTATTTACTCTTGCCATGATTGTGTACCTCTAGTAATTTGATTCTTGGCCAGGTTCATCGACTTTTGGGGTTGGTTTACGTCGGTGTGGCCTGCGCTACAAGAACAGATCTAGAAGAAATTTCTTACTGACTTATGATTAGATTATTTCGGCTCAAAATTTTGCCGGAAGCTGCGTCTTTAGCCGACGCCTGGTGATCGCTAGCCGCACGGGCTTCAGCAGATTGAGCTGCATTCTGCTCTTTTGCCACATCCAAATGTTGAAAACCGAAGGCAAAGAGAGGATGGGGCAGCGCCAGGAACATCCATTCAAAGATCGCTTTCGTGGGTTCAGAGGTGCTGGTCTGCGAACCTTCCAACAGAAGAATTTCACCTCTGATATAATCGTCACCTTTTTAAGGAGCAATGATTGATTTTTGTATCTACCACTTCAACGGCAACTACAGGTCTGGATCATGTCGGTCGCCCACTGATCAAGATTCGCTATATTGGTGCTTCTAATGCACACGATACGATTGACGCTGTGGGAGTAGGCTGTCTGTGAGTAATAAGTCTTGGCATGAGTTGAAAGAGCAAATCAATGGCGAAATCAGTGCTCTGGTCGAGCGCGAGAGTCGATACATTACTATTACTTACTGCGGCGGTTGCGGCTACGAAGAGCGGGCATCGGCACTGGCAGACGAGATCGGTAGCGAAATTGGTATTAGAACTGAGTTGTACCGCACTACCGGCGGTGTGTTCGAGGTCGATTTGGGCGAAGAGCGCATCTTCTCGAAAATTTTACTCGGTCGCTTTCCTGAAGACGGCGAAGTCGTGAACATTCTCAAGGCCCACAAGTAAAATGTTTGATAATGAATCGGTTTTTAAAGGATTGTCATGACTGACCATAAGTTCGAGCTTGGAAAGCAAAATCTCAGCGCTGACGAAATCGCTGAAATTATGAGTCCTGCGCTTGCTGAGAAAAAAGCGCAGGAGAAGAAACATCAACAGTTCATTTTTGACGCCACGAATGGCGAACTTGCAGACAATGCCGGTCCCTACGAGTTGCGCTGCATCGTGGAACGTGATGCATGGTACGTGCCACTAAAGAACGATGCCGAGTTCGAGATCTTGAATGTTCGCAAGGGTGAGCATCAGGCTCTAATTGCACGCGTATCAAAGAAAGATGGGCGGCGCACGGTCAGAGAAGGACAGGGTGGACAACTGTTGCACATCTATCAAGAAAAGCCGAATAGACCTTGCGCTGAACTTGACGGACGTACTCTGGCTCGATCGCTGCCAGCCAAAATAAGTGGTTTGCTGGTTCAACGCGGCCCGGAAGAACCGCTTCGCGAGCTCTACGCAGACCACTTCAACAACTTACGCGGTCTGGCAGACGCGGTGGAAATTGAGGACGCTCTCATGGTAGACGGTCCGATAGAGACCGCAAAACTGCTGAAGTACAAATTTCGAGTGGCAATGTACAACAAGGGGCTTTGGCGCAAGGAACACGTTGTATCAGTCGCCACTTTCGACGACACGCAGTACTTCGATGACGAGTGTACTGTCGAAATGATGTCCGGGAAAGATGTGTTTGAGAAGGTCTTGAAAGATGGAAGTTACGGCGGCATCGTTGTCAATCCTGAAAATGATATCGGTCGCAACGGCCAGCATATCAAAGGACTGCTATTGTCGATGAACTTTATCGAGCGGGCATTAAAGTCTGATTTTTGTGAATTACGAGTGCCAGCGTATGTGGTGCGCAGTCACTAAGAAATTACGACCGTTCGGATAATTCTCTCTGAAAGCTCTCAAGCCCTTTGTATCAAAGACAGCAACACTCCATTTGCATTCAATCGCATCTACGGCATCTCGACCAGCCGGTACGATAAAATCGACTTCTCTGTGTTGTTGGTCGCGCCAATAATGCAGTTTGGATTCATCGACAAAGCTCTGCAAAGCTTCCAGCACAAGGTGCTCCCAGAGGGTGCCGCAATCTTCCGAGCGCAATTCATTCCAGCCCCGGCAAAAGGCTACGAAACCGGTATCGAATCCATAGATTTTTTTCTGAGCAATAATCTCGCGACGTCCACCTGCGGAAAATGGGCTCAATACAGTCATTACCTGAGTAGCTTGAAACACATCGATGTAATTCATGACTGTTGGGTGTCCGTCCCAGCTAAGACGTGGTTGTAGTTCAAGTGCGATGGTGGTTTCCTGATTTGAGTGAGCTGGCTGTAACGAGCCGCCGCACCTAAATCAGGA
>JADYXQ010000100.1 GCA_021772135.1 Candidatus Obscuribacter sp.
CGCAATTCAAGGGCGACGGCGCGCTTCGACAGGGGCTTGTACATCCACATGTTGACGGCGCCGATGTTGTCTTGAGGCCATATCGGACCACCAAGATCCAGCCCTGAGGGAATGTGCTCCTTGGGCAAAGACTGCACCACCACCACCCAAGACTCTTGCTGACGGGTGAGTTTGATGCCACTGGCTTTGACTTTCTTCAAGCCTGCAGCAAACTCGTTCATCAGCTGTGCCAGGGCCGGAGTGGCGTACTTATAGCCCTGAGACTCGGTCCACTTGGCCACATGGTAATGGCTGCTGGCGTTCTCGACGTAGTCGTAACCGGCCTTCAAGCAGAGCGTGTCCATCACCGGAATGATGCCGCGCGAGACGTCAGGAATGGGGTTGCCATTCTGTCCCGGTGCGCGCGACGACTGCCAGGCCATCTTGAAATGCTTGAGGAAGACTTCCGGCTGGTTGATGAAGCGGAAAGGATTCTCGACAAAGCGATCGTACTCACTGTCGCCGGTGGCATCCACGAGACGCGAGCCGGGCATGAATCCGTAGACCGAAGCTTCGGCGAACTTGCTGTCTTCTGGCATGTTGTCGATCTTCAGCGGCGAATTGACGGGGTCGTCATAACAGCCGGCGAAATCGATGAGCGAGTTGTCGTTAGCGCGGCGCGTGCCGTCATAACGTCGGTCGCGCAGAGCGGCCTTGAAAATCAGCTGCGGACCAGATGGCAGGTGCCCGACCCATCCGTAGGCTTTCCACTTGAGGCCTTCGTATTTGACGACGTAGGCACCATATGTGGTTTTGAAGAAGCAGTTGAGATACGGCAGGCGAACACGATCGAGGTCGGTGCCGTAGATCAGGTGCTGATTGAGGTTGGTGACCTCGTCGCCGGGGAAGTCACCGTCGGTGTTTTCACGCACGGCGTAACGGCCATACTCGATGTCGCCGAGCAGAGCTTTGACCTGCGGCGTGAGGAGTTTCTCCCAGATTAGCGCCGGAGTAATAGTACAAAGAGACGTCATTCCGAGCATGTCGGCTACGTCGATTGGTTTGAATTTGTGCATGTGATTGGTTTCCCACATTAGTTGTTTGATAGGGAAGCCAGCAGAGAGTTTCACGGGCGAACCGTGGTTCTCTCTTGGTTTTCCGTGCTTTTGAAGCTAAAGAAGATGACTTAACTGCCGTCTCTGGCAAATTTCACCGCCGGAACGAAACCTTGAGCCCGAGCCGAAAGCGGCTTGAACTGCCAGAGGCATTCGTCGTCGACGTTGTTTTGCGGCCAGCGCAGGAGTGCCGACTCGTCAGCGCCGTCTCCCATGAGGAATATCTTGGGAATCAGCGCAGCAGGACGCAGGCTTTGCAGAACGCAAATCCACGACTGTTGTGAGCGAGTGAGCGGTGTGCCGGCAGCACGAATGGCTTCCAGACCTGCTTGCAGCTTAGTCACCATGTCGGCCTGGCTCTGGTCAGCGTAGCTGAAACCACCCGACTGAGCCCATTTGGCCACATGATAGTGACTGGATGCCATTTCAAGCAGGTCGTAACCGTACTTCGTCGCCAGCTTCTCGAAACCAACCAACGTATACTTCGCCACATCCGAGATGGAAGCGGAGTACTGGCCTGGACCGCGCTTGCTCGCAAGAGCACGCTGGAACAGGGCAATGAAGGTGTCGGGCCGGTCAAGGAAGTGAAACGGGTTAGAGACGAACTGTTCGTAGACCTTGTCGCCGGTGGCATCGACGATGCGCGAACCCGGCATGTACCCGTAGATGGAAAGCTCCACCGACGAGAGGGTGGTACTGATACGCTGATGGTATTTGGCATCGTCGTAGCAATACTCGAGCAAAGCGCAATCGTTGGCGCGTTTGGTGCCGTCATAGAGTCGGTCGCGCAAGGCGGCCTTGAAAATGAGTTCACCCTTACGCGCGAAGACATCGCCATACCAGCAGAAAACTTCGAATTTGACGCCGTCGCGCTTGATCACCATGTGGCCGTTGGCTGTGCGGTAAATCGTGTGCGTGTATGGGAAGCGAACGAATTCTTTGGAAAGCTTGCCGTTTGCGTCTGCCAGCATGTGACCGTTAAGGTTTGACACTTCGTCTCCAGGAAAAAGCCCAGCAACTGTGTCTAGGACACGTGGGGCTCCAGCGCTGAGGAGGCGACCGAGCAAACCCTTGACAGTGGGAGTAACCAGGTAATTCCAGATCTCTTCGTCAGTGACCTGCGAAATCCGGGTTACTCCAAGTTGATTTGGTAGTTTGATAAATTTGAACACGGACATGTTTGCCTCTCGGTTTTTTGTTTTTTAAAAGACACACAGAAGCCGGCCCTCAGCGATGTGCGTGAGTACCGAACTTGAGCATTTTGAGAAGTAACTTCAGCCTTCGAACTTAAACCAAGATTCTGGCGTTAGCGGTGCGATTTGGCAATTGCAAAATGCAGGGCTTTCTCTATTTCCACCGGTGTGGAAGGCAAAGAGAGTTTGATGATGGTGCCGTGATGAATCGATAAATTTAATAGCTCTGGTGCGAGAAGGTGGAAGTAATAGAACTTCAGATTAAGTAAAACGCTTATGATCTAGCAATAGTCATGACATCAAGTATTCATGTGATCTCCATAATTCTTTTAGGGAATCAGGAGACCTTATGACGGTTGTCAGGAGATCCGCGCTCCGCTAACCGTAAGCCGATGTGCCGCAAAGCTCTACAGCAAAACACTAAAAAAAAGAGGCAGAGTTGCCAATAGAGAGGTGATGCAGTTCTCGTCCTACAGTTATCGCTAGCTGTTAACTAGCTCGAGCAATTCACTTTGTGAGTAGTGGTTAAGACGCAGGTGTGACAAGCTGCGCGCTTTGTTACGCAAGTCGAAACCAACCAGCGCGGAAGAAATGCTAATTACTCCATCGAGGACAGGAGTAGGTACTTTAGCCAGATGTGCCAGATCAGACATCAGCACAAGGTGGTCTGAGACATAACGGCTGAGCAATTCCTGCACCATGCGATGAGACCAGTTAAGCCCTTTGAACCATTCGCCTGAAATACCAATCAACGCTTCGGCCAGAGTAGCTTCGTAACCTGATTCAAGATCGTCGCCACCGTGATCATTGCTGCTGGGCTCAAAATTGACCTGGCAATAGGATTCTTCACGCAAAGCGCGACCAAAATCAGCCAGGGCACATTTGTACGAAAAAGAAACACGTGAAATTTCCTGTTCGAGCTCAGCCAGCATGGCCAGATTGGAGCGGTTCAAAAGACTGGAGAGATCCCCCAGAGCCTCAATTTTTCCACCCAACAATGCACTCAAAGCAAAGACCGGACGCACTACTGATTCAGCGTCGAGAAAGCCACGCTCAAGCATATTGGATGCCGGCAGCAAACCTGGCGAAACAACACAAGCCAGAGGCAGTGCCCGTCTTATTTCATTGCGACTGCGACCGGAAAGATTGACCCTTCGGCGCAGGCCTAACACTGCCACTCCATCTGGTGACGATTGAGCGTGATTGAACAACCAATCGAGCTCGACAATATTGGCGAGCGAATCGGGCGCCGCCTCTTTTAATTCCATACCGAATTGCAGGGCGCCAAGCATAGGAGCGCCCACCAGAGCAATAGCTGTACCACAGGCAAGTGATGGTGCCAGAGCCCTGGCAATGGCACTATAGGCAGTGGCCGGACCGGAAATTACTACAGCGTCTGCGCCATACAAACACTCTTCGACTTCACGACTTTTGAGACTATATTTGATATCACTATCAGGATAATAACGAGCGAAGTTAACCGGCGAGGTAAAACGTTGGTAGGAAGCGGAGGCAGGCACTGCATTGCTCTGTCCGACCATGCTCGAATTGAAACTGCCGCTGGCAAGTTCGATATGAGGCGCGGCGACGCCACCCAGCAAACGAATAGAAATACCGGCATCTTGGGTGGTGCCATTTGCTGATACCAGACCGGCAAGAGCAATGGCTTCTGCGCCATCGCCAACGATGCACAAATTTAGCTGAGTGCTTTCGCCGACCCGCTCAAGAGTTCTCTCTTGCAACTGGCCTGCTGAGCCGTTAACAGTCTGCCCTATACTCAGAGTAACTGTCCTCCGCGCGATGCTTTTTGCAAAATAATTGCAATCGATCTTAGTAAACCGAATTTGTTTTCTTCAGCCTGCAACAGTCTAGTACAAAAGGCAGAGAAGACAAGACCCGCCGGCAAGGTTTAACCTGAATTGTAATCAGAGGCTGTAAACTGGCCGTTTAAGGTTGGAAAAATCGCAAGTCAAGGATTAGCTTACGGTTTAATGTTAAAGACAAAAAGTGAGCAAATAAACGCAATGGCAACAATTTATTATGACCAGGACGCCGATCTGGCCCTGCTTAAGAACAAAGCGGTGGCCATCATCGGTTATGGCAATCAAGGTCGTGCTCATGCCCTTAATCTAAAAGATAGTGGTATCGAAGTCATTGTTGGTGCTCGTAACAATGGCAACGCATTTCGTAACGCTGTGGCTGATGGTTTTGCCGTCATGTCGGTTAAAGCGGCCTCCGTTAAGGCTTCCGTATTGGCCATAATGCTTCCCGACGAAGTGGTGACTGAGGTTTTTAAAAATGAAATCGACCCAGCGCTGCAAGAAAGCAAAGAAGCAAAAACATTCGTCTTCGCCCACGGATTTACAGTCACCAATAAGACAGCAAAATTTCCGGCTTCCGCCGACATCGTCCTGGTTGCTCCCACCGGTCCGGGCAGGCAGGTGCGTTCGCTCTACATAGAAGGCAGAGGATTGCCTGCTCTGGTGGCTGTAGAACAAGACGTCTCAGGCAACGCACACAGTATGGCTCTGGCCTACGCCAAAGCGATTGGCTGCACCAGGGCCGGGGCAATCAAAACTACTTTTAGAGAAGAAACGATCACCGACCTCTTTTGCGAGCAGGCTGTGCTATGCGGCGGCATGCCCGAGCTCATTAAGGCTTCTTTCAATACCTTGGTGGCCCGCGGCTATCAGCCTGAGCTGGCCTATATCTCTTGCTTGAAAGAAGTGAAGCTAATTGCCGATTTGCTCTTTACTCAAGGCATGGACGGCATGCGTCATGCTATTTCTAACACCGCCAAATACGGATCGGTTATTGCCGGTCCAAGCATTATCGACGCAGCCGCGGTTCAAAAGCTGGAGCAACTTTTGAACAATATAGAAGAAGGGCGCTTTGCCAGTGATTTTATGGCCGAGGCCAAAGCCGGCTCCCCTGTCACCCGTAAATATTCTTCTCAGGAGGCTAACAGCCAACTGGCCAGAACCGGCAAAGAGCTCAAAGAGAGCCTGCATTTTTAGCTCCGCAAAGTTTTTTCGGCGGGTTCTGTCCAGGAATTTGGACGGCCGTATAGATACCGGCGTGAGGAAGTATTGCTGGAGAACCGAAATGTCCATTCTTGCTGACCGATTTGATATAGCCGAAGTCAAAAGGGCATCTGTACGCTTCAAAGGCGCCCTTCAAGCTGAGTGGCAAGAAATGCAAAAAGTAGGATTCACCCCAGTGGATACCGCTGATTTCGTTGACTTCAGTCAGCCTATCAATCCAGCAGTAGACCTGGCTGTAGCAGCTCTTCCTCGCGTTAATTTTTCGCTCAGCTACAAAGACGAAAGCTTGCGTGGCAACAGCTCCACTGGTTTCTTCGGTCCCTTAAAAGTGAGCAACTGGGAGCATTAACTTGTTGGTTTTGAGATAGCTGGCGGTATGTCGTTTGAAAAGGCTAAGGAATTTTACAACTTATCGGTTGTATGGTTTTACAACTTATAAGTTGTAAAAAATCATAGGCGGCAATTTAGACATGGGCCGAACTAAAGGCCAAATTGGGCTGAATTAAGTCACGACAATATTATCAATCAAACGCACATCCCCCAGCTTGGCTGCCAGCAGAACCACGAATGGTTTTGCAAATTCGCTCAGTGGCTCAAGGGTTTCAGCGTGACATAAAGACAAATATTGCAGGTCGAATTTTGACTCTGCTTTAATTAGTGCTTGCGCTTTTTCTAAAGCTGCAGCAGCGGGCACCTTCGATTCAAATGCCGACACCACCGAACTCAAGGCCTGATGCAAAACCGGCGCCAGGGCACGGCTGGTGGAATCAAGATAGGCATTGCGAGAACTCATGGCCAGACCATCGGGTTCACGTACCGTGGGCACGCCGACTATTGCCACCGGCAAGTTAAGGTCACAGGCGAGGGCCTTAATAACGAGCAATTGCTGAAAGTCTTTTTCACCAAAGAACGACATGTGGGGCTGCACCAGGTTGAAAAGTTTAGTCACCACAGTGGCTACACCTTTGAAAAACGTCGGTCTGAATGCCCCTTCCAGAGTGTCATTGAGCGGGCTCGCCGGCACGACGCTAACAATCGACTGGCGACCATGAGGATAGATCTCTTTTTCGCTGGGACAAAAAATGCAATCGACACCCACGCTGTTAAGCAGCTCCAGATCGCTATTGAAAGTACGGGGGTATTTGTCGAAGTCTTCGTGAGGGGCAAATTGAAATGGGTTAACGAAAATGGAAACTACCACCAGGTCGGCCTCGGCCCGCGCACGTCTGACCAGTTCGATGTGTCCATCGTGTAGAGCGCCCATTGTCGGAATGAAAGCAACGCTCAAAAACGAATTTTTATCACCATCAGACTCTGACCTCTCGGCCAGCCAGGAAGCGCCATTTGCCAGGCGCCAGGCTTTCATCCGAGCGAGAGTATCAGCGACAAAAGGCTTGCCAGCAGGACGGTTGTTAAGTTTGCTGTTAAGGCTTTCAAGCTCCGTTGCCTGCCCTACGAGATTGTCTACCACTGCATTTCTCACTTAATTGAACTGATTTTTCGCCGCCGCAAGAGTATTTTACAGTCTCGGCTCAAGGCTGCCATAATTACTAACTCATAGAATATCAAGCGAATCACCGGACAAAGCAGGAATCAAAAATGTTCTCATGCCAGGTTTCAGCCAGAAAAGCGCTCACACTCAGTTTACTGATGAGCCAATTGTTCAACTTGGCGGCACCCGCACTTGCTAGTCAGCAACATACAAGTACGAATGCGAGTAATTCCCAAAAACTGGCCGCCCGCGACGGCGAAGCGGTGCAATCGAAAGAAGCCCGCCACCTCGCCGATCAAATGCTCAAAGCCTTCGGCGGTTTTGAAGCGTTTAAACATTTCAACGATGTGCCTTGCCGGGCCCACGGAAAAATCATTCAAACCTCGTCACTGTCTGGTGTGGCCAATACTTTTGATTGCGACATGCTGATTAAACGCGAAAAGCAAAAGATCACGATCACATTTTTGGGCCAACCACTTACCACTGTATATGATGGCGCTTACTGCTGGACCCAGCAGGGTGATATCGTGTTGCCGTCAGATTCAATCACAGCTAAACGCATTGCAGAAGATATTCTTCATGGTTTTCTCTTGCTGGAAAAAATCAACGATAACGATACTCGCATGGAAATAGGACCTTCTACAACCATAGACGGAAAAGCCTGTGATACTTTGCTTGTCTGGGCCTCAGACGGCGAGCCTACCACCTTCGCCGTTGATAAAGCGACGCATCTTGTGGCGGCCTCAAGCTATGCCGGAGTGGACCTTGAACAAGGCGTGAAAGTTGAAAAACGCTATCAATATTCGGACTATCGCATGGTGGAAAACACTCAGCAGCCCTTCAGAGTAGTCGAATATTCGGGTGACAAAAAAGTTTCAGAAACTGTCGTCGACAAAGTTTCTATCGACGAATCGATTAAAGACAACATTTTCACCATGCCTGTGGAAAAGCCATCGGCCAGGCTGGCCGCGGGGCCAATCACGGTTCCATTTGAATATTCGGCCAATGAAATCATGGTGCAAGTTAAAGCCAACGGCGGTCATAATTTGCGATTTATTGTGGACACCGGCGCCACCCAGTGCATCATCGATAAATCAGTGGCCAGCAAAATCGGTGCCACCTCCCTTGGTGACAACAGCGGTCTTTCTATGACCACCGGATCCGGATCAATCAAAACCGGCGCAATATTGATGAAATCTATGTCTATAGGCGAACTGGAAATCAACAATGTGCCCTTTGCCGTGGCCGATTTAAATTCATTCGGCAATATCTCGGGCGAAAAACCTGCCGGCCTGATTGGCGCCAATGTTTTAAAACGCTATCTAATAACAGTAGATTATGAAAATCAGAAATTGCGTTTCGCCGACCCTACTCAAGTGACGGTGCCTGAAGGCGCCACGGTTATAAACACCAGACCCAGCCTGGGTATGTCAGGTCTGGCTGTGGAAGGCAATATCGACGGCAAGCAAAAAGTAACTTTCTTAATTGATACCGGTGCTGCTTTCAATAATATTTCAGAAACTAAAGTGAAAAACTTGCTCTGGGGGCCGCTCTACAAAGTAGGCATGCTCAAAGGGCTGGACGGCAAGCTGGTGGAGACAGGATCGGCTAGATTCAACTACCTTGATCTAGACAAATTCCGCATTGAAAAACCTGTTTTTTCTATTGCTCCTCCACCTAGCGAAGGCGTGGTTGAAGGAGGCATCATCAGCTCGAAAGACCTGGCGATCATCGGAAATCCGCTGCTGAGCCGTTATAAAGTCACTTTTGATTATCGCAATCAACGGCTATTTTTAGAGCAAACTCCAAGACAGAAAACACAAAATATCCTTACTGACAAAATCGACGCCATAAAAGTTGAGTGGCTGCGATCACGCAATGCCAGTCAGGCCATCCGCGATCTAACAGCTGTGGCCGATTCCGCCCACCATGACGATCAACCTGGAATTGAAGCCCTGGCGCGTACCGAACTGGCCGTAATGTACTGTCAGAAAAGTGGTGGCAACTTTACACCAGAACATTTGTTCGCACCCATAAGCGGAGCCAGCCTCACGCTTGACGAAGGCTCAAAGGGTCTGGACGGCAAAAAAGTATTGCCGCAAACCCTGTTCGCCGATGCGGATATTCAGTTATTGCAGGCCTATTATCTCTCCGAGAAACTCGTTGATAAGACCGTGCAGGGCCGGGTACTGGCCACCTGGGGATACATCTATACAAGCCAATGCCAGGACATCAGCTACTTGTCGAGCGCCAAACAAAAAATCGGCAAAGCCGTTGTTCTGGCACCTACTGATGCCGATGTTCTAGCGGCATCAGGTTATTTTCTCACCCGACTGGAGGCCATGAAACCATCAAAACCGGAGGTGGTGGAAAAAGTAATTAAACCAGTCGCCGCCGCCAAAGTAGCAACGGCTAAAACCAGTAGAGATAAGCTTCCAGTGCGCAACGAAGGCAAGCTCACCGCCGCCATGAAAAATGCCAATCAGCTAGGAAAATGGTTGGCCGGCCAGATCATTGATCAGGCTATCATGATTGATCCGGCAAACTGGCTGGCCTTGTGGACTAAGCTAGATCGCGCTCGCAGTCAGGGTCAGAGTGAAGAAGTGAAAGTGATAAGCGGTCAACTGAAGCACTATTATCCGAGTATAAATTTAAAAGAATAGCCTGGGAAAACTTTCGCCAGGCCACTAAATTTGATACCACAAAGCGAGGTTACTTTTCCGGCCTGGCTGGTGTCTCACCAGGCTTAACTACAGGTGCACTGGACTCATCAGCCTTCGGTGCGTCAGATGAAGTTGCCGGCGGCTTTGATTTCTTTTCGTGCTGATCGCAAAGTGGTGCGTCGGTATCTGGAATGGCAGCTCCGAAAGGCAAAACATTTCCAACATATTGATGACGTTCGGCCTTGCCGCTGCTATAGAAACGCTCATTCAGAATGCTTGGTTCAAGGGCGAACAGATTCATATCACGCGGACCTTCCATGCGACCGAATTCTTGCGGCAAGCGCAAAGAGTCTGCCTGGGCAGGAAGGGCGGAAGCGGCGAAAGCTAAGGCGATTAACGTTAAAGCGATGTTTTTCAAAACGGCCTCACAAAACAGGATATTTTTTCACTCTATGCACTTGAAATCGAACATGCTCAAAATTGTACTTTCTTGCCAAAAAAAGCTCAAGCAATGGTTTCAGGATTAACCATAATCACCTGGAAAGGCAGTGATCCCACTGATTCACCCTCCACTTCCAGGACAATATGGAACATTCCCTCTGACTCAAAAGTGAGACCGGAGAAGGCACTGATGATTTTGTGAGTCATGTGCAGGTTGGGTAGCGGTTCTACAGTTGCTGTCGGCGATCCGGCAATGAGGTTGCCGAGCGAATCTTCAATGCGAAACTGATAGTCAAACTGACTATTGGAGCCGGAAACCTGAGCAAAAGCGTAAACCAGTGGAATCACCGCCGGAAATGACTGCGCGGTTATACCGTTATAGATATTGATGCAAGACACCGCATCGCGTCTGAGAACATCTTGCAAAACGCGCTCGCATAGAATAATGCCAAGTAATCTGGGAGGGGAATCTGAGCCTTCGGTCATGCGTTCTCCGGTGACTGAATTGATGCTGAGGTCAGTTGGTGTCAGCCACTATCGCGGCGCTGAGATTATACTAGACTTAGAGAACAGACAGAGAAGACTATGTAAGTATGTGGGATCCCGAGAGACTGACATTGGCCCAATGGTTCTGGGTTGTTTTCGCCATTGTTGTGGCGATCGCCTTTGGCTGCCGCTGGATCGATCTCAATTATCCCGTTGAGCCACTGACGCAGATTGAATCACTCAATCTAATCGCCTAGCTCACAGGCTTTTTCCTATATTCATACAAGCATGCAAACCTTCTCGTTAACCGCGCTAGCCATCGCTAGCTCAAAGAACAGCCTGGGCAGCTCTTCTTGACATCAGGTCTGTCTAATGAAGGTTTCGCGAAGTGGCTGCAAGAGAGGTGTTGAGTGATTGCCAAGCGCCTGTTAAGCATTGAGGGGCAGGCTCATGGAGCGGTTTTAGCTATATATCATTAGACAAAAACTCATGATTTGACATCCTATCTCTTATTTATTTAGTGTCCATAGGTCCCATTTTTCTTCTCTTTAACTACAAGGCCTGATCTCAATCTAGCTCGCGCCCATAAACCTTAGCTCTCACCTTTTCTTCTCTTTAGAGGAAACGGCGGCTACTGCTATGGCGCGAACGAAGTTCTGAACAAGCCTTGCTTTCCCTGACTTCAAAAATTCCGAAAAGGAAAAGTATCAACCATGACAAATTCCACGAAAGCCAAAAAGACTTACGTGCTGGGTATCACAGGTTCAATCGGTTGCGGAAAGTCGCTGGTCGGCAAGCAACTGCAAGAGATGGGAGTGGCCGTCATCGACGCCGACCATCTGTCGCACGAACTGGTGAACAACCCCGGCCCCGCCTACGACAAGATTCTCGCCCGTTTCGGCGCGCATCTCGCCAACAGCCCCGGTGGTCCTATCGACCGCAAGGCGCTGGGCAGCATCGTTTTCAACGACTCTCAAGCTCGCGCTGACCTGGAAGCAATTCTGCATCCCGCCATCGCCGAGCTGCAGAAGACCCGCGTTGCTGCCCTGGCCAAGACCTACGACATCGTCGCGGTGCTTGTGCCTTTGCTGTTCGAAACCGGCTCGCAGAGCAAGTACAGCGCTGTGTGGGCAATAATCGTTCACAAAGAAATCCAGATCAGCCGCCTCAAACTGCGCGACCAACTCACCGATGAGGAAGTTGTGCGGCGCATCAAGGCCCAGTGGCCCCAGGCGAAGAAGGCCGAAATGGCCGATCAGGTGGTGGACAATTCGGGCAACCCCGATGAGACCCGCGTGCAGGTAGCCAAACTGGTAGGCGAAATCCGCACCAAGATGGCGGCTGCCGCCGGCACTGCCGAAGCGGACACGACTGATACCACTGGAACTACAGACTTGCCTGCCACTCCGGTGGTGGTACCGCCTATTGTCCCTGTTACTGATGTACCGGTTCCGGATGCGGTTCCTGCCACCGACGTGCCCGTTCTTGCCCCGGCAGACACCGACACTGCGCCCGCCGCAGAGCCTGTGGACCCTGTTGATCCGGTGGATTCTGCAGTCGCCGAAGCGGCCAGCAAACGTAACCGCAAGGCCCTCAAGCAGCTCGGCGAAATTGCTGCCGACGAAGCTCTGGAAAAGCTGGGTGACACCGGCACCACCAGTCATCGCGAAGCCACGGCTTCCATGACTATGGTGGTCAAATCCGCCTTCGGCGCCGCTGACGATGAGACCGCAAAGGCTGACGGCACTGCCGCTACGCCCAAGGGGGAGCAGGAGCGCGAGTTGCAGGTGGATGTGCGTATGTCTGTGCGGAACAAGCCCGGCACAGCCGACCCTATTCCTGTGCCTGTTCCCGGCCCTGGTCCCGGCCCTACTCCTGGCCCCGGTCCCGTGAATAACGGCGGCAAGGGCAGGAGCCACTTCACCCTGGCGGTCTGCTTCCTGGCGCTGCTGGCATTCCTGGCCTTCCTGGCGGTGTGTTTCGATCACGGCAACGACAAGCCCGTGGTGGTCAATGTTGCGCCTACACCAGTGGTGATAAACAACCCGCCTGTGGTCAACAACCCGCCTGCCAACGTCAATGTCACTGTGGTGGTCAAACCCGTTAACGGCGATGGTTGCACCGCCTGCATCGACCTGACGAGCCCCATCGTCGGCCCGACCATTCTCACACCGCCTGTCGTTACTGGTGGTGGCAATGGCACGGTGGTTACTCCTCCCGTGGTCACCGAACCGGTTGTGAAACCGCCGGTTGATACGGTTGTGGGCGGCAACTGTGGCGACGGCTCTGTTCAGACACTGAGCGACCCACCGGCATTTGCTCTGCGTTACCTGCACAATCAGGTGCGCTGGCATGTTACCAAATGGGTGATCACCACCGGTGGTGCGGCTCACTGCCGTAACACCACAGTGGAAGGTCACGACGTCAACGGAAATCTGCGCGTCAAGCAGTTCTACGGCCCGCAGCTGGCATTTCGCGGTCAGCTGACGGTGCAATATCTGAGCGATTGCGAGACTCAGGTCGATCGCTTCGACGAGTTCAACCGGTCTGTCGGACGCAGCATCTACAACGCTGATCGTTCCGGCAGACTGTCGGTTGCTCGTCAGTTCGACGGCAATCAGCGTCCGCTTTTCACTGTCAATGTGCAGCGCGCTAACGACGGCAGCATCGCTTCTGTCGGTTATCGCTCGTACAACGGTATCAGTGGACGCACGGTTTCGAACAATTATTTCGAGACCACCGCTCAGTATCGCGATTTCCTCAACACTCATTTCTATCTCGCAGACCTGGTGACAAACCGGTCGTAAGCGACACTCAAAAGGTATCCCCATGAGCAAACAAAAAGGCTACAAGGCGCAGAAAAACGGTGTCATCCGTGTCGCGCGCCCGTTCGACAACATCACCGGCCCCTACGCCAAGGGTGAAATTCCCGACTACCTCGCGGCAGTTGACCACTCCCTCAAGATCGAGGATAAGAAAGACTATCAGAAGCAGCTCGACGTACAGGAAGAGGCATTCAACCTCCTCGTTCGTCGCATGCAGGCCGCCAAGAAATTCCTGGTAGTGGTGCTGCAAGGTCGCGACGGTGCCGGCAAAAGCGGTGCAACAATTTGCATCGGCGAATCGCTCGGTCACGACGCCAAGCTTTTCCTCAGCGTGCCGATTGGCCCTCCGACGGAAGAAGAGCGCGCTCATCCGCCGCTCTGGCGCTTCTTCAAGGACGATCGCATGCCGGCTTATGGCCAGGTACGCGTGTTTGACCGCAGCTGGGCCGAAGAGGTTCTGGTGGTGCGCGTCAACAAGATCAAACCCAAGCCGGTTTGGCAGAAGTCTTATGCCGGGCTGCGCACCATGGACTGGATGCTCGAACAGGAAGGCGGCATCGTCGTCAAAATCTGGCTCGACATCACCAAGGACGAACAGAAGGCACGCTTCAAGAAGCGCGCCGAAGAGAAGCCGTGGAAGGTTTCTCCTTCTGACGCGGAAGCGCGCAGCAAGTGGAAGCAGTACACCAGCGCGGCCAACGAAATGTTCAACCAGACGGGTACGGACTATTCGCCCTGGTACATTATCTCCAGCGAAGACAAACGCTACAGCCGTGTCAACGTGCTGAGCATCGTCAACCAGCAACTGCGCGAAGCTCTCGGCGACGAAAGCGAGAAGTAGTAAGCGCTTTACCAAGGAATCTCCATGGCACAAGTAACATCAAAACTCGTCCAGGGCACCACCTATAAGGTCGAAGCGCAAATCGGCAACTTCACGTTGACGAGCGATCAACCTCAGTCGGTGGGTGGAAATGACAGCGGACCCAGTCCGAAAGATTTTCTCCTCACCGCCATTGGTGCCTGCACCATTCAGACCATTCGCATGGTTGCGGCCAAACGCAACTGGGACGTTCAAGAAATGTCGGTCACCGTCACCATCTCCGAGGTGGCCGACCCTAACAACGCCGGTGGCAAAATCACTTTGATCGACGAATTGATCGAAGTGAAAGGCAATCTCAGCCAGGCCGATCTCGACGCCATCGAAAAGACCGCCGGCCGCTGCCCTGTCTTGAAGATCATCACCGATCCAAAGCTGGTGCAGAAGAAGGCCGTCAAGGTCTGAACAGCAAAACTGCTTTAGCGCGCTAAAGCAAACAACAACTAAAAAGGGGGCACTAGCAGTGGTGCTCCATTTTTTTACTGCAATCCTACATTTCTTGTAATTTTTTTAAACCATACGTATATCCCCGGCACTAGCCCTGTGGAATGCGTAAATTTTTTAGGGAAAGAAAGCTATTGTGAAAACTCCCAATAACCCTGTCGGAGGGTCTAACGACTCTTACGTTAGGCGTCTCATCTTCATGTTCGGCCTCGTGTATTTCGCTCAGGGTCTGGCTCAAGCTTCAGGTTTGATCAGTCAGCCACTCAGCTTTTACATGAAAGAAATTCTGCACTTCGACGAAGCGCAGTCGACCAGTTATCTGGCCGTACTTACCCTGCCCTGGATCATCAAACCGCTCTACGGGCTGGTGAGCGACTTCATACCGCTCTTCGGGTATCGTCGCAAATCGTGGTTGTTGCTTCTCAATCTCGTTTCAGCCGGAGCATTCTTCTGGTTGACCGGGCTCGATGAGCCGTCCAAAATCGTGTTTGCTCTTCTGCTTACGGCCTTCGGCACAGCCGCTTCCGACGTCATCGTCGACGCGCTGATGGTGGAGAACGGACAGAAATTCAACATGGTGGGCAAATTCCAGTCGGTTCAGTGGTTCTGGTTTTATGCCGCCCAAATTGCTACATCTCTGGCCGGCGGCTGGCTGGCAAGCATGTCTGACCCAGGCACCGGCCTGCACATCGCCGCCATGATCACCATGTGCGCACCGGTGGCAGTGGCAGTGGCATCCTGGATGCTCGTCAAAGAAGACAAAGCGAAAATGAACCTGGAACAGCTAAAAGCCACAACGGCTGGACTAAAAGAGGCATTCTCGTCGCGCACCCTCTGGGCCGCGGTACTCTTCCTGGCGTTCTGGAACTTCAGCCCGAGTTTTGGCACTCCCATGTATTACCACATGACTGATACCCTTAAGTTCTCGCAGACCTTCATCGGTCAACTGGGAGCGATAGGTTCAGTAGGCGCTTTGATTGGTGCCTGGACTTACGGTAAATGGTTCGTCAAACGCACCATCAACTATCAGCTGATTTTCAGCATCACCACCGGCGCCGTAGGCACATTCGCTTATCTGAGCGTTGTCGCCCTGACACCATACAGCACCTTCCTCATGGCTGCCCTGAGCTTCGTCTTCGGCATCGCCGGAGCGATCGCTTCGCTCACCACCCTGTCGCTGGCTGGCCGCTCGTGCCCCGCTAATGCCGAAGGCTTCACCTTCGCCGCATTGATGTCGGTCAACAACGGCTTTGCCCAGCTTTCTGCTATCGCCGGTGCCTGGATGTTCGTGCACTGGTTTGACCGCCAGCTGACGCCGCTGATTATCGTGTCGGGCGTTTGCACCCTGCTTTGCTTCACCTTGCTGCCGACCTTGCGCACTGTGCGCAGTAAGGGTGTCGAGGGGAATGATGTAGGTAAAGATAAGGACAACAAGGACACCAAATAGTGAAAACAAAGACCGACGCCGAACGCAAGAAAGAAGTTTCTGACCGTTTCGGCAAGCACGCCGACTCTTATGCCACCAACAAAGGTCACGCTGAAGGCGCTGACCTGGCCATGATTCTCGACATGCTTAAGCCGCAAGCCAACTGGCACGTGCTCGACATCGCTACCGGCGGTGGTCACACGGCCGCTCTCTTGGCGCCGCATGTGGCCCAGGTGGTAGCCAGCGACCTTTCGCAAGGCATGCTCACGGCCGCTGCCAAAGTCTTTGCCGCCAGGCAACTGACCAACGTGGTCACGGCACTGTCAGATGTTGAATCGCTGGCCTTTCCTGACCAGTCGTTCGATGCTGTCACCTGCCGCATCGCTCCCCACCACTTCGTCAACATTGAAGTGGCCATCGCCGAAATGGCGCGTGTGCTTAAGCCCGGCGGAGTGCTTCTAATAGAAGACAACATCGCTCCGCAGGCCGCCCGTCTGGACCGCTTCATCAACACTCTCGAAGTGATGCGCGACAGCACTCATGTGCGCTCGTACACGAACCGCGAATGGCGCACCATGCTCCGTGCCGCTGGTTTCAACGTGACGCGCATGCGCGACTATCACAAAACCCACGACATTGCCGACTGGACCGGACGCTCGGACCTGACCGCCGACCAGCAGAAACAGCTGGCTATTTTCTTACTGGCCGCTCCGCAATGGGCGCGCCGCCACTTCTTGATCGCATACACCGACAATTGCGCGGTGAGCTTCACCGATGACAAGGTCATTCTTAAGGCGGTGAAGCGTTAGCGGTCTTCTCATAAACAGCTTAGAAAAGAGAAGAACTATGATTTGTAAAAAATGTTCGCTGCAAAATTTCAGCAGGGGCGCTGGCAAATGCAAAAGCTGCGGAGGTTTGACCCTCAGCAGAGCATTCAAGTACTGCGGTACTTGCAGCCAGACCAAAAATATCTGCGCCGTTTGCGAGCAGCCCGGCACCCCTGCGGTGACCAAACTGGTGACCGACGGCGGAGAATCGGCTCATGAGTTTTTCGACTCCGGCATGGTGCTCTCCAGCGGTTTCCCCGGAGATGCGAGTAAAACCTGAGCCTTGTGGTTCAGTTAGTTAGGTTCAGTGCTTTCGGGCGTCAGTGTGATTGATTTCACATTGACGCCGCGAAGGCTTCTTGAAGGCTGAATGAAACGCCCGGACTCTATAGTCCGCTTCTGGCTTTCTTCAGTCTTCTTTTTTTGCCGCCGTACTATCTTATATCGTTGTACATGTTAACCATCAATACCATGGCCGGTTTGAAAGGTGTGCAAGAGGGGATTTAGAAGTAAGATCTGTATTTGCCCTGACTCACGAACGGAATTTCGGAAACCGATGACCCAGAAGCGTCTTCTGACAAGTTCTCTAGCTATTACCCTGAGCGCCATTGCGCTGATATCGACCTTAACCGGATGCGCCATCAGTCCTGAAGCCAAGAAAAAAGCGCGTGAAGAAACGCTGAATAAATTTTCTAAGCTAGTGACTCAGCATTTGCTCGATCGCAATCCCACAACTTTGACCGTCTCGGTCAATCAGTTGATGCACGTTGAAGTGCACCACAATGCCCTGGCAACATTGCAGGCGCGCAAGATTTTACCTGACTCGAATATTGACGTTTTGCGTGCGATTGATGACGCAGAGGTGGCTAAGAGCACAAATGAGGTGCAAGTCTTAAGTGTGCGGGCGCTCACCCCGGTAGAAAAAGATCCGGTCAAATTTAGGGTGACAGGCAAGGAAATTTTCAAAGTTGCCGGCAAACAAGTAGACATGAGACCTTTCTCCCTTGAGCTGACAATTCGCCTGACAACGCAAATGGACGGTGAACCGGCATTGCTCGAAGTCGGTGGTATGACCGCCAATACAGCGTTCTCGAAACAAGCGCAAAACAAGTCGGCCGAGAAGAACAAAAAGACCTCGCGCAAGCGCGGCTAGCCTAGCCTTACCGGCGTTTAAGCTTGCATTACTTAACGCTTCTTGAATACCGCCCGCGCCTGGCACTAGGGTGCGGGAGTTATTTCTATCCACCAATTCTCAGCCGGTACCAACCAACTTTCAAACCCAAAGCATTACAGACAAATCGCCGGCTAACGCTTCCCGTGGATATGGGTCATTCAGATGCACCCTTGAAATAACCGCCCTAAGCATCTGTGCAACAAAACGCGAGAGAACAGTGCAAATATTGATGAACCCAAACATGCGGCCCCAATTACTCGTAGTCACAGCAGCAGCACTCGCCTTGATTGTCGTCTGCTTGTTGAACTACTCCCCGCGCCAGATCACCGATCCGGCTCGCAACACTGTCAACACCGCTGAAGTCGCCCGCTTGAATCTGCAGTTGTCCAACAGCTCAGATCCAGTCGAACGCGGCCGCAGTGCTCAACGCCTCGGCGTCATCGCCACCCGCCAACTGGAAATCGGCGTAACCACCACTTCACCCGGCACCAGCCCTGCGGACATTCAGGAGAACCTGAATCGCGCACTGCTGGCCGAAACCGATGCGAGTGCCAGAGCGTCAATGGTTTCAGCGCTCACGCACATTCGCAATCACGAAATGATCCAGAGTTCGCTGAGCCCGCTCAACCTGCGGTTCAAGTAGCTCCAATCGTTTTTAAATTCTGAACGGCTTAGCCGTTCGAGGTCAAACAATGGAAAAAAAAGTCGCTATCTACGGTCTCTCAGCTCTGCTCGTGCTCATCGCCGCTGTGGTGCTGAACTCGCTTGGATTAGCTGACCAGTTCATCTCTATCTACATGCCCACCGCCTTTTTCGTGCTGGCAGGGATGGACTTTTACCGCACGCAGGTGCTGGAAGACGGCGCGTCTGAAGTGGTCTCAAGCAATTACAGCTTTGCTGACCGCTTTCTCGCGTATCTGTTCGTCGCCCCTTTCATCATGCCGGTGAGAGTGTACGAACAGGTCAATCGCGCCCGAACCTGAAATAACGGCTAGACCGGGGGAGAATGCGGATCGTGGCTTCAAGCCTGATTCGCATTCTCCTTTTTCAGTTTTTTACTTCGCACTATTAGTTCGTATAGTTACAATCGTCGCGGTTTGGAAACAGATACTGTTGGCGAATTCATAATTGCTTAGATTTGAGTCTAGAAGCTGATTACACCCAAAGTTAAGTGTCTCTGATTTCTTCATTTTTGACTCTGCGAA
>JADYXQ010000101.1 GCA_021772135.1 Candidatus Obscuribacter sp.
AGATGCATTTATATCAGATGCATTTATATCAGAAGTATTGATATCAGAATTTAATTCGGGAGCCTTTAAATTTAAGTCGGCATCTACATCAGGGGTCAGTATCTGGTCGTTTTTGCCTAACTTCCTGGCTAGGGCCTGATTGATTAGACCAGTGGTGCCTGATAGATTAATCTTGGTTTTACGCCTTCCCAGGCCAAACCAGCTCCTTTTACTTTCGATTTTGTCGCCGAACATATCACTGGCTTTAATCGACTTGCTACCAAAAATATTTTTCTTTCGCTCATACTCATTACCGAGTAAACCGACACCGACTTTACTATTGCCAAACAGACCCTTCTCATTCGAAATTTTGTTGCCCAACCGGTCTTGCACAGCAAAACTGCGCTGGCCAAACAAATTATGTTTAAGTTCAAGAGCCTCACCTTTGCCGGTCTCAATGGTGATATCGCCGGAGCGCGCTTGCGACGCCGGTGCAGAATAGAGAGAAGCAACCACTGCAATTGACAGAAGTAGCGGTCTCGATAAAGTTAAACGTGACATGACTTGATCCCTATTTAAATGTCGTTGTGAATCATGAGACAGATGCCTCAAGCGAAATGTTCCGCGTCACTGAACAAATTAAGGGAGTGTGACAATACCACTGGCGTCGATATCCACCGCCAGAGAACGAGTATCCATGTGCACGTCAAAAGTCGAGGGGTGGCTTGGCAGCCCTTCTTTAGAGAAAGTAATGCCGCCAATCATTGTTACACCCTTAGGTAAGAGTACTTCTTCCAGAGTCTTGCGCTCTGTTTTAATGATATAAGCGGCAGGTTTGCCCTCTACAGGCGGCACTGATTCAACTGTAATGGAGGTTTCAAGTTGAGCGGCCATTTCTTTGACTTTGCGAATATCTTTGACCAGATCGTGGGCGGCATTGTTCAGGGCAAGATGGCGCGTGGTGTAATCAACTACCCGATAACCAAAAAACGGCACGGCAATGAACATTGCTAAAAAGGCCAGACTTTCAAGCTTACGAATAAGCGGCCAGGCTAGAATGACATTTTTCTGTTTGCGTCGATTAGTGTTCGGTGGCGGAGAATTAGACATTTATATAAACAGTATAGAGCATGCCTAAGCCGTCTCTATTGCTGCCGCCGAAGCCAGACCGAGCTCAACTATCATATGATCGCGCATGGCAAACTTTTGCACCTTTCCCGTCACCGTCATGGGAAATTGGTCAACAAATTTGACGTAGCGCGGAATTTTAAAGTGAGCGATTTCTTGCCTCAGCCATTCAGTTAATTCGCTTTCGCTCAAACAGGCATTACTCTTGAGAATTAGCCAGAGTGCCACTTCCTCTCCCAAGCGCGCATCAGGCAGGCCGAAAACTTGAGCCTGCGAAATGGCGGGGTGATGGTGCAAAACTTCTTCAATCTCACGGGGATAGATATTTTCGCCGCCACGAATAATCATGTCTTTCTTGCGGCCGGTAATATGTAGATAGCCCTGGGCATTCATCACTCCGAGATCGCCCGAATGCAGCCAACCGGCGTCGTCGATGCACTCGCTGGTGGCTTTTTCATTTTGCCAGTAACCGAGCATAATACCGTGGCCACGACAACATATCTCGCCCTGACTGCCGCGGGGCACAATTGCTCCGGTGAGCGCGTCCACTACTTTGACTTCCACCCCAGGTATGGCGCGACCAACGGTAGTGGCACGAATTTCCAGAGAATCGGCAATAGTCGTGGCAGTCATCAAGGGAGATACTTCAGTCAGTCCGTACAAAATTACGACTTCAGGCACATGCATTTCCGCGGCAACGCGGCGCATCAATTGCACCGGGCATGGTGCCCCCGCCAAAAAGCCACCCTTAAGTGAAGTGTAATCATGTTCTTTAAAGCGCGCATGTTCTAATTGAGTGATAAACATGGTGGGCACACCAGATAAATGCGTGCACTTCTCTTGCCGCACAGCGCTCATTACGGTCAATTCTTCAAAATATGGACCGGGCAGTACCAGCGTGCCGCCTACGGAGAAAGTAGCAAGAGCCGAGCTGACCATGCCGCCGCAGTGATAGAAAGGCATGGGCACGCAAAAGCGCGAAGTGGTATCGAGGGCCATGGCACGCGCAGCAAATAAAGCATTATTGAGCAAATTATGGTGCGAAAGAGTGACACCTTTAGGAAAACCGGTGGTGCCAGAGGTATATTGAATATTGACGGCGTCATCAAATTGAACGGTGCTCTGGCGCACGAGCAGCAGCTCCGGCGAGATTGTCTGCGAGAGCTCTATCAAGCCGCTCCAGCTGAGCAAGCAATTATTTTCTCCGACATCATTTACTAGTGCCTGACCGTCTATGTTCACCGCCGGCATCAGGGCAATGTCTTTTAAAGTAGAAGTGGTATCAGCAGCGCCACTAAAAATATGCGGTGCCAGTTCTTTGAGCATCTCAAGATAGTTGCTGCCGCGGTTGGAAGCGATGGTGAAAAGCAATTTTACGCCAGACTGTTTGAGGACGTAGTCGACTTCATTGGTGCGGTAGGCCGGGTTGATATTGACTAGAATGGCGCCGATGCGCGCTGTCGCATATAGAACGGTGAGCCAGCGCCAGTTGTTGGCAGACCAGATACCGACTCTATCACCGCGTTCGATACCGCGGGCCAGAAGGGCGCGGGCGACCTGTTCCGTCTCGTCTTTAAACTGGCTGTAAGTCAGTCTTTTATCTTCCAGGCAACTGACGATTACTTCTGCTTGGGGCTGAAGTTGGCAAATCAAATCGAGATGATTGCTGAGAGTAAAACCCAACAGTTCATGGCAATGACCAAAGTCATAGCTGAGGGGCTGATCAAAGCAAAGGGCGTGAACATCGCCATCTAAATCTAAATCTGAAGACGCAGAAGATGCCAAAGCTCTTTTTTCTACCGACTGAGCTTTGCCAGGTTGCATATATAAAATTCGAATCTCGCAAGAACAGAACGACTACAAAAAACGACAAAAACTACATGGGTACGACGTCAGAGCCTAAAATCAAAACTTTGTCTGGATTGAACTTGTTTTTCACAACCTTGCTGTCATAAGCAGGTCGCGTGTTGCGACGGCGATTCTTGACTTCAACGGCCAGATCGCTTTTGCTCAAATAGTCAACTGCTTGTTGAATAGCAGGGTCAGCGTGACGAATGCCCGGTGCAACGGCTATCAGTTGAGGCTCATTTTCAGCTGTTTTCGCAGCAAAGATATCGCTGGCGATTGCATCAGAAGCGTTGGCTACAGAAGTTACAGCGGTAAGAAAGGCTGCTGCGGCTATCTGTCTCAGAACTGGCTTAATCACTAAAAAGTCCTCGGACGAAACACTCATCGAGTATAAGGTCCCTCCTGACTAATGAAAAGCATTGTGCAAATCTATTAACATTTCCATGAGCAAATTCTAAGCTAACCAGGAGGCTGTCAAGGTGCGCTCCTTTAAGCAGGGCACCATATATGGAGCCAGATGTCAGGGCAATTTATGAGTATTTTCTACTGATAGCGCTGACCGGCAAAATCAATATATCCACTGGGGTGCTTTGGCGTATCGCTAATATGAGTCCAGTGAATTACGCCACCTTTGCGGTTCCAAATATATTCGCCGTGCACAGTGACCACGTCGCCTTCAGAAATAGGTACAAGGGGCGCCCTGCTGATATTGTGCGCCACAAGAATGGTTGTGCCGTTTGTCATTTGCAGAATGAACTTCTCGTGCTTTTCACCAGAATTATCTTGCGGCAACATGCGTTTCACCGGCAGAGTGCAAGTCACTTCGGTATTGGTTTGATGGTTGGCCTGGGCCGCCAGCACCTCATCTTCATAAATTGCCGGCACAGCAGGTACAGGCTGACCGGTCCCCAATTTGGGTGTAATCGGCGTATAGCTGTCTTTAACAGGAGTTTGAGTGCAGGCCGTCAAACTGAAACTGATTAAGCTCAGGGTGACAATGGCCATACTTGCGCTTCTGAGGCAAACTCTCATATGTTCTCCGGGCAACAGGGCAAAGCAAAAGCATACTTGATTGATATGTAAGTGTGCGGCATTTTTTACACTGATGAGGCTAAAGCCTTACCCCGATGCCTTCCCAGATGATTTGACCTCTGGTGAAAGCTTTATCGCCGTGGTATATAGTGTGTAAGATGGGCAGTAGATCTATTGTTCAGGGTAAAGCTCAAAAGGAAAAAGTCGAAATTGTCGCTCCTGTCGTCAATTTATTTAACCGGTGGAACCATTGATCCCGCCCAGCTGTCGCAATCAGCTGCCGCTGCATTTAACAATTTAAGCAATCCAGACTGGCGTACATTTGCCCTGACAAGATTGCAAAACCACGGTCTGCGGGTAATTAACCCCCTTGAGTTTGCCTGGTCTGAAGTAGATTTTTTAGACGCCATCGAAATAGCTGGTTCGTCAGACCAGCGTGTGCAGCGCGCTCTCGAGCTGATTGATCAAAGCGACGGATTGCTCGCTAATCTTGAGCGCCCCAGTTACGGCGCCGCCATGGAAATGTTTTATGCCCACAGGCGTGGCAAGATGGTCACGGTGGTGGGACCTTCACCCTTTAATCCCTGGGTGCTTTCCCATTCACAGGCGCGCTTCAACGAATTAGATCACGCCTTGCAGTACATCATCGGTCAGCAACCGCAAGTTGATCCGGTCGACTGGGCAGTGCAATACGAATCACTTCTAGCTGAGCGTTACGAGCAGATGCCGCCTTCGGGCGAGCCTGATTACAAATTTTTAGGCGGGGATTTGCCTGTGCTGGTGGTGGCGCCTCACGCTACTGCTCACTGGCGTGAAGGCGAATTTTACGAACAAGAATCTTTCACCGGAAGCATGTCCGCTTTGCTCAATCGTATGACCGGTTGCCACACATTAATGAGCAATTTTTGCATGGTGGCAGACCCCTGCTGGTATCTGGAGACCCCTTACAGACGTGTCTTTAGCGATATCGTCAAAGGCGGTCAAGTGGGCCTTGTGGTAATGCTGATGGGTTCTACCTGGCAAGAAGCACCTGGTGTGCAAATCTCAGCTTACGGCGAACCTTCAATTTCGGAAGATTATGAAAGCAGGCTGAAATCGCGACTTTGCGAACTGGAAGCAATTGGCGCTCGCAGCTTCGATCAAAATTTGCGACCTTTCGCCGATTATGCCGCTAATGAACTGAAAGTACCGGTGGTGATTATTCGCCTGCACAAACGTTACCGCATGCCGCGTCTGCAGTCTTTGCAATTCCAGCGAGCGGCCGAACTGATTGCCTCGTTTATTGCTGAAGCCGGAAGCGAATTAGCGAAGAGTATTGAGTAATGGCTGGCGAAGTAGTGGTCATGGTCAGTTGCCCTGCCTCTGAAGCTGAACAGATCAGCCAGACGTTAGTGCAAGAAGGCCTGGTAGCCTGCGTCAATATCATGGCGAATATAACTTCGGTTTATCAGTGGAAGGGTGAAATCGTCAAAGAACAAGAAAGTCTTCTTGTGATCAAATCATCTCTCATCGTTTACGATAGACTCGAAGCAAGAATAAAAGAACTACATTCATACGAAATTCCAGAGATAATTTGCTTAGCTATAGAAAATGGATATGCACCATATTTAGAGTGGCTCAATTCAACACTCAAAATAAATGACTGAAGCAGGATCAAATTGACAGGGCTTAATACGCATGGACAGTGAAAAGACAATTATCGATGTCTTCTGGCGCCGTGTGCAGTCTGGTGAAAAGCCGGCCATTTTTCATAAAGTATCGGGCACTTACACACCGATTATCTGGCGCGAACACGGACGCGTTGTCGAGCTCGCCATGGGCGGACTGGCCAACTTAGGGGTTACGGCAGGCACTCACCTTTCAATTTTGTCGCAACCAAGTCCGAAATGGACATGGTCCGATCTGGCAACACTTTCGCTTGGTGCCGTGACCATTCCAATATATCCAACTCTGAACGCACCAGAAGTAGATTTTCTCATTCAGCACAGCGATTCGGTGGGAATTTTTGTAGAGAACGAATTGCAACTGCGCAAGATTTTAGACCGCCCCAGCTTACCGCCACAGTTAAAGTTCGTGGTCTTGCTCGATGGCAATGCTCCACCTTCACCAGAAAAATTGCGTATTCTCAAATGGGATGATTTGCTAAAAGATGGAGAAGTCTATTTACTTTCGCATAAAGATCTGGTGCAAGATTGCAAAAAGCAGATAACACCAGATACAGTGGCTTCAATTGTTTATACATCCGGCACTACCGGCATTCCTAAGGGCGTAATGCTGTCTCATCACAATATTTTTGCCGTTTGCAAGGCCGTCGATGAGCGTATGCACTTTTCAGAAAATGACATGGCCCTTTCTTTTCTTCCCCTCTCTCACGTTTATGAGCGAGTGGGCGGTCAGTTCTTAAGTATCTATGGCGGCGTGCCTCTGGCTTACGCCGAAGCCATTGAGACAGTGCCGCGCAATATGGTTGAAACACATCCCACCATCATTAACGGCGTGCCCCGTTTTTACGAAAAAGCCTATCAGCGCATCCAAAGCGAAGTAAAAAATCTACCCAAAGCTCAGCAAATATTGATCAACTGGGCCTTTAGCTTAAACAAAAAGCCACCACTGGTGACACCTAGCAACGGTTCATTTTTAGGAGAAATCGACAGCGACGGTTCCAGTGAGGCTGACAGCCAGACTAATATTAGTAGTCCAGCTGCAGGAAGCAGTGCGAAAATTGTCCGGACAACTGCACCTGATAGCAAAAATGCCATCATTAAACAGTTGCACGCAGCCGAACTGCGGGCGGCAGATCGTCTGGTCTTTTCTAAAATCAGAAGGCGCTTCGGCGGTCGCCTGCGTATGCTCATCTCTGGAGCTGCGCCTTTGCCGCCGGAGGTGCAGCGATTTTTTGACACCATCGGCCTCAATATTCTAGAAGGCTATGGCCTGACCGAAACCAGCGCGCCACTGGCCTGTAATGCCCTGGAAAGCAACCGACCCGGTACCGTAGGCAGGCCACTGAATGGCATCGATGTCAAAATCGCTCACGATGGCGAACTTTTAGTCAAAGGGGCCAGCGTTTTTAGCGCCTATTACAAAAATCCCCAGGCCACAGAAGAAGCCTTCGAAGACGGTTGGTTCAAAACCGGTGACATTGCCGCCATCGACGAAGACGGCTTCATCATCATTAAAGACCGCAAAAAAGACATCATTATTACTGCCGGGGGCAAACATGTAGCGCCGCAGTACATCGAAAATCTGTTCAAAGGCGAAGCTTTTGTCAGTCACTGCCTGGTTTACGGCGACCGACGCAAATTTATTACATGCCTTTTGACTCTCAACAAAGACATGGTCAAAAGCGTGGCCGACCGCCACAAATTGGGCTATAAACAAGTAGAAGAGCTTTATCAGCATCCGCTGATCAAAGAAGAAGTTGATGCTGCCGTTAATCGTGTCAACCAGGCACTAGCCAATTTCGAGCGTATTAAGCGCTACGAAATTTTGGATAATGATTTTACGGTGGAAGAAGAGGAGCTCACTCCCACATTTAAGGTTAAACGCAAATTCGTCACCGCCAAATATCAGGCGGTTTTAGACTCGATGTACCCGGAGGAAGATCTGGAAATTGAAAAAAATTAGGTCAAAGGTTAAAAAAGATCTTTACATTCGCTTGGCAACTAATTACAATAACGGCGAGGTTTCATAGAGCACTGGCCGCTTCCTGGCCAACGGGTGTTATCTTCAGGAGATTACCTCAAAGGTCGTGGACGACCAGCCAGTAAACCTTTACGGGTTTTCGGTTTTTCTTACCAAAAGCTTGCCCGCCAGGGCAAAATCTATTCAAAGGCCATGCGGCACAAGCCGTTAGAGGATATGAGTCATGTTTGAATCATTTGGTCGGGGCTTTAAGATGATTATGGCAGCCATTAAAATGGGCTGGCAGGATAAACGATTGCTTTTTCCAGCAATTCTGACTGTTTTCAGTAATTTCTTCTTTGCCATAATGCTGTTCCTGGAAGGCAAATCGCGTCTGGCTGCTACCGGTCAAAGTGCCGCCACAGGCGCTGCTCATGCGCTCAAGGACCAGGGCCACCATGCCGCCAAGCATGTCGCCGCCACTCCGGAGGGCATCCAGCAGTTTCTTGGTCAAACGGCACTCAATGGCCCGTGGGACCAAAGTGGCGTGGGCGCCTTGCAACAAGCCGCCAGTCCTGACGCTGTTTTTGCCGTGATTGCTATTCTTTCTTGCTGGTGGCTGACTAACCGCTTCCTCGAAGGGGTTACCACTGCTCTGGTCTATAGCCATTTGACTGAAGGGGCCGGCTCCGGTAAGTTCTCTACTTCATGCGCCGCTGTCTTCAGCTCCCTTCCTGCCATAATAACTTTAGGCTTGGTCACCTTAATCGCTAAGCGAATTGCCCGCTTCATGCGCGATAAGCGAGGCTCAGGTGTGTTTGGTATGGGCGTCAACTTCTTATCTAGTATTGTGGAAATTTTCTGGACCATGGCCGGACACTTGATTTTGCCCGCCATTGTCATTGAGGGCACTTCATTCTGGGGCGCTCTCAAACGCTCAGACCGCATCGGTCAGGGCAATTTGATCACTATCGGCGTCGGTGAAATCGGTATTGATACCATCAACCGTGTGGTGCTCTTGCTTGTAGCCGGCGGTGGTGTGGCCGGATTCTCTTACGCTTATGTCTCGCACATGTCGCTGGCTTCGCCACTGGTGCTCCTCGGTGGTGCATTCTGGGCGTCTACTGTAATCGTGGTCACCGCCATGTCAATCTATATTAGAGCGGCATTTTTCACCTGTCTTTATGTCTGGGCCATTGAAGCCGAGGCCCTGACAGAAGCTGAGCGTCTCAACTACTCAATGCCTGCACCGCTTGCTGCAGCTATGGCCTAGTTTTTTATTTGTTGACGCCAATCACATAGTCAAACTCAGCTGAGAAATGCACTGTAGCTGGTGAACCATCAGGCAGCGGGCGGAAAGTAGGAGCAGCCAAATTGACGGCTTTTAAAACGCTCTCGTCCACAACCGGTATTTCTGAAGAGACAACAATTGTGGGATTAGACATGGTGCCATTTTTGGCCACGTCAAAATCAACCTGCACCAGTTTAGATTGACTGCAAATTGGTGGCACAAAAGCGGCCGCCAATCTGCGCATCAAATCCTGACCATAAGTATCGATACCGGTAGCAGAACTGCCTGTAGCCGCTTCGTTTTTCACTTGAATGTGCAGCGAATTGGCAAATGCAGGCGACAGGCAAGTAGCGAAGACAATGAACAATGAAAACAATATTTTCAGCATAATTAAGATAGTCCTTCTTATAACGAATGAAACACTTTAGGCGGAATAAACCATTTGATTGTGCCGGGGGATGTGGGCGGAATGTCGGCCACATCAACGCGGCAAACTCCTGCCTTTTTAAAAGGCATTTCAAACTCTGGACCGGCGAAAACTAACTGGCTAACAAGCATGCCCATGTCTGGCTCATGGCCCACCAGCATGATTTGCTGAGCTTCAGGATAGCGCGCAATACTTTTCCAGACATTAGCCGCAGTCACCCCAGGGGCTAAGGCATCAGAAAACTTCAGTTCGCAACCAAATTCGGCGACAAGAATTTCAGCAGTTTCCCTGGTTCGCAC
>JADYXQ010000102.1 GCA_021772135.1 Candidatus Obscuribacter sp.
AGCTTCTGGAGGCTCAAGCTACTACTTGAGCCTCCATCATTTTAGCCACCCAAAAACATCTCAAAACGACATCCCAATTTCAATGCCACCACTTGGATGACTGTACGATATGCCGTGTAAACTCCCCGCCGGATATCCGCGCATTTAGAGCACTGAATACACTGCAGACACAAAAGGCGACCATCATTCAAGAGCGTAAAGTCTTGAACGGCCTGAGCGGCACCAAACTCGATGCCGCCTATAACAGCGCTAACGTCGATAAAAAAGATGACCTCACGGTTTCCGAACTGAACGCCCGCATGACCAAAGGCGGCATGAAAAAAGAAGAGCAAGAGAAAGTTAGCTACATCTTGAATAACTTTGAGCTTATCGACAAAGCCAGTGGGAATGATGGCGCATTAAGCGCTCAAGACATTCGCAGCTTTGCCGCGGGCCGCTCAGCAAAAATTGTCGATGTGGGCTCTTTAGACGATACTTTCGATACTAGAAGCACTAAGACCTGGTACGAGACAAAAACAATCAGAGTCAAGTCAAAGACCTCTGGCAGTGGCAGCGGCATTGGAGGCGATAGTTCGCCCGAAGGCGGCGTGCAGGGTAGTGGAGCCGTTGGAGGCGCCATCGGTGGTACGGTTCGGGAAGGCGGAGCTAAAGGAAAACCTTAGTAGCGTTCATTAAACGAAGAGCAAGGCATTTAGTCTATATGTCATCATCTTCGAGAAGTAGAAATGAGATTATTCTTGTTCTCACTGTTCTTCTTCTGTAATTTAACCGTAAGCCCTGTGCTTCTGGCAGCTACTTCTGACTGGAAAATTTATCCAACCACTTCGAAAGTCAATTTTTGCACGCCCTCATTGATGTCGACCTGCTGGAAGACGAGGAAGCGGTTAAACATTTCACTCTCGCTCTCAAGCTCAAATTGTGTGTGTGTGTCGGCAGGCGGCCCTGTGCTGGTGGTGCTCTCGCAAGCTTACGAGCGCCTGGGCCTGAGCAAAATGCCTCCGCAGCTTTTGTATACGAAACGAGCAAAGGCTCATATACTTCTCGGCCAAAAAGATAAAGTAGCAAAAGACCCAGCACCAGCTAATAAAGCAGGCTCAGAGTTGTGCGAGAACGCGCCTTTCGTTAAGCACTGATTAGCGGTTCTGCCGCAGAGCAGCAACGTTGCGTTTGGCTCTGTCACCCACTTGATCATAATAGGCTGTGCGCTCTAGAGCATTGGCGGCAGCAGCGAAATTTCCACTTCTCATAAACGAGTTAAAAGTAGAAAATTCCTGCAGCTTAGCGGCACCCATATTAAAAGTAAGATCAACAGCGACAATTTGCACTGACTTTGGCATCTTTTCAAAATTGGCGTAAATAGACTGCGCCTCTATGACGGTTTGCGAGATATCACCATCGAAGAGCACTTTGATTTGTTCGTCATTAAGTTCAGGTTTTGGTCCTTTATAATTTTTCGGTGCCGATTTAACCAGTAAGTCATAATCGATTCCCAGTCTTTCAATTTTGGCTCTGGCATCAGGCCTCTCCAACATAAAGCCAATGCCCACAGTGGGGTAGCCTTTTGAGCAGAAATAAGCACACTTCTCACTGCTCTCATTGATGGTCTCGAGCTTGAAAAGATCTTCCCTTTGCTCTGGGGTAAGAAATTGTTTTGCCTTTTCCGTATCTTGTTTAAACTGAGTAAATTGATCGTAGAGCTTTTTCACAGTTACGTCACCACTGATGGTGACTGTGCGCTGAAAAGGCCCGTCACTGAAAGTAGCATCATGACCTGAGCCTTTCTGCACTTTACCTTTTACCATAAGCGGCATGCCCATGGCCGTGTACATTTGCCAACTCTGACTGGCGGCGTCATATTTAAGCGCCGTGCGGTCGGCAAAAGTTATAGATTCAAGCTTGTCTCCGCTCCAGGTAAATGTTTCTTTGCCATCAGATGGCCCATAGGAAAATACCTGGCGACCATCAATAGACAGCCTGGCTTTGCCTGCAATATCGACTTTAATCTGGCCATACTCTGTACTAGTCGAACTGACAATTGAATTGCCCACTTCATATTTAGGAAGAAAGTCGAGTGCAGTGGATGTAAATCGCTTGGCAGTGGCATCGCCCGGTGAAAAGGATTGTTCACCATAGATATCGAGCAAGTTGATGCTTGGCCGATCTTGTACTTCACCGCGTTCTACCCGTCTGACGTCACTCACAACCGCTCCCCCTGCTACTGCTTGATAGTTGCAAGTAAAGCGTTTAGTTGTTGCCGAAGTGTTAATCGTTACTCAGTGGCCATTTCAGCCATAACTTCATTACAGGGCAAGCAGAGGTCAGGCAGAAGGCTTTGACCAACTTCATCAGTAAACTTCCAGCAACGGGCACATTTGGTACCCAGAGCCGGTATCACTTTGACGCTGATGCCATTCTCTTCTATTGAAGCCAGGGCCTCAACGGTGGAAGTGATACCAATTACCGCTTGCGATGTGATGAAGAATCCGGGCAAATCACTACCGAGCGACTCTACTTTTTTAGCCAGCTCAGCGTCGTCAAAGGCCAGTTCGACTTTCGCTTCTAATGAGCCGCCGATTTTTTTAGCGGCACGGGCCTGTTCTAGAGCTTTATTGACGGTGATGCGCACGGCAATTAACTGATTCCAGAATTGCGCCTGAACATCGTCATCAAAAGACTTATCGGCTTTAGGAAAATCAGTCAGCAGCACGCTTTCAAAACCACCGCCAAAGGCGCGCATAGGCTCGCTCATGTGCTGCCAGATGTCTTCAGCCATGTGCGGCGTTACCGGTGCCAGTAAGCGCACCAGCGCTTGCAGCATATGGGTCAAGACAGTCTGCACTGAGCGGCGCTTCAACGATTTAGTAGAAGCTGTATAGAGAGTATCTTTGGCAATATCAAAATAGAATGACGAAAGTTCTACTACGCAGAAATTTTGCAGCAGTTGATAATATTTGAAGAACTCGAAGCGGTCAAAGTCACGAGTGACTTCCTCCACCAGCTCATTGAGGCGGTGCAACAAATAACGGTCGAGCGATGACAGTTCATTCAATGGCACACAATCTGCCGGATCAAAATCGTGCAAGTTACCGAGCAAGAACCTGGCTGTGTTGCGAAGCTTGCGATAAACTTCGGCCAGTTGGGCCAGCATGTTTTTGCCGATGGGAATATCGTCGGTGTAATTGACTGAGGCCACCCAGAGGCGCAAAACATCGGCACCATATTGAGCGATGACGTCGCCTGGATCTACAGCATTGCCGGCTGACTTGGAGAACTTACGACCGTTTTCATCTACCACAAATCCATGGGTGAGCACGGTTTTGTAAGGCGCTCTGCCATGAATGGCAACGCTTGTCAAAAGTGACGACTGGAACCAGCCGCGGTGCTGGTCAGAGCCTTCCAGGTAGAGTTCACACGGCGTGCCGCGCAACTCAGGCCGAGCATCGAGCACAGCCGCGTGAGTGACGCCCGAGTCAAACCAGACATCCATGATGTCGGTTTCGCGCACAAAATCAGAAGAAGAGCATTTGCCGCATTTGGTATCGCCAAGAAAATCTTGCGGTGTTTTTTCCCACCAGCTATCTGAGCCTTCAGCGTCAAATACTTTTGCCACAGCCTCGATGCTTTCTTCATTCATCAAGGGCTCATTGCATTCTCGGCAATAAAATACAGGAATCGGCACACCCCAGGCACGCTGGCGGCTGATGCACCAGTCAGAGCGGTTCTGCACCATATTGAAAATCCGATTGCGCCCGGAATTGGGTAACCATTCCACCTGATCGATACATTCGAGGGCTTTTTTGCGGAAGCCTTCCACAGATGCAAACCACTGTTCTGTGGCTCTGTAAATCAGTGGATTTTTGCAACGCCAGCAATGCGGATAACTGTGTGAGAAAGTTTGATGCTTAAGCAAAGCGCCCACATCTTTAAGATGTTCAACAATTTGCGCATTGGCTTTGCCATAATGCTGGCCTTCGAATTTTCCACCGTCGGCGGTGAATATGCCGCGGCCGTCAACGGGAGAAAGTACGCCCAGCTCATAAAGCTTGCCCACTTCAAAGTCTTCAGGGCCGTGGCCAGGGGCGGTATGTACCACACCTGTGCCGGCTTCGCTGGTGACGTGATTGCCGACAATCACACGGCTGGCACGGTCGACAAAGGGGTGTCTGGCTTCGATTAATTCCAGTTCTTTGCCTGTGGCGGTGCCTAATATTTTTACCTGAGCCGGATCAATTCCTACTTCTTGCAAAAATGCTTCTTTAAGGCTTTGTGCCACCACTAATATGCCATGCTCTTCTGTTTGCAAGAACTCATAGACAAAATCAGGGTGAAGAGCTACTGCCAGGTTGGCAGGCAGAGTCCAGGGAGTCGTTGTCCAGATTACGAATGAAAGTGGTTTGGCGGCCACTCCGTTGCTTGAAATAAAATCGGGCATGCGGCCACGTTCGCTGTCGGGTACAGCAAATTTGACGTAGATAGAATCAGATTTATGATCGGCGTATTCTACTTCGGCTTCAGCCAGAGCGGTTTCGCAAGTAGGGCACCAGTAAACGGGTTTAAGGCCTTTGTAGAGATAACCGTTGGTTACCATCTTGCCAAAAACACGAATTTGTCTGGCTTCAAAATGTTGATCAAGAGTGATGTACGGGTGTTCCCAATCGCCCCAGACACCAAGTCTTTTGAAGTTGTCTTCTTGCCCTTTTAAATTAGACAGAGCAAACTCTCGACATTTCTTGCGCAACTCCACAGGCGTGATGGCAGCTCGGCCGCCTTTAACGTCTTTGAGAGCAGCGTTTTCGATGGGCAGACCGTGACTATCGTAACCAGGCACATAGGGTGAATAGAAACCATGAAGTGACTTGTATTTGGTGACGATATCTTTGAGAATTTTATTGAGGGCGGTGCCGATGTGAATTTTGCTCGAACTTAAATAAGGAGGGCCGTCATGCAGCACGAATTTTTTGGCGCCGGCACGCTGCTCAAGATTCTTCTGATAGACGCGAGAGTCGTCCCAGAATTTCTGAATCTCTACTTCTTTGACACTGCTATTGGCTTTCATCGGAAAAGCAGTAAGGGGAAGATTGACCGGATATTTTTTCTTTTCGTTCACTTGCGACCTACAGTTACTTCTGGTATTAAAAACAAAAACCGCCAACAGGACTGCTGGCGGTGGTAATGAATAACCCTCGCCTGATACTAGCTTCTAATAATTTCTATAGAAATTACGTTGCCAAGTTTCACGACAGATCCTCTGCGCATTAGATAGGTGGGTTAGATAAAGAATAGAGGTGCTACGGCATGCCCGTCAATAAATAGCTTGTTTTCTCTAAACAAGTCTTTATTAGGTGCTTTAGAGTAAACTCAAAACCGATCGCAATGCAACTGGAGAAAGCGCTTGTCTAATGTTTTAGAAGTAGCTCTGGCCGCGGCCAGAGCTGGCGGCGAATTATTGAAAAGTCGTGTGGGCAAAATTAGAACGGTTGACTACAAAAGTGCCTTTAACCTGGTAACCGATGTAGACAAAGCTTCTGAAGACCTGATTATAAAAATCATCAGAAAGGCTTTCCCGCAAGACGGCTTCCTGGCGGAAGAAGGCGGCATTACCAGGGGCAAAGACGACGGCGGCACTAATAGACGCTGGATTATCGACCCTCTTGACGGCACCACCAATTACACCCACGGCTATCCTTTCTTTTGTGTCTCCATCGGTGTGGAAGAAGACGGCCAGGTCACTCACGGCGTGGTCTACAACCCCATGAGCGGTGAGTCAGGCGAGCTTTTCCGCGCCAGCCTGGGAGAGGGTGCATTTTTAAATGATGAAGCGATTCAGGTGTCGAAAAACGGCTCCCTTGACATTAGTTTGCTGGCCACCGGATTTCCGCCGGACACTATCAATAACATCTATAACAACATGGACAGCTTCAAACACATCACCAATATTTGCCATGGTGTGCGCCGTGACGGCTCAGCCGCACTCGATCTTTCTTTTCTCGCCTGCGGACGTCTCGATGGCTTCTGGGAACGCAAGCTATCTGCCTGGGATGTGGCTGCCGGGGCCCTCATTGTTCAAGAGGCTGGCGGGTCGGTGAGCAATCTGGAAAATGGCCCCCTCGATATAATGAGCGGCCATATTCTCGCCAGCAACGGCAAAATTCAAGACGAAATTGTCTCCGCCCTGGCAGCGGCCAACGCTCATTAGTTTCAGATTCGGTTTCAGATTCAGGTCTCAGGCTTTAGTTAGTCGTTTATAGCGCCCCAGCCAGGCACCACAGGTGATGCTTAGAACTTCAAAGAGCATGCGCGGTGAGTCGACCAAAACATTGACTTTCGAACCTTCTACATTGGCCCAACTAATTGCTACTTCATTGATTTTATAGCCGCGTATACGCGCAATATAAAGCGCTTCGACGTCAAAAGCATATCCATTTTGTTTAGCCACCGAAAAAATGTCATGCCCTGCAGCACGGCTGAAAAGTTTAAAGCCGCACTGAGTATCTTTAATGCCCGGCAATATAAGTGTTTGCACAATGAAATTAAAAGAGTTGCCGATAAACTTGCGGTGCAGAAGTGATTTGACCACGGCCGAATCATCAGCTTTCGCCCTTGAACCAAAAACTACTTCATAGCCCTCGTGGGCGCAGCTCAACAAACGTTGCACTTCTTCAATGGGTGAGCTGCCGTCGGCGTCGTTCATGAGCAAATAATCGCCCAGCGCTGCCAGCATGCCTGTGCGTACAGCAAAGCCTTTGCCCCGATTGGCAGCGTAAGAAATGAGCCTGACGCCTGGATATTGCCGAGCAAAATCTTCCACAAAGGCAGCGGTATTGTCATAAGAGCCGTCGTCTACAACTATGATTTCAAAGCTGATTTCAGACTGGTGCAAATAGCGGTAAACCGACGCTAAAGTGCCTGGAAGACGCCGGTCTTCGTTATAGGCTGGAATAATGACAGATAACTGCATGCACCATCTTTTAGATGAACTGGTAGACGAACTGGAAATGTTGGATTATTTTCCTTGTTCCCGTTGTATACCAAAGCGCTCAGCATCGTCAAACACAGATCTTGTATTTACAACAATATTGCCCTTAGGACGATTATTGATTTCGGTCGTATAGAACGACAGTCCATCAAAGTTTTTCGTCCATCTATCACGCACCATGGTGGCCTGACCCAGCGAATTAGCTTCGTTGAAGGTAGGCGTTCCCCATGATGGTCCAAACAGCGCTGTGGAACTTCCGCCACCGGTCCAGTTGGCACCATACTCTTTATTGGCGGTGTAATCGGCGTAAGTCTGGAATGGTTGAGAAATGGCCTGGAAGCCGAGTCCACCAGTCAGATAAGGAACTTTCTCAGCGGCAACGCCGGCTTTACCAAACATGTTTACAATTCTGCTTGATGAAGTCAGTGGTCCGGAGAAATAGCCGATAGTGCTGTTGATGGCAAACTGTTGACCAAAGGCGAGGGTTTCTTGACCGGCAGTAGCATTCGGATTAGTTTTGCCTGTCACTTTATCGAGTCCGGTCATCACTGTGGTGGTGCCGGCGCCGAAAGCCAAAGCATTAACAACTTTTTCAGTCTTGGTTATGGCGGCAATTGCCTCAGTGGTTTGAGCAACTCTAGTAGTAGCGACAGTTGCAGTACTAGCAGCTTCAACGGTAGTCAAAGCTTTAGCCATGTAACCGGCTCTTCCAACTCCTACCGCACCAGGAATGCCAGGTGCGGCAGTCCACAATGCAGCAGTACCACCGGTATAGCCGCCATCTTTAACGTCTTGCCACATGGTCGTGCGGCCATCAGTGCCACCAGTATGATCAGCAATTAAGCGTCCGCCGCCTACCAGAAGTCCGCCGGCGCCGGCACCAGCAGCGGTGACCACGGCCAGTCCGCCCACGGCTCCAGTTGTCATCAGTGCTCCGGTTACCAGGGCGCC
>JADYXQ010000103.1 GCA_021772135.1 Candidatus Obscuribacter sp.
CATAACCGCCTTCATATCCGCCGCCTTCGCCGCCTTCACCACCACCCTCTTCACCGCCGCCGCGCTGATGCGCTGCTTGCTGCAAGAGAACCAGTGCGCCGCGAAGTTCGTTCATGATGCTCTTGATGGTTTCAAGATCGGCTTCATCTTTGAGCTTGTCGCGCAGATCGGAAACGAGCATTTCGCATCGTGCTTTTTCTGCAGGAGTAACTCTGTCGCCAAGTTCTTTGACCTGACGTTCAACGGCATAACAAATGCTGTCGGCTTCGTTTCTGACGTCGGCTTCTTCTTTGCGCTTTCTGTCGTCCTGAGCATAAGACTCGGCTTCGCGAATGGCGCGTTCGATATCTTCTTTGACCAGGTTGGTAGAAGCGGTAATTGTGATGCGCTGCTCTTTTCCGGTTGATTGGTCGCGAGCGGTGACGTTCATAATACCGTTAGCGTCAATGTCGAAAGTTACTTCGACTTTTGGCACGCCGCGCTGTGATGGAGGAATACCATCAAGTCGGAAGTTACCCAGAAGTTTGTTGTCGCGAGCCATCGGGCGCTCACCCTGGAAGACGTAGATGTCTACTGCAGTTTGATTATCATCAGCGGTTGAGAACACTTCAGTTTTGCGAGTTGGAATAGTGGTGTTGCGATCGACCAGTTTGGTCATGACACCACCCATGGTCTCAATACCAAGTGATAGCGGAGTAACGTCAAGGAGCACTACGCCCTTAACTTCACCACCGAGCACACCGGCTTGAATCGCCGCTCCAACTGCCACCACTTCGTCTGGGTTGACGGTCTGGTTTGGCTCTTTGCCGCCGGTTACTTGTTTAACCAGTTCTTGTACGGCTGGAATACGAGTGGAACCACCTACCAGTACAACTTCATCGAGATTGTCGTATGTGAGCTTGGCATCTTTCAATGCTTGCTCCATCGGCATGCGGCAACGTTCTACAAGATGTCTTGTCAGTTCGTTGAAGCGAGCTCTCGAGAGTTTCATCTCTAAGTGCTTCGGCCCTGAGGCGTCAGCTGTGATGAAAGGTAGAGAAATATTGGTTTCGGTTACTGACGAAACTTCGATCTTGGCTTTTTCTGCGGCTTCAGTCAAACGTTGCAGCGCTTGACGGTCTTTGCGCAGGTCAATGCCTTCCAGATTCATGAATTCATCGGCAACCCAGGTAACTACACAGTGGTCGAAGTCGTCTCCGCCCAGGTGCGTGTCGCCGGAAGTGGATTTAACTTCGAAAACGCCGTCGCCCACTTCTAGAATAGAAACGTCGAAGGTACCGCCGCCTAAGTCGAATACCAGAATGGTTTCGTTATCTTTTTTATCAAGACCGTATGCAAGCGCTGCTGCCGTCGGCTCGTTGATGATTCTCAAAACTTCCAGACCGGCAATGGTGCCGGCGTTCTTTGTTGATTGGCGCTGGGAGTCATTGAAATAAGCAGGAACGGTAATTACCGCTGAAGTTACTTTTTCACCCAGATACTTTTCAGCATCTTCTTTGAGCTTACGTAAAATCATGGCTGAAATTTCTTCAGGCGAATATTCTTTGCCTTGAATTGAAACCTTACAGCCGCCGTCTGCGCCTTCCTTAACTTTGTAGGAGACGATTTTCTTTTCTGAATCTACTTCAGAGAAGCGGCGTCCCACAAAACGTTTAATTGAATAAACAGTGTTCTCAGGATTCAGCACCGCCTGTCGCCGTGCAAGTTGACCGACTAAGCGTTCACCAGATTTGGTGAATGCCACGACCGACGGAGTTGTTCTACCACCTTCAGCGTTAGAAACTACGGTAGGCTGACCGCCCTCCATAACCGCGACGACTGAGTTGGTGGTTCCCAAATCAATGCCTACTGACTTACCCATATACTTTGAAACTCCCTTCGGACCTACTTGAAAGCTCAGGCTGGAGACCCCAAGAAATTATACTTGGGATAGCGCTCTGAACCGAGAACAAAACCTATAGTTTCTTGCTCGTCTTTTACTGATAACCAGTAAAAACCTCTTTTATACAACGCAACTCTGGTAATAGACCCATGATGCCAATTCGGCTGGGCTGTGAACTCAAACTTATACAAAGATTCATATTCGCTAATTCAACAGATTTCAAACTCCTATTTTGACGAAATAATCAAAGCGCAGGCCAAGAGGAGTTGAAAAGCGTCAACCCTGCTGTCCGCGAGGCGGTCTGGCCAGAGCCAACATCGCACCCATGGTGGGCACATCGTCAGGAATTGACCCAACACCTACCGAAGCCAGCACCGGATAGCCACCAAAACCTGAACTTAAGGGAGTGGTCATGAGCATTTCCGCCAGACGAGCGGCAAAATTCTTAGCTGAAGTGCTTTCGGTTTCAGGGAGCAATAAAGCAAAGCCAAAGGTCTCGTAATGAGCAAAGACGTCAGTTTTTCGCTTCAACTTATTGATGCGCTCGGCCACTTCTTTCACGGCGGCAATGGGTAAAGGTTCGGGCATAGCGGTGGGATCCATGGGCCTGATGCTTAACTCCAGCAAAATCACCGACACCGGCCGGCCAAAACGTTCGTAGCGCTGAAATTCACGCTCTAATAAATATAGAAAGGCAGGATAAGTAAACAAACCTGAATCTTGCCGCATCAGCGCCCGCTCAGCAGCCCGGGCCTGGGTCCAATCGATATCCGCTTCCACCAGCGGCTTATCTTTTGAATCAGGCAACTGATCGACGAAAGTGACCAAGTTACAGGTGGCGAAGTTAAATATTATCGGCACCCACTTCTGTTTATTTAAATTGAACTTGCGCAAAATATCGATCAGACGACTTTTGTTGTCGATCATTTGATACATGCGCTTTTGCAAAGTCATGTCTGCGCCGGTGCCTTTCTCAAGCATTTGCTCAAAAAGCTGCTCGGTTATCGAAGGATGGTTACGCAACAGATAACTCTGGTCGCCAATATTTTTTTGCTTGAGCAAACGATACTGGTCGTCAAGAGCGGCGCCTTCCATCAGTAAAGTGTCTAACCGCTTCTTAATGGTGACGGTTTCAAATTTGGCTTCAGGGTAAAAACGAAACTCGCCTTCTTCCCAGCCGACCAGTTCAATAAGTGCTGACGGACCTTCAAGAATGCCTAAAATGCAGTGAATAGGCGTGCCGTCATCAAAATAAACCGTGGCATTTTCAGTTGGATTTTCGACATCCAAACGGCCCGTGCCTTTGCTCATTCCGATAGATTGCAAAACGTTAGGAATTTGCATGTTGAGCAAATCGCCTTCCAGAGTGGCTTTGCCTCGCATGCGAATAGTATTTATTTGCGCGTCGATGTCAGGCAAATTCATGCCCATACTCATGCTTTGGGTCTGGCTTTGACTCTGACTCATGCCTTGACTCTGAGTTTGAAAATTGGCCTGACTGCGCAGAGCCACCGGCTTCAAATCAAAACCAGGAAACTGAGCTGTAATCAGCTGGTGAATAAAACCAGGATCAAGTGAAACTTGATCCCAAACCAGCATAGAAGTGGAACCATCGCCGCGATAGAGGGCCCAATGAAGATCGCCCTTGCCGCGGTCTTTAAAAACAGCCAGAGATAATTCTTCGGGAGGGTCGCCAAAAGGTAGCTGGGTAGTACGACCCGGCGATTTCAGACTTTCCGCCTGCATGCTATGAAGTTGTTTTAGCGTAGGCAAACTGTCCTGCTTGGGCAGGTTATTGATGCCTCGCTCTTCTGACTTGCGATTTCCCAGCATAAGAACGACTTACTATTAACTCGCGAACTTGTAGTTTCCCATCACCATGACCAGGTTGCCAAGCCAAGCGAAAATTTTGGCGCAACCGGCTAACAATGTTTTACCCGAAAAACAAATAATTGCTCTCTTCTTATCTTACTAATATAAAAAGCAGAAGGAAAATCACCACAGGCAGGGCTGTATTGGTTGAGCTAAACCAGCTCTGGCTGTCCTTTTATATCATCTGAAGCTAAAAGCAATTCACCGATGGCCAGAGCCTTAACTTCAACGGCTGAGCTGGTATCGCGCGCCAAATTAAGTAAGTCAGACGACTGATAACGAAAAAATACCTGATCTTTGAGCGGCTGCCAGTGCATCGGCACCAGACATTTGGCTCCAATTTCCTCAGCAATTTTGAGAGCTTCCGCCGGTTTGGCGGTGGCATATTTGCCACCAATGGGCAAAAGCGCGGTGTGAACTGATTTTCCTGCCAGAGCCTGAGCAATGAGCGGCGTATAAATTGTCGCCCCCGAATGATAGTAGCCGGCAAAGTAATAACCGTTCACCGGTTTACCCGGCGCAGAGCTACGAGCAAACAGGGCCATAATCGTCTTGCCAAGCCGATTTAAGGGATGGTGAGCGGGAATGGCGGTAATTTCCACACCCTTGAAAACAATCGTCTGATGATGATCGACAACAATAAGTTTTTCAGCAGGAATTTTTCGACGCTTTGCCAACCACTGCATCAGCGGCCGCGGACCGGCAAAGTGACAATCCCAGGTGTCATAAAGTTTGCGCGCCATCAAGGCACCATGATCAAAGTGCCCGTGGCTGAAGAGAACAAGGTCGGCTTTAGGTAACTTACCGAGATCTACTGGAGCTTGCAAATACGGGTCAGTATAGATGCAAAGATTACCAATTTCGAATTTTACGGCACTGTGACCTAAAAAGGTTAGATTCAAAGAACTTCTCCAGACGGCTCCGCTTGTACAATCAGAGCCTGATAATTATCCATACCACTTCAGGTTCTATTCAAATGAGAAGACCACTAACTATTCTTTCAGGAGTGCTTGCACTTTCGCTAATTGTATCCGCATCTCTTAGTGCTCCGTCGCAAGCCGCACCACAGCCTAAGGAATGGGTCAAATATTTGAGCCCCATGAAGCGTGATACCTACACGCTCAACAAAGGCCAAGACCGAGCAATCAAGAAAAAAGGTTTCAAGAGCACGATTGTAGCCGGTGCCAAACCGGTTTCAAATCGCGAACTTGGTTATTTTGCCCTGCTTGATACCGCCACCGTCAAAAGTGAACTGGCAGGCAAACACGAACTGATTGACAAAATGCTCGACAAGCAAGACGTCAACGGTCTCTCCGTTATTCTACCCTGGCGCGATCTGGCACCTGAAGAAGAAAAATATGACTGGTCAAAAATCGACAAATTACTGGCCATTTGCAAAGAAAAGAATAAAACTCTAATTCTCAGAGTCTCCACTTGCGGTGCTGACAACTCGGCAGACTCAGACACCCCTAACTGGGTTTTTGATGCTGGCGTTAAATCAATCACCTATAAGGGTCCAGATGGTAAAGACCACAAGATGCCAATTTTCTGGGATTCAACCTACCTGGCCAAATGGGGCAACTTTGTCACCGACTTGGGCGCCAAGTTCGACAAGAATGAAACCCTACACAGCGTCGGCATTACCGGCGGTGGCATTCTCGGTAGTACTCCAGTAGTGCCTGAAATGAGCATTCCGCAAAATCATGATGCCTACAAGGTTTTAGAAACTAAACTGACTACCGACCACGGCATGAGTCAGAGACAACTGGTAGAGCACTGGAAATATGTAGCAGACATTTTCCCTAAAGCTTTCCCCACAAGCCGCCTCAATTTCGATATCGAGCCCACTACGCCAAACCGCGCCGGACAAGACAGTCTTGACGAAATTACTGATTATCTTGTTTATCGTTATGGTCAGCGCATTTATTTGACCAGACAAAATATTCAAGACGCCAAACACGGCTTCGATCAATATCGCGTGCTGCTCAAATTCCACGGCGATACGTTGACAGGCTATCAGTTGCAACCAACCGTCACTCCCGATGAGCTGACCAAACTAGCTAAGAATGCCCTCGACGACGGTGTCAGTTTTGTTGAAGTGCCTGTAGCAATACTCAACTCTGATGATGAATCAATCAAAAAGGCCTTGACCGATATTCGCACTCATCTGGGCTATCAGTTGGTATCACAGAAGGTGACCTTACCTGCCGATGTAAAAGCCGGCGATAAGCTCAAAGCCTCGTTCACCTTTGCCAATCTCGGCGCTGCCAGCGCCTTGCGGCCAGTGAGAAATCTAGACCGCGACATTGCTTCCAGCTATATCGTGCAAATCGAATTGCAAGATCAAAGTGGTAAACCAGCTGCCTTGTTGCGTCACACACCGTCCACGCCAACTAATAAATGGAAATCAGGTCAACCTATTACCTGGGATTTTGATTTGCAGACACCAAAACAGCTCAAGCCAGGCGAATACACGGCCTACCTATCGTTAATCGAACCTGACACAAAACGCAAAATTCAAATTTTGAACGCTCTTTCGGCCGATCCGATTGCCGAATCTGACCTCAATGTGGGCAAATTGAAAGTGCTGTAAGCACTGCCCGTTAAATTTGAATTTGAAATAAAAGAAAGAGGAAGTGGAATTGGGGTTCACTTCCTCCTTCTAGCTTTAGATGGCTCTGAGAGACAATTTAGAGAATGTCTTTCCAGAACTGATCAATTCTTCCTTGAGATTGCTTTTGCATTCCCTGACCATTGTCGTCAAGGCTGCCATTTTGAAAACGTTTCAATTCCAGATGCACAGCTTTGAGCTGTTCACCACAGGCAGTGGCAAGAAAATTGACTTGCTCTGCTCGCAGTTTATTGTCCAAGGCTTGCGTCAGATTAACCAGATGCCACTTGATTAAGCGGCCCAGGGTGCCTATCTCCATAGACAGATCGCTGCTTGAAACAAAAGCACTGAGATCAGCTTGAACTTTGCGCAAAGCCACTAAAATTTCTTCACTAGCAGCGGCGTCAATTTTTTCGTTGACCCTCTCGAGTTGCTTTTGCAAAGTTTGCAGCAAAGTCAAAAGCGCTTTTTGATCAGGATGCTCTCCGCCGCTCCATTGCTTAGCTACTGGCGGCCGGTCAGGGTTGTTGTAAATTGAACCCCCACCACCAAACATCTGGGCGGGTGCCGCTGGAGCGCACGGGCTGGGCACAATCGGACTGAGGTTCATCCCTCCTTCTTCAAGTGGCCCACCAAAACATGCATCGCCCGCTTCTGGTGGAGTGGGCATTTCAAAGCGGCCGATGCTGGCTATGCCTGAACTACCGAATGTGACGCCGGACGCTGACCCCCAACCGGAAGCAGCCGGTACGGCGGCGAACTGACCGGTTGACGCGCCCAAAACACCGGCGTTATGTGACCACTGGTCAGGCATTGATACCGGTTGCACCAGCAAGCGCGGATCACCGTCACTTACCACTGCCTGATCGATAGCAAGAAATGCAGTAAAGCGGGTCAGTAAACCATGAGCAAGTGCCAGTTCGACAATTTCTTTTTGCAGGTCGCGAGCATCATCGGCGTCAACTGAGCGAATCAAATCTTCGAGTTCGGCCACCCTCGCTCTGGCATAAAGTTGAGGCAGTGCAAGATTCTCAGTTGGCTGCAAATCTATCACTTGAGAATAGTTTTCAGTTTGCGCATTAGCATTGAGAAGATCGCCCCCAACCACAATTTGTTGCGGCACTTGATTGTGTTTGACTCTGAAGAAAATGGATGCCGGCCGCCCTTCAAAAAGATCTTGTGGCTTCGAAGGAGCTGCCGTGACGTCATCTTCTATTTGCAAATCAGTCAGGAGCGGCACGCCAATTTCGCGAGAAACATGGGTCAATGCTGATTCTAAAGCTTCACCGGCAGTGACGAGGCTGCAAGTGCCACCACCTAGATTCGCCAGTCGCTTCAAGAAACTGTCATGAACAGCGGTGTCGATGCCTACACTAAAGATGCGACTGTCGGCCATTTCTGTTTGGATGTACTTGAATATTTCGCCATCATTGCCGATTTGGCCGTCGGTAATAACCACCACAACGGCCTGTCTCCGTTTCTTTTTGCGCTTTTGCAGCATCATACCCACAGTCTCTAAAGCGCCGTGCATTTCGGTGCCGCCGCGCGCTTCGATTTTGCGCAGATAGGCCTGGCCTTTCTCTACTACTTTGAGGGAAGCCGGATAGAACCTGTCATTGTCGACATATCTCACGTCGTGAAACCATTCGATCTGGTCGTCGAAAGCACAGATGCTGAAACGGTCGCGCGGTGTCAAAGTATTGAGCAAGATTGAAAGAGCGTTGGCTGCCGAACTCATTTTCAGGCCATCCATCGAACCCGACCGGTCAAGCAGAAAAACAATATCTCGCGGGGCTAGATATGTCTCATTTTCTGCCTTGGCCGGTGGATTGATCGAAACCATACCGTAACAGTATTTTTCACCGCTTATCTCTACGGCGGCTTGGCTGATCAGACCGATGGAGCTCATGGCGCCCTGAGCCAGTTTCCACGATAAAACAAAATCGCGGTTAAGAATCTCTTTTTCTTTCGCTAAGGTGACTGTAATGCTGTTCTTTTTGAAAGAAGATTTGACCGCATGCTGCGAGCAAGTGAGGTCGACAACTTCGTCTTCTCCCGCCATCTGAAGATTTACTGTCAAAGTAAAATCTACTTTTTCATCAAATCCCGAAGCCAGGCGAGGTGGGCTAATGCGAGAGGCGTCGGGCACAAGGTTGGTATCAAGCTCAACGCCATCGCCAACTGCAAGTCGGTTTAAAGGCATGCCGGGAATATATCTTGGTGCCACCACAAGCGGTAGCCTGATTTCGGTCAGACCACTGGCAAAATAGGTGAGTCTTTCGCTATAGATGATGGTGACGGTAATTTCTTCACCAGGCATAATATTGCCCACTTGAGCGGTGAAAACATCATCGCGCTCTTGCTCGAGAATGGCCGCACGCTTACCATCCGTTATTGCCTGGGCATAGTCTTTTCGAGCTTTGCCCCGTTCTTTAATAACACCATCAATGGTGCGCTTGCCCACTTTCATTTGAAATTTGCTTACTGCCGACGAGCCGGCCAGGGGAAAAATGTAAACTGCCTCTATCGGCTCTTGCAATAAATTGACAAAAGTTTGAGTGACTTTGACTGAAGCGATGCGTTCAACCACATCAGCTTCTACTGATACTCTTGCCAGGGGCAGAGCCGGTGTACGACCGCGGTCGCATGCATTCTGGAAGCAGCCAAAACTGCGCGTCTGCTCGCCATCTTCACCAAGATTTTCAGTTAAGGGCAGTTCTGTAGCTATTCTGGTCATTTGATTTCTCCCTTAATAGATAAGACCTTCAAGGCTATTTCTATACGTTCTTTCAACTCTTCGCTGCTGAGGCCGGTGTTGTAATCATCTGCCACTGTCAGCTTCAAACCGGGCTCCAGGACTATCTCTCTAAAAACGCGGGCCACGGGTGCAGCCGGCTCATATTTTGTGTTTTTGTTATTGAAGGCAATTGATTCGAGTAGGGCGCCAAGTTCAGATTCACTCAAGCCGTAAAGTTTTTCTTGAATGGTCGCCAGGGGCAGCTGAAGCCCTTGCAACGCCTTAATGGCAAGCAACTGCAAGAGGTGTTTCTGGCCGTATTTGGCCTGGCGATTTTCGATCAGGGGCCGGTCGAGTAAGCCAAGCGTGGTGTAGTACCTAATTGTGCGCGAATCGGGTACCGCAGAAATGCGCTGGTCTTTGGGCGCACCGTGGAGACTCGAAGGGGCCACCAGGCCGTATTTGTCTAGTAGTCTCGCTACCTCTTGCGATACTTCCTCTAAACTGATCGGCTCTGTTTGAATTTCGATGCTCATGACAGTATTCAATCAAATTACTGTCATGCTGTCAAGATCCTCATTTTGCCTGGTTTCAGGGCTTTTCACCGACGGAAGGGCCATATTGCTGTAAGGGCGAGGTCGTTGCCAAGCTTGTATATTCATTTACTGTTACTGAACCTAAAATGAGCAGCAGAAAAATCAATGAACAAGTTCGCCCGCATTCTCCGCCTGATTTCACTGGCCATGCTCTTTGGCGGCTCTACCGCCATAGTTTTTGCGGCCATTACTCTCATTGCAGCGGCTAAAGCGCAAGGAGTGCCGGCGGCAGAAGCGGCGGCAGTGAATGCACCGCTCTTCATTGAGTTCAGCAAAGTAGCTCTAGTTTTTGCCATCACATTGGTGGTGGCTGAGGCAATCGAAATCAAAGGCGATTTGCACAATCTTGAAAAAGGCAGCCGCTGGCATATGGGCCGCTATTTCTCGTCAATCGTCTGTGCCATCTCTACATTTATATTTGCACTGGCGATTGTGCCGCAGATGCAAGACGTCAGAGTTTTGATGAAAACAGACCCGGCTGCCCATCAGCAATTTCAAAAATTGCACGAGGCTTCTCGCTTGATATTTTCCGGTACAATTGTATTTGCCTTGGCATCACTGGTACTGCCGGTAATCTATTCAAAAAGAGTGAATGACTAACAAGGATTAAAACAAATGCGCATATTTTCTCTAGCCACCACAGCTGTAGTTTTGCTCAGCTGCTTCGCCGGCTCTGTGCAAGCCTACGTCGACCCTGCCTTCGATAGAGGCAAGCAGTTGATGGCTACTCAAGAATGGGACGCTGCCGCCACCGCATTTGGTGAATCACTGGGCCTCAATTCAACAGATTCCAAAGCGCTGACTTTGCGCGGTGAATGCTTCTACAAAATGGGCAACTACAAATTTGCCATCGACGATCTCAATAATTCCATTCTGTACGCTCCCAACAATTTAAAAGCGCTGTTGCTGCGCGGCACCTGTCACAGCATTCTCGGTCATGATGCCATGGCAATCATCGATTACGAAGCGGCCATACGCATGGATCCGAATCTGGCTAAGAAATTCTATGCAGCAGGCGGCGGCGGACTTCAGGTACAAGAGGTCCCCCACGCAGAGCTGGGCACTAAAGCCGACAGCACGGCTCATGCTCACGCTGTACAAGACTATAAAGATGCTATGCACAATGTTTATCCGAACGGTTTCATCGCAGCAGGAAATCCAGATACAGCAGTCAGTTCCGACGGCCAGACCTGGTCTGGCAATGTCGGACCGAACGGCAATCGCACATTGGTGGCCAGCAGTCAGCCTGGCTCGGTAGGCGCTGAGCAAGCCGTTGCCGTCCCTGGCAAAGCGGGCACAGGTATGACCAACAACAATAACGGCATGCCTTACATTAATAGCGACGCGCAAAATAATGCCGGCATGGAAAGCAGTGACACCATCTCTGCTTCTAAAGACAAGCGTTTCGTCACCAATCTCGATCAAGATCCAAACCGCGGTGAAATCGGAGCACTTGCCGGCACCGGAGTTTTTCAGGGCGATGCCAAAAAAGCGATCATCGACTATAACCAGGCTCTTGGTCTTGATCCAACCAACGGTGAATATTACTTCCGCCGGGCGAAAGCCTATCAAAAGCTCGAAAAAGTCAACGAAGCCATGGGCGATTTTGAACACGCCATCTCGCAATCACCGAATCAGGCTCGCTTCTATCTTGGTCGCGCCTCACTGTTTTATCAATTAGGCAAAACCATTTTGCTTCAAGCCGATATTGAATCAGCGCGTAATTGCGATCCTGATCTACCAGCAAAAATTCACTTCAATGTGCCACCACTTCCTGCCGGTGTGCGCTGGGCCGGAGATGGCGCCAACTAAAGCTCTAAACTTTTGGCGTCTCCAGCAAGTCTACACGGCTGGTTATATCGGCGCCTTCAAGGCGCAATTTTAAATCGCGATAGAAAAAACCGTAACCAATATAGGTGACGGCAAAGATCACGATGGTCAAAACCGTGTCGAATGCGGCTTCAATTACCTGCAAATAAATTGGCAATTCTGTGGAGTTGAAACCGCCGTGGTTCATCTTTTCGATCACGTAGGCAATTTGCACGGGGCTATTGGCGGCAAAATAAATCAGAGCAACAAATATTCCCAATAGACAGGCAAATGAGCCCCCTCGCCAGAGCCTGTGCCTCAAAAGGAAGTACGTCCGCTTGCACGAATCAATAAGCGAGTGCGACTCAAATGTCACTATGGCCAGCAACATCGAGGCCGCCAGCGAAGTGATGGAAATCGCCACTGTAGAAACAAATCCAATCACACCGTAAAAAACAGTGGAAACGCCTAGCCTGAGGGCCTCTGGTATGGAAGTAATAATATTCACGGTCATAAACATCAACACCGCACAGACAACCAGACAGACAAGCGGTGGAAAGAGCGCCAGGTTATAGACGAGAAAAATTGTGCCTAACCGCTTTTTAAGGGCGGCAAGACTGTCTGCATAGGTGGACTCAAGGCCTAATTCGGTGCGCACCATAGCCGAACAGCGCATACAAAGCTCGAGCAGGCTAAAAAACCAGACAAAAACGCCCAACATGACCAAAGCCATGTGAGACAAAAACGGCGGCCAGGCAAGCAACGAATGCGAAGCAATCTTGAGCCACTGCATAAAGCAAAAAAGGGCCATATGCTGACCGACACTGGCCAGCAATGAGGGCCAGAAAAGTATCTTGAAATAGAGCTTGTAATGCAGGCGAAAGCGACGATAAGACAGGCTGACCAGGTCACCGAGAGACGATATTCGCGCTGGCGGCGGCTCAATCACGAGGGCCGGCAAGTTGATACATAGCAAAGTAAAGACATAGCAGAGATCCTGAGGAGCCACTCTAAGCCCAGTATAATATCTAACATCTATAGATAATGGACAAAGCCACCGGCATGCAAAGAGTCTCCAATAAGCGCACCTATCTCGACCCCATTCATCAAGATATCGTCCTCGACCGCTCTATTCCGGCAGAGCGCCTGGTTGTAGACCTTATAGACGCAGTCGAGTTTCAACGCATGCGCCGCATTCACCAGCTGGGTGTGTCATATTTCACTTTTCAGGGAGCCGAAGGCTCGCGCTTTACCCACTCGGTAGGCGTGATGCATGTGGCTTCGCAGTTGAGCAACATTCTTTCAAGCCGCTGCGAATCGGCTGAGAAAGAACGGGCACTGATGCTGACCTCGGCGCTTTTGCACGATGTCGGTCATGGACCTTTCAGCCATGTAACAGAGAAGATACTTGGTTACGATCATGAAGACTGGTCATGCAAGATTATTTCGGGCGACACGCAAATTCGCTCGATTCTCGACTCTTATACGGAAGAACCGGGCCTGGCAGATAAAATCGTCAAAGTTTTGAAGAAAACTTATAAGCCAAGCTACGTATCGCATGTGGTTTCAAGCCAGCTCGACTGCGATCGCTTCGATTATCTTTTGCGCGACAGTTATATGACGGGCACTGCCTACGGTCTTTTTGCCTTGCAACGCATCTTGCGTTCGATTGAGGTAGATGAAGAAAACGACCGCATGTTGGTGGTGGGAGAGAAGGGACAGATTGCTGTTGAAGATTATCTTTTCGCTCGTTATTCGATGTATGCCCAGGTTTATTATCACCGCAAAAATCTGGCTGCCAGAGCTCTGCTTGGCAAGCTAATTAAGCGCGCTCTGCATGTAATTGGCCAGGGCGCCGGTGCTATTGCTTTCATTGATGAGGCCACAGGCAAGTGGCTCACCGGCGAAGCTCTAACAGTAGATGAATATTTGAGTCTCGATGACATTCAACTGGGTTATCACATCAAACGCTGGCTCAAAGACAAAGACGCCATTCTGGCCGACCTATCACACCGCTTCTTGAACCGTCGCATCTTTAAAGCATCACGCATTAACACCCAAGTGCAAGAAGAAATAGATCATATCGAGCAACAAGCACGCAAGGCTGTAGCCGCTCTGGGCTTTGATCCAGACTATTATGTGGCGGTGGAATCAACCGGTTTTGTGCCTTACGATTATTATCGCCCTGATTCGGATCATCCTCAAACCAATATTGTGGTGCGCACCGATAATGGTGACATCAAAGAATTGTCCCAACTTTCGCTTGCCGTAGAAGCGCTGGTTAAGGGCAACCACACGTCGTACTGGCTAATTTATCCACAAGAAGCCACTGAAGCTGTAGACAAAATTCGTAGTGCAAATAAATTAGGAATAGACAAAACATGTTCGACAATCTAACAGATAGACTACAAAGCGCCTTTAGGACCCTTGCTGGCACCGACAAGATGACGCACGATAATATCGAAGAAGCAATTCGCGAAGTGCGCAAGTCGCTATTAGAAGCCGACGTCAGTTTAAAAGTCGTCAAAATTTTTATCAGCAACGTGCGTCAAAAGGCGCTGGGAACTGAAGTAATCGAAGCAGTTTCACCTGGTCAACAATTTATTAAAATCGTCAGCGACGAATTGGTCACCATCCTTGGTGGCGAAAACGTGCCCTTAGATCTAAAAGGCGCACCAGGAATTATTATGATGGTTGGCTTGCAGGGCGCCGGCAAAACTACCGCCTGCGGCAAATTGGCCCTTAAATTGAAAGGCGAAGGTCAAAACCCACTTTTAGTTGCTTGCGACGTGCAGCGCCCCGCCGCAATTCACCAGCTGCAAACCTTAGGCAAACAGGTAGACGTACCGGTCTTCACTATTGATGCCAGCCAGGACGTCACCGACATTGCTGAAAAAGCAATTGAGCTGGCGAAAGAGCGGGGCTACAACCCGGTCATTTTAGACACCGCCGGTCGTTTGCAAATTGATACCACTTTGATGGCCGACCTGCTCATTCTCGACAGACTGCTGCAACCATCAGAAAAAATTCTCGTAGTCGACAGCATGACCGGTCAAGAAGCCGTGAACGTCGCTGAGACTTTCAACACCCAGCTAGATCTAACCGGTTTGCTGCTGACCAAAATCGACGGTGATGCCAGAGGTGGTGCCGCCCTTTCTGTACGCGAAGCGGTAGGTAAACCAATCAAATTTATCTCTACCGGAGAAAAATTAGACAACCTAGAAACTTTCTATCCAGACCGCATGGCCAGCCGCATTCTTGGCATGGGTGATGTGCTTACACTGGTGGAAAAAGCGCAGAAAAACATCGACGAAAAAGATGCCGAACGCGCCGTTATGGATATGTTCTCCAATGATTTCTCATTTGAGATGTTCGTCAACATGCAAAGCATGATGAAGAAAATGGGCAATATGGGCGACGTTATGAAAATGATGGGCATCGGCGGCATGCTTGGACTTTCGTCAGAAGACCAGAACAAACTGGCCACTGAAGGCGAAGCGATGATGAACAAATACGAAATCGCCATTGCTTCCATGACTAAAGAAGAAAGACGCAAACCTGAGCTGATTGATTTCCCTAGACGTCGACGCATCGCTCGCGGCTCTGGTCTCAAAGAAAATGAGATAGGAAAAATGTTAAACGAGTTTGAGAAAATGCGCGACACCATGCGCCAGATGAAACAGATGTTGGGCGGAATGGGCCCGCTTGCCGGCCTTATGGGCGGCGGCAACCCGTTTGGCGGCGGCGGAGCAGGCGGCATGGGTGGAATGGGCAATTTGTTCGGTGGCGGAGGGGCTCCTAAGATGCCTCCAATGCCGCCAGGCTTCAAAATGCCCCCTGGATTTCCTGGAAGCATGGGCGGCGGCGGCGCGCGACCAGGGGTTCCCGGTAGTGCCAGCCCTTACGGCGCCCGCAAGAAGAAAAAGAAAAAGTAACGCAATGACCCTTTTGGTCGGGCCCTTATGACATCGACCCAATAGATGCCGCCAGGCTTAATCTGGCCATCTTCAAGGCTGAAGAGTGTCGCTAGGTTAACAACATATACAGTAAAGACATACAGGCTGAGCGGTTCGCCTGTTAGAATAACGAATCGCACGCAAGAACTAAAGTTTGGAGAACACAGTCACAGTGGTAAAGATACGGCTAAAGCGCGTCGGCCAAAAAAAAGCCCCGCATTACAGAATCGTCGCCGTTGACTCTAGAAGTAGAAGAGACGGTATGCCAATCGAAGAGCTTGGCTACTACAACCCCCGTACTAAAGAGTTGGTTGTCGACAGAGAAGCGGTACAAAAATGGATGACACACGGCGCCCAGCAAAGCGAAACGGTAGCAAGCCTTTTAAAAAGAGCACCCCTCGCAGCGGTAGCAGGCCAGGCGGCTTTGGGCGCGTAAGGCCCCAGGTCGATTCAACGGCAGCAGAAGATTTGGCAGAGTACATTCTTAAGGTACTGGCTAAAGATCCTGACGCCCTCCAATTTGAGCGTGAAACCTATAATCCCGGCCGTTGCCGAGTGTCTGTTACTTGCGATCCGCTAGTGACCGGACGATTGATCGGCAAGGACGGCAGAACAATTACCGCTTTGCGTTCGCTTATACGCGCCGCTGCCAGTCGCTTTGGCAAACGCGTAGACATCGAGATCACGTAAAACTTGAACGATGACAAAGCTTTGCTGCAAGTATTGATTGACGCACAGATTATTTCTGAGGCGCAATCGCAGTTGGCACAATCAGATAGCGTCAACATGAGCATGAGCATCGACGAAGTATTGCTCGCTCGGGGTTGGCTGGACGCGCCGACTTTAGAGAAACATGCGCCCTGGTTATACCCGCAAGCTGTGGTCGACGATTCGCGCACCACTATGGATATCAAAAACGACGAACGTAATTCAGGCAAGATTCAGTTGTCTGATACACATGGCTCTTCTGATGACTATGGTTTCAATCTCGCTCGCTATCGCGCTATCTTGCGGGATATTTTAGATTGAAATTTGCCTGGGGCATCACAATTTCGCGCCTTACGTTTTTTTACAACTTAAAGGTTGTATCGTTCTACAACCTTTAAGTTGTATTTTTCCTTAGGCAGCAAAGTAAGACATGCCACCAGTATCAGCGGCGCATAAAGTGAATATAGCCACGGTCATAATCGATGGTGTACTGATAACTACTGTAAAAAGTCTGACCAAGCAGACCTATACCAGCCATTTCGCTATCAGGTACCGCAACCATGAAATCGCGCACAGTAATGCCGCCAACACGCAGGCTCTGCACTTCGAAATGACGGGTGCGGGTTGAACCGGCGATACCGACAGTCTGACCTACTTGAGCATCCTCAGGAATAGTTATGCCGAGCGATCGACATTGAGCTTGGGTGAGAGTAACTATCGATGCTCCGGTATCAAAATACATCTGGGTTGGTCGACCATTCACCTCTACATTAATAACCAGGTTGTTGCCCAATCGAGTAAACGGGACAGCCATGGGATCTTTGCTGGGATCTGTGGCATAGGCAGAACTGGACGTCTTTTTCTTGCGCACAAAATGTATGCTTTTAGCACCGTTATCGATTGTGTAATTAAAGTCTTGGAAAAAAGTCTGACCCAGCAAAGGCTCACCTGCCATGGTGGTTTGAACCTTAACTGGAAAATTCCGTCGTTCAATAGGGCCCACTTTAAGGTCGACGTTCATTCCCCAAGTCGCCTGCGCGCCGCCATCACCGATGCCCACAGCCTCTCCTGTGGATTTGCCGGTGGGTGGGGCAATTCCAGCAGCAACCAAATTGTCTTTGCCGAAGGCACAAATGGACGCACCCGTATCAAAAAACATTTTCATTGGCCGTCCATTTACAAGCGCGTCTATGACAAAACAGCCGTGGTTAAGCTCATAATAAATTCGGCAATCATCGGGCAGAGTGTCATTCGAACTGCTACGGCCGCCGCCATAATCTTGGCTATAAGCCTGAGTCTGGTCGCCACTATTCGGCATCGGTGCGCGAGCATATTGAATGGCCGATCTCTTTGCGGCAGGCAGTGTTTTAAGAAGTGCCGGATCAAGTGTCGATAGTGCTACCCGTGCGTACGCAGCGCCGTTAGAATCAGGACACGAGCGAATTAGATCAGCGTAAGCCTTTTTTGCAGCAACAGTATTTTTACTGTAGTGCAGAGAAAGCGCCTGGTAGTAACGAGCAGAATCGTTTTTGGGTTCAGCTGTCAAAGTCTTCTTAAAACTAATGGCGGCTGCCGCATAGTTTTTTGCACTAAACTGCTTCACACCCGCGGCATAAGGACTGTCAGCAGCTTTAGACTCTCTTGGGCAAACAGCCATTAGCGTAAGTGCCACTACTGTACTAAAAGCCATGTCGGTCAAAAATTTTCGGATACTTCCAGCCAACATTATGCAGCTCCTTTATTTTTCGATTCACGCACCAATTGTCTCAAATAAACACTCTTCTTGCGCACATAGTCGCTGTAAATGGTGGCCAGTTGTAAGCCCAGGCCGCCATCGAGAATACCTGCGCGAAGAAAATAGCGGTTAAAAAAAGTCCAGCCGCTGTTGAGAATTTCATTGGCCACACTAGAGCGCCATTTGAAGTCACCGCGATTGAAAAACTCCTGCGCTGAAAGTCTGGCATATTTATCCATAGCAGCGGCAAAATCATCGACGGTTTTGTAAGCGTAGTGGTGCATAGAATGACTAAGCATGCCCACCGGTCCTGTCATCTTAATGGCTTCGTGAACCAGTCGCTCACCAAACTTTCCTTTGCCGCGCTTAAATAAACGCAGTTGCGCATCCGGATAGAAGCCACCATGGGTAATGGCGGTATCGCCAATGTACAAAACCCGTGGAATTTTATAGCCATCGCATTTTTCCACATCGGAACCAGCAAGAAGCGCTTGAATCTCGCTCACCAGCTCAGGCGTGAGTATCTCGTCTGCGTCAAGACTCAACACCCAATCACTTTTGGCGAGTTCAATAGCAAAGTTTTTCTGCCCGGCAAAGCCTAACCAATCTTGATGCTGAACTTGAGCGCCAAGATCGCGAGCAATGGCAATAGTCTTGTCGGTGGAGCCTGAGTCAACCACAATTATTTCATCAACAAGTGGCCTGGCAGCATCGATCACTCGACCGATAGTGCGCTCTTCGTCTTGAGCCACTATGACCAGAGAAACGGTAGGCATAAATTAGCGACGGAAACGAATAAGCTTGGCCGAGTCATCAATTGTATAGCTGCTATCGCCAAAGAATGACTGTCCTAATAGTGGCACCGTTCCTGAGAAATTATCGACGACTGTGGCGCTCACATTGCGTTTTTCGATGGCTCCCATTTTCACGACACGAAGCTGCACTTTTTTGCCGCGCGTCTGTCCAGAGGTGCCATTCACCACAGTTTCTTCGGCATCTTCAGGCACTGCAATACCGAATCTTTTTGCCATTTCTTTAGTCATCATTATGCTAGATGCACCAGTGTCTACAGCCATCTGAACAGGTCTACCATCGACGCTTACGCTAACAATCATAAGATCGTTATCGTCCTTAATAAAAGGAATAGCATAAGGATCACTATTGCTACGCGAGGACGAAAAAGAACTAGCAGCACTGGCGGCTGCTCTAGTGCCCTGCTTTGCGAGTACCAAGCAACGTGCATTGTTGTCTACATTGCAGGCGTACTCTTTAAAAAAGGATTTGCTTACAGACGGGCTATCGAGCATGGACTCTTTAATGACCACAGGAAAATCATTGCGCTCTACACTGCCAATTTTGATATTCATGCGCATATTCCAGGTCTTCGTCGCTGTACCTGCGCTTGACGAAGTACCAGTCGCCGCTCCGCTGGGTTCAGGAATTCCCATAGACTGAAGATGGTTTTTACCAAAGATCGTGGCTTCAGAGCCAGTATCGTAAAGAACCTTCATTGGCCTATTGTTGAACATGCCATCAATCATGATACCGCCACCATCTCTAGTGAACGGAATACGAGCTTCATCGGGCAAACGATCATTGGACGACGCATAGCTGCCTTGAGTAGATTGAGGCTGGCGGCTATAAGATTGGGTATTACTGTTGCTGCGCACTTGCTGTGGCGCACCACTAGGAACATAATCGGGGCTTATTGACTTGAGCAGCGCCGGATCCATAACGGCCAGCGCCTTTCTCGAATAATTTGCGGCGTCAGACATGGGGAAATTTTGGATGATGCGGGCGTATTCTCGACGAGCAGCTACTGAATCTTTTGAGTAGTGCAAGGCCAGTGCGTGATAGTAATAAGCCACATGATTGCGGGGGTTAGCTTCAATCGCCCTTTCAAACGACTTAGACGCCAGAGCGTATTGCTTGTTTTTAAAATATTTAGTGCCGTCGGTAAACGGATCGGCTGCATGAGCGCCGCAGGCAGAGCCAAAATTCAAAAGCGTTGCGGCGATTATTGCCAGAGAACTATTGTGCAGGTTATTTCGCATAAGTCCCCATAACATAGAATCAAACGCCCAGTTCTTCTTTCAATATAACTTTCTGAATTTCGGAGGTGCCTTCAAATACTTCCGTCAATTTGCCGTCGCGGAAAAGTCTTTCAACAGGAAGTTCAGTACTTGCTCCCAGCATACCGAATATTTGAACCGCTTCGCCACTATGAAAGCGAGCGACTTTAGCTGCAAACATTTTTGCCATGGCGGCATATTTGCGAAACTCACCAGGTTCATCAGCATGGCTCCATGCCGCTCTGTACGTCAAAAGCCGTGCTGCTTCTGTTTCAACAGAGTGATCGGCTAGCTTCCACTGTATGCCTTGAAACTTAGAAATAGAATGCCCGAATTGCTCTCTCATAAGCGCACGCTCGGCAGAAAATTTGAGGGTTTCATCAGCAATACCAACTGCGGCCGCCGCGACAATGGTTTTACTCAAGTTGAAAACCGCATCAACCTGTTTTTCAACTTCGGCGCCGCTCACTCTGACACCGAGATAATTTTCAGCTGAAATTTTGTGATTATTGAAGGTCAGGTCGCATGTGCCGGCGGAGCGCAAACCAAGCTTAGCTTTGTTTGCGCCGACAACCACAGTGGCAGAAGGGGCACTGTCAACCAGATAAATGCCAAGATTCTCGCCATCTTTAGCCAACACAGCAAAAAGCCCGGCCAGGTCGCCGTTGACTACCCAGGTTTTTTCGCCAGTCAACACGACATCGCTGTTTTCCAATCGAGCTGTAGTTTGCACAGCTTTGAAATCAGAACCGGCCATTTCTTCGCCGAAAGCTTGCGCACCGATTAACTCGCCGCTGGCAAGATGCGAAAGGTAACGAGATTTTTGTGTTTCAGTACCGTATTTAACGATTAATTCGATCACACTGTAATGGCTGGCAAGAGCCAGGCCCAGCCCGGCTGAGGCCGCTGCCAGTGCTTCGACAAAAAGTACCAATTCCACAGCGCTGTGGCCCTGTCCGCCATACTCTTTAGGCACCGTCATGCCCAGATAGCCGCCCTTTGACAGCCTGCTCAATGCCTCTTTGGCTGAGATTTTCTCGCTGTCTAACTCGCGAGCGATGGGCGAGATTTGCTCTGCCACAAACTTCAAAAATTGCTCTTGCAATGCCAATTGGGCGTCGCTTAAGAAGGTATTCACGGAAACTCCCGCTGGAACGATTAGAATTTGGTTGTTGAAACCCTGATAAACTGCTGATCATAGCATTTACGGAATAGAATCATGAGCATGCTTGCAAAGTGGATGAAGCGCGCCTCCAGCCTCTTTACAGAGAAGCCGAGCGTCAAAGTCGATGACTCTGGTATGGAGCATTTTCTCGTCTATCACGGACTGGTAGGCTCAAGCCCAGAGAATCAACGAGAGTTTAAAGATGTGCGCGCCGATATAACGTCGGCGGTCAATCGCAATAATTCGCACAATCTTTGCATCAACCTCAAGTTGGCGCCGCTCTGGTGGGAGGAAAAGCTGCACCGCATCTTTACTGAGCTGGTAGAAAATCCCAGTTCAGCTGACAGCGCTCTGCGCACCTTACTACCGGCGAAGTCTGACGACTACGAAGCACAAGATTATGACCCGCTCCGCCATCAAGACTGGCGAGTGCGAGCCAATGCCGCGCTCATACTGGCAAATTTAAAAGTCGACAAAGCACAAGACAACATTATCAGCGCGCTCAATGCCACCGCTGACAATACCACTCCCGCCTTCTGCCATATTTCCCGGGCGCTTTCAGCTTTTCGCACTGACGAAGCAAAAGCAGCTCTAGCAGCCTTTTTGGACGATAATGAACCATGGATAAAAGTAGACGTCGTCAGCGCACTCTCGCGCTGGCCACTTTCGTCAGTGTCTGATTTGTTGAAAAAGGCTTTCAGCCGCCATCATGATTTTATCGATTACTCCGCCGTAGCCCTGGCCAAAAATCACAAGCCTCTGGAATTTCTTTCTGGTGACAGCGATATGGCAAATCTGGGTGCTGCCTTAATTGTTGGTCTGCTCGACGCCTCACAGCAAACTTTTTCGGGCAACCAGGAAATTCTTACGGACGCCCAAATTTATCAATGCTTAGAACCATTAACTGAAAGCCTGAAAAGTGAGCCCAGCGCACTAAAATTACGAGCGCAAGTGGGGCTCTCAAGGTGGCTGGAAAACAATTACGGGCCCCTTAAAGCAGACATTTCAGACTATCCTGATAGAGATGCTATCGCACAAGCCATCGCACTGAGCGACGATCAAGAACTGAGACAAAAAGTAGTCGCCGAAATTGAAAAATCACTGCTGACTCTAAAATCTGACGATCAGTTCATATCGAGCCCATTGCGTCACGGACTCAAATTGATTGGCGAAATTCAGCTCTGTGAAACCATGAACGTTTTGCAGTCAATCTTAGGAACACCGCAAGCTCTGCCATATCGCAATGAAATGGTTGAAGCTCTGGGTCTATTAAAAGATCCGGTCGCGGCACCACAGCTGGTGAAAATAGCTAGAGACCTGGTCAATGTCAACGACCGCAAACTACCGCCGCTGAGTGCAACCAGCGTTCTTGAGCCAGACATTGAGAACTCAAAAACTTACTGGTACATCCTAAAAGCCCTGGCCTATCTGGCCAGCCCAGAATCACTCGAGTTGATTATTGAAGCCACTTACGACCATGCCGCAGACAAAAGAGAAGAGGCACTGGCTTCGGCGGTTAAAATTCGCGCACTCGGCGGCGCTGAGCTAGATAGCAAGAAAGAAGTTGATGAAGCGGTTGCACGCAGCCTCAATGATCCTTCATCGCAAGTAAGATCGCAGGCACTAAAGGGAGTGTCGCAATTAGACTTAAGTCAAAATATTGATGCCGTGGTAAAGATGATCAATTCTCAAGAAGTATCGGTGTCGCGCGCTAGTTTCGAGACACTGGAAGCCCTTGTGGCAGCTGGTCATAAGAGTGCCGTGCATACCGCCTTGCTGGAGTTTAAAAAGACACTAAGTAGCACGGTCAGAATCAAACGCGTTGATGATTTCATCAGCCAAAACTGTCAGTAAGATAGAATTCAATTTTTAGGTATTTAAGTGGATCCTGAAACCGCCGGTGAACTAATTAAGAAACAAGAGCAGAGTGTTGCTCACGGATCAGCTATGGACAAAATTGCTGACTCATTTCTTTCAGAAGTTCTCGCTAAAGACGATCCGACTGCGGTAGAACTGGCCAATCAGGCTGCTAAGGCTCAACTCAAAACCTATAAGCATCCTATGGCGGTTGACGTGATGCTGGCCTTTGGTTTGTTATTTGCCATGGCCGGTTTGACAGTCAGCTTTGTCAAAGGTCTCAATACTCACTCTGCCAAAACCAATATTATGCAAGGCAATTACAAAGCGGCCATCGGTATTTTGCGCAGCTCGCCCATACCAGAATTTTTTGGTGGCACCAGCGCCGATAATAGCGAAGACCTGCTAAATCAAGCACTCTATCTGGATGCCATGGAAAAACTTGACGCCAATCGCGACGATCAAACCGCGCTGCAAGAACTGGCAAAAATTTCCGCCAGCTCGCGCTTTTTTGATCTGGCTCAAGATCAGCTCAAGCAACTTTCAAAAGCAAAAGAGCAAGCTAACCCTGAAACGGTTCCACTTGCTCCTGCTCAATAAATTGAAATCGTTAGTCGACGATGAATTTTTTGTAGTCGTCTGCGCTCATTAATCCGGCAACTTCAGCAGGGTTCTCCACCTTAAGTTTGATCATCCAACCACCCTTATAAGGATCAAGGTTGACAAGCTCAGGCTCAGAATTAAGCGCTTCGTTAATTGCTGTAATTTCGCCGGCCAGAGGCATGAAAAGATCAGAAACTGATTTAACAGACTCGATAACGCCGAATTTTTGTTCGGTTTTGAACTTAGCGCCTACTTTTGGCAATTCGACAAATGTAACGTCGCCGAGCTGGTCTGCGGCAAAAGCTGTAATGCCGATGGTAGCGATATCGCCTTCAACACTGACGAATTCATGGCTTTTTACGTACTTAAGCTCATCTGGATGACTCAGCATGAAGGCAATACTCCCTATTTCCTGGACACAAAAATTACTCTCTAAAGAGTAATAGAGTTAGCCGTGGTTTTGGCACATCTTAAGGATGAATGTAACTTAAAAGACCAATTTCAGAAGGCCCCTTGAAAACGCTGACAGGATTAGAAAGATTAACTGCGCTAGTGGCCGTTTTATCGAAGGCACTGCTGCCGGAAGAATCTAAAACTGCAATGTTCTTGATTTGGCCCGTGCGCAAAATATCGAATTTTACTACCGTGCGCTTCTGACCCGAATCTCTTGGCGGCTGCCAGTTCGTTTGATCACCGGTTCAAGCGCCGCAATGCAAACAAAAAGAAAAAGCGGCATCTAAGTGGTAATTACAAGTGGGGCAAGACTTGGCACTATCAGCAGTACCAGGCAATGGACCCGGTGTGGGCATCGGTGTTGGCACTGGACTCGGTATTGGCTCTTGCACTGGCATTGGCACAGGCTCTGCCAACGAAACAAATTCAACTTCAGCCTGAAGTGGGCCTGCACTCTCAGATTCTTCAGCCTCGGCTACAAGTGCCAAAGCTAGCTTGACTTGCCTGGCGAGAGAATTTGTGATCGCCAATTGGCCAGGCGACTGGCTGACGATTAATTTCTTCTGTAAAAAAGCTTTTTCAAAAACAAGATTGGTCTTTCTCAAAATCAAATTTACATCTTCATCGGTGCCGCAGTTTACGATGAAGCTCCATTCAACTCGCGTCTGTGCCAGACCAAGGTTGCCCAAAAATACGTAAATCAAAATTTCTACGATCCGTTGGCCGGCACCGGGAGGAGTTCCTGCTAATACAGCACGGATGCAAGAATTAACGGAATCCTCATCATTAATCTGCCAGTTACAGCCTACGAAGTCTGCTTGCAGCAGCAAGTCGTGCACCATATCCATTGCTTCATTCTGATCGAGAGCCACACATATTGCAGGCGGGAACCGATTAAAACCTGCACGCTTGCTACTGGCTTGCAAAGAATATATCGCTCCCGGTATGCCTAAAAATGTAGCCGAGACAAGTAGCAGGGCAATAAAAAGGAAGTTGGAATAAATTTCGTTCAATGACATGTTAAATCTGAAAAGGTCACAATTAGACCGCTCCTCCGCAATGCAAACAAAAGGCAAAAGCTTTATCGAGAGGCTGATTGCAAGATCGACAATTTTGCGAGGCGACGGCAATGTTTGAGTGGGCAAGCGAACTCACTTGTTGCGTCAAATCTGCACCCGCTGTCACTATTTCATACAATATAGCAATAACAATGAGCTTGGTACGCAAAGACAATTCCAACTGTTGTTTCACATTAGTGACGGCTTGTTCCAAATCCAACTCTGCGCCAGCAAGATCTACAAAGGCATAAGTGAGGCGCGTGGAAAATTTATCCACAGACGACAGTTCAATATTCAGTTGCAAATCGACGGAACGCTCGGCACTGAGAGCAGCCTTGAGATGGGCCGAGTACTTAGACTTACCTTGTGCACTAGATGAACCAGCTTTCTGCCAGCATGATTTCCAGAACTCAGCAGCAGGCAGCTCTGCGGACACGGTATCGAATGCGGTGGCAAGAGGCAAGCGCACAATGAAGGGTGACGGGTTTTTCCACAATGATTCAACTGGCCGGCCTGCAGTCTTTTCGGCTAAGCTTCTATTGGCTGTGAGGCTAGCTCTCATTGCAAAAACAATACCTAGTGGTGTTGCAACGCAGACCACTGCGATGAGCAAAGAAGTGTCTAGATTCGCCACGACTATTGAGCGGATGCGGCTTCGCCCGCCTGTCCACTAGAGAGGCTTTCCTTAAAACTACGATTGCTTTCGTTAACGAGCAAATCAGCATCTTCTGATTTACCGCTCATCACAACGTAGCTCCACTCAAGCTCAGTTAGTTTCGCTTCGATTTTATGAAAAAGCATATTGAGCAAGATGTCTACGGGCTCGCTACCGGTGGCACCGGTTGGAGTTCCATAAACCCGCGCCTGCAGACGACCTTCACCGGCCCGGTCATAAGTAATGCGCCAGCGACAACCGACTACAGCGACTTGCGAAAGAATGTGCCGCACCCTTGCCATCGCTTCTTCTTGGTCAAGGTAATAACTTTGAGCCGGAGGAATGCGTCCCGAAGGCGCTCGGTTTTTGCCTTTGGTGATACTGGACAGAGTCAATAATGCAGCTACTGCCACCAAACCGCCGGTAAGCACGCAAATAACCAGAATAGTAGAACTCGCATCGCTCAATGATTTGTCCTCAAATTATTTTTTGCGTTTATACCATGGTCGATTGACCACAGTGGCAGCCACTTTCGTGTCACGAATGCCAATGCTCAGCTCGGTTCCCACTTTGGTGAGTTCTTTAGGCACCATGGCAAAAGCAAGTGGGTAACCGACGAAGACACCGGGTGCTCCGCTAGTCACTTTACCGACTTCTTTTTCGCCGTGGAAAACAGTGTATCCCTGTCTTGGAGCGGCTTTGCCTTCCCCTTTAAGACAGACGATTTGCCGGGTGAGGCCGCCGGCTTTCTGAGCAGCTAAAACTTCGCGGCCGATAAAGTCGCCTTTTTCAGGCTTGACGCTCCAGCCGAGGCCTGATTCGATAGGGCTGATATCGCGCTCCAGCTCGTGACCATAAAGAGGCAAGCCTGCCTCTAAACGCAAAGTGTCACGCGCACCAAGACCACAGGCTTCGATGCCTTTGGCCTGCCCTCTCTCTAGAAGCAAGTTCCAGAGCCATTCCGCTTTAGTGCTGGGCATGAATATTTCAAATCCGTCTTCGCCGGTATAGCCAGTGCGACCGAAGCTAAATGTGGTGCCGTCAATTGTGGCTTCGCCATAACCGAATGAGGGCAATTGGCCAACCCACTCGCCCACAATTTCTTGAAGTAGAGGAACAGCATGTGGACCCTGCAAGGCAAGCAACCCTAACTGGTCTGAAATATTTTCCAGCTTGACGTCAAATTTGCCCGCGTGACTGCTTATCCACTCCCAGTCTTTATCGATATTGGAAGCGTTCACCACAAGGAGGAAATCATCTTTGCGACGATAAACAATCAAGTCATCAACAGTGCCACCGTCCGGGTAGCAAAGCTGTGAATACAATGCGCGATCTACGGTTGCCAGACGGTTTAAATCGTTGGCAATAACATATTGCACAAAGTCGTGAGCGCCAGAGCCGGTGACAAGAAATTCGCCCATGTGAGAAACATCGAAAAGACCAACTTTTTGCCGTGTTGCCATATGTTCGGCAATGATGCTTTTGTATTGCACCGGCATATTCCAACCGGCAAAATCAACCATTTTGGCTGAAAGCTTGCGGTGGGCCGAAGCTAACGGAGTTTCCCTTAAGGTGGATGTCACCATGACCAAACCTCTTGTAAATTTCAGCTTGTAGAATCGGAGCTTATTATGTAGTGGATAAAGATACCACCGCCGAACGCACAGGCATATACGCTAAACGTCGTCAGGGATTGTAAAGAGCTTACGAACAAGAAGTCAACGGCCTTCACGGCCACGGCCTGTCTTTCTATGTTCATGGCAGCAGCCGGCTCAAGAGCGTTAGCTGGGCGACCTGACCGGCGATGGTATTAATCATGGTGCCTGCGTGTGGGCTTACACCCACAAGCAAAGCGATCCGGCCAGCATGCCCAGTTTGTATCGCATCGCCAAATTCACCGTCAAAAATATGAAAGTTGTCGGCCCGGACGATACTCAATGAGCCTTGCTGCTCGCTCTTGTCGTACAAGATTTACTTCCGGGCGCAAATCTTGTAGCAAATACCTTATACGGCCGAAACTTTTTTACCAAAGAAAAAGCGAGAGGCAGGACACCTCTCGCTTTTAAGCAGGCTAATTAGGCAGCTTGCTGATCATCTCCAGCTTCTGCTGGAGGTTCTTCTGCGGGTGCAGCAGCCGCTTCTTCTTCGGTCACTGCTTCTTCTTCCTTAGCCTCTTCTTCAACTGTTTCATCTTCTTTTGCTTCGTCATCGGCTGATGCCTTCGCTTCTTCTTCAGCAGCAGGCTCTTCTTCTGCCTTCGCTTCTTCTTCGGCTGCAGGCTCTTCTTCAGCAGCAGGTTCTTCTTCAGCAGCAGGTTCTTCTTCTGCCTTCGCTTCTTCTTCGACTGCAGGCTCTTCTTCTGCTTTCGCTTCTTCTTCAGCAGCAGGTTCTTCTTCTGCCTTCGTTTCTTCTGCTTCAGCTACTGCTTCTTCTTCTTCGCTCTCGCAAGTTTCAGCGGGCTGGCAAGTTGCCAACTCACCTTCATTTGCTTTGGCTTCGCACTCACCTGTATCTGCAGCGGTCTCGGTAGCCGCTTCTGGAGCTTCGTCCGAAACAATGGTCACGCTTGTAATTTCTTCTTCTGTCTCAACTACTGGCTCGGCTACTGGTTCGGCTGCTTGGCTTCCGCTGTGCTTCTTCTTACTCATGGCCTCTCTCCTTTCAACATCTTGATCTCGATCGTTTGCTAGATCTAATTCCTATTCTTTTCACAGACCTACGGTAACTCGCGCACCAGAGGCGAGCTTAAAAACCAGTGTTTTAAGCTTCTAGTCGATTCGTCCCAAAGCAAGATACTCAGGGCTTCAAATCGCACCAAGGTTGTCGTTTTATTCGCAGCGAAGCGCAGCAAAGCATTCGCCCAGATTGGGCGTTAAGTTAAGTCGCCCCGGCAAACGAGTTACAAAGAAATTGAACCTTACACTTCTATTCTATGAGATCCATGCGAGTTTCGCAGGGTTGTCAGCAACATTTTTGGTTAAAATTTTGGGGAAATTTTCGCACCGGAAATGGTGGCGCTCGAAGCAACAGAAACGCATCTGAAACTCAGTCGTGTTTTCTCTCGGTGCCATAGAGATATATGATTGCGTCCGGCCCATCATGCGGTTCTTGTTCAATATCCTCAAGCATTTTTTGCGCTTCGCCTTCCACCGCGGCAGAAGGTGAAAGCGTAGTCGAGTCTCTTCGCGAGATTGTCTCTTCACTAGCGCCACTCGCGCGAGCCGACTGGTCTTGCGATTGTCCGCTAAATTCTTGCTGCAAACCGTCAAAATTTTCCCTGGGAGTTATCTGCTTGATTGTGTAGTTGACCACATGAATGGTTCGCACCACGCACAACAGTGATTCTTGCGAGGCATTGAGTTCTTTCATGTCGGCAAAAGTCTGAGCGTCAGTCAACTTTTCACTGGCCGAAAGCAATTTCTTCAAAGTGTCGTCGTATTTTCTCGACCAGGCAGCGTCAGTGTCTAAGCCACTGTACTTGCTGATTTGATCAAGCTCGTTGATCTGTTTGAGCAGTTCGGCCACTACCGACTTCAATCTTTTCTGATAGCTCAGTAAGCGCAAGGCTCGATTGCGTTTGCGATCGAGAAAATATTTATATGTCTTCCAGGCCACTACGCCAGAAAAAAGAAAAGCGATGCCCATGCCGAAAAAGCAAAACAGGCCGAAAATGAACATCAAAAAATGCATTTAACCCGCCGCTTCCTCTACTGCCATATTAAGCTCTCTTAAAATAGATCATAACCGCTTCTGAGCCGCCGTGAAAAAACCCGTGAGCTCTGCCGGTGCGTCATCGCAGCACAATGGCTGATAACGAGCAAAGTAAATACCGGCAAATTTAACTTCATTTAGTACACAGGAGCTTTTGCTTCTTTTCAAGCCTATGCTAAACTCCTGCAAGATAATGGCAACCTTAAGAGTTACCGTAAGTTAAGAATCTGAGCAATCCAATATCAGAGCTGACCTGGAACCCGGGAACCGAGCCCCTTTCAGAGAGAACAATATGCCTGCGCCAAATTGCTCCGTCGTCAAAACGGCTCTCACAGAGCTAAAAGAGATTCTCAGCCGCTGCAATTTAGGCAGCCAAGGTCAAGCGACCAATGATGGTGGCGACGTTTTCGCTGCTATTGCCGGGCTGGAAGCAACAATCAACTCCATTGAAGAAAAGTCTTTCGCTCAGGGCGATTTTACTGCCGATATGGGCGTGCCAATCATTACCGGTCTCACTCAGCCGCTTATCAGTTAGATAGTTAAGTGCTGGGCCTTGTGACCTTGAAAGTGCAAACTGATTTCTTTCAGCTGTTGCGCCAGCACCTTGGCCGCATCTGGTTTACCTAGCTCGTGCATGCGCCGGCGCATTTCGCTCAACCTGGCGTCGTCACTGATTAGCGCTGCGATGTGATTGTAGAGAGTTTCACCGGTGAGATCTTCTTGCGGCACAAGAACTGCCGCTTTTTGTGATTCTACATAACGAGCATTGTGAGTTTGATGATCTTGAGCGGCATAAGGGTAGGGCACAAAAATTGCGGGCGTACCGGTCACGGCCAGCTCCGCTACAGTCATGGCTCCAGCTCTAGTTATGGCCAGATCTGACACAGCGTAGGCAATAGATAAATCATCGAAATAAGCGCGCAAGTGATAACGCGGGCTGGGGGCAAGATTGGGATTGAGCCTCTCTTTTACATCGGTCAAATTTTTGTCGCCGCACTGGTGCACAATTTGAATGTGCGGTTCAATTTCTAAAAGCCTCGGCAAAGCAGCTGTTAATGCCTCATTGAGCGCTTTGGCACCTTGCGAGCCGCCGGTAATAAGCACGGTTTTCAAATCGGAGCGCAAACCAAGAATGGCACAGCCTGCGTCTCTATGACGGTCCGCGAGAAAACTTTTGCGCACCGGATTGCCGTTAAAAACGACCTTGCCCCGTGGTGCACTTATGCGAGCAGCGGCACCTTGCATGCCGAGTGATACTAATTTAGCGCGGCGCGACAACATGCGGTTAACCAGCCCGGGATGGGCATCGGGCTCATGCACGGCAGTGGGATAGCCAAGGGCGTTCGCCGCAGCCAGAGGCGGTGCTGAGGCGTAGCCACCAGTGCCAAGGACGACGGTAGGTTTAAACTCTCGCAAAACCGCTTTAGCGCGCTCAATGGCGGCAAACATCTGAAACGGCCAGGTCATGAGGCGCGGCGTTAAACTGCGTGGCATTCCAGAGACGTTCAGACCGACAAAATCGAGTCCATTTTCCCGAGCCAGCTTTTCTTCAGAATGACCGCTGGCCCCTATATAAAGGATGGCCTCCACTGAGGGATCATCTTTCAATTGTTCCGCTACCGAAAGTGCGGGATAGATGTGTCCACCTGTTCCGCCTCCTGTCAGTACTATGCGATGACCAGCCATTGACCTGTCCTTCGAGTGGCTCAGAGCGTGCTTAACACATTGGGTGAGTTAGGGGGGACCGGCGTTGGTCTCGGCGAAAGTGGCGGAAGTGGCGGCGAGTCTACGGCTTCTGCTTCTTCATCATCTTCAGGCACGTAGGCGCGATCACGCGAAACCGATAACAGCATACCGACCATCCCGAGAGTGACCACCAGCGATGTGCCACCATAACTGATGAACGGCAAAGTGATGCCCGTGACAGGAAGCAGACCGGTAGTAACCATCATATTGACTACGGCCTGCGTGCAAATCTCACTAGTGATACCAATGGCAAGAAAGCGACCAAACAGTGTCTTAGCCGAAAGTGCGGTTTTAAATCCATATGTGCCAAACAGAGCAAACAAGCCAATCAACAAGGCACAGCCGATCAAACCAAACTCTTCGGCGATTACAGCGAAGATAAAGTCGGCAAACTGCACGGGAAGATAATAGAGTTTTTGCAGAGAGCGGCCAAAACCCTGGCCCCAGAGCCCGCCTGAACCAATGGCGTACTGAGCCTGAATAATATTCCAGCCTTCTTTTTGCGGATGAAGATAAGGATTGAGCCAGGTTTCGATGCGGGCCATTTGATAAGGCGTTGTCTGAATTTTCTGCCAGACAACTGCACCGACACCAAGAATCGAAACAATGACGAGCACAAAATTAGTGCCGCTGGCAAAAAGCATAGTCAAAAGAGATGCGGCAATCATGCTGGCGCTGCCCAAATCTGGCTGTTTGACGATGATGGCGGCCATGCTGATGATGACAACGATGCGGCACAGAATCTGACGGTGCCACCAGAAATATTTTGATAGCCCTGAAGCGAGCAAGAGGATGGTCGCAACTTTGGCGACTTCAGAAGGCTGAAACTGAATCGGGCCGATATTCAACCAGCGGCTCGAACCCATGGTTTGAATGGTCAGACCGGGAATGTTAACCAGCGTGATACCGAGAGCAAAAAGAGCAAAAAGCGCCAGAGGCCATGCCCATTTTTTCCAGCGGCGATAGTCATAGCGACTGACCGTAAACATGACAAAAAGACCGATGACACAAGCCATGGTTTGTTTACGCAGAAGCGTGGTGGAGTCGTGAAAACTTTGTTGCGCTTCAGGGGCCGAGGCGGAATAAACGGCCATTAAGCCAAATAAGCAGAGGCTGAGAACAATACCTACAAGGGTGCGATCGATCCCACCTCTGTATTCAGAAGAGGAATTCTTTTCGGCTGGGCCACCGCTACTGTCGCGGCGACGCCATCTCTCTCGCTCTTGCGCGGACAAGATCTTTGAAGACACGTCCTCTATCCTCGAAATCCCTGAACATGTCGAAACTAGCACAGGCAGGGGAAAGTAATACTGGTCCTTTTTTTAATTTACCGCCGATTTGAACGGCCTCATCCATTGTATCTGCAGGATATATGTCGTTGAATCCGGCCTCGCGCAACGCTCTTTCAAATCTATCTTTCGCTTCACCAATAAGGATAACGCTCAAAGCGTATTTTTTAACGGATTGAATTAACTCGACTAAAGAAGTTCCTTTGTCTTTTCCACCGGCGATCAGCACAACGCTCTTTTCAGGAAAAGATTCCAGGGCTTTTATGGCCGAGTCAGTGTTTGTAGCCTTCGAATCATTGAAATAGTCCACACCGTCCACAGTTTCAACAAATTCGAGTCGGTGCTCTAAGGCTTTGAAAGTTTTAAGATGCTGTTCGATTTCTTTCTCCGTAAGTCCCGCCAGACAACAGACAGCAATGGCAGCGAGAGCATTTTCTACGTTATGTTTGCCGATAATGCGCAGATCTTTTTCACTGCAGACAACACGGGAACGGGCATTGTAAGAATAGCCCAGGAAGCCATCTTCTAGATATGCACCCTGTATGCTGCTACGCGCATCAGGCGAAATTGAAAATGGAAAAACTTCAGCTCTGGTTCGTGTGGCTGCCACCACCGGATCGTCCTGATTTAAAACTGCAAAATCTTCAAGACTCTGGCGGCCAAACATCGAGCGTTTAGCATCGATATATTGATCAAGGCCACCGTGCCAGTCGAGATGATCGGGGGTTAAGTTAAGCCAGATCGCTATGTGGGGCGCGAAGGTGGGTGAATATTCCAGTTGATACGAACTGACTTCCACCACCAGAAAATCCAACGGACCCGCATCAAGCCGGCTTAAAATCGGCACGCCGATATTGCCGCAAGCCGGCGCCAGGCGACCAGATTTTTCCAAAATATAGCTAATCAGGGCCGTGGTTGTCGATTTGCCGTTAGTGCCGGTGACGGCAATGAAAGACACGCTGTCTTTGCATTCGCGATAAGCCAGTTCAACATCTGAAATAACTTCGCGATGGTGAGCGCGTGCACGTTGCATGATGTCGGCGCGTGGAGGAATGCCCGGGCTGGTGATAACCAGATCAGACCAGCTTAAACAGCGCTCACTATGTCCACCAAATTCGCTTTCGACCTTGAGATTGTTGAGCTCGGCCAGAAGCTTGGAATTGCATTTATCTTTAGGCTGTGACTCAGAAATAAGCACTTTAGCGCCGCGCTTAACCAGATAGGAAGCCGCGGCGACGCCGCTTCTACCCAAACCCAAGATCGTAACTTTTTTATTTTTTCAGTCTGCCACAGGCTAATTGTAACAGGTGGTTTCCAAGCTTCAGCCGTTGCTTTAGCTACTTACGCTCTTTTTCTTTCTGCTCCAGCTTGTAAGCTCTGGCCGAAAGATTTTCAATATGCTTATTGAGCTTCTCTACTTCTTTCGGCGGCATACTTGGTGTCAGAGCCAGGTAGGCTTTGTATTGCACCACTGCCTCTTTCAGATCTTTGGACATTTCAGGTTTGAGACGTTCCAATGTTTTACCAATACCCATGCGGCTATCAGCGATTTTGGGATTGTCATAAATTGAAGCGTGATATTTATCGATAGCACTGGCAAGCTGGCTACGTTTTGCAAGGTCGTCACCGAGAGTCAACTCCTGGCGAGCCACATCTTTTTGTTTAGCCACCAGATTAAGACCGCGTTTCGCGCGCTCTTCGCCACCGGGCATACCGGCTGCTTTTTTGTAAGCAGCTTCAGCACTAGGAAGATCTTTGATCATCAAAGCCAGATCGCCTACAGCAAATGTTTGTTTGGCATCGCCGGCATTGGCAATAACCATCGCCATTTCTTTATCAGCGTCAGCAAATTTGTTTTGCGCTAGCAGTGCTTCAGCGTAAGCAACACGCTCGCCGTCATTAGTCGGTGTGCCGATACTGGCCAGATCGATAGGCGCACCGGCCATCGAGCGAAGCTTAGCTTGAGCCAGTCTCAACTCCATGTCGTTTGGATTCATCTTCACCGCTTGATCAATCATGCGCTGAGCTGACTCATATTCGTTGGAAACGAAAAAGGCACCAGTCGCTTCTTTGTTGGCCTTCAAATAATAGGCGCGCGTTAAACCTTTAGCGGCAGCCGAGTTCTGTGGATTAGCATCCATCACTGTGCGATATTCCTTCACCGCATCATCCAGTTTTTCCAACTGCAAACTTTCATCGGCTACACGCAGGTGTAAGTCAGCATTGTTCGGCATCATTTCCAAACCAGATCTCAGTTCTGCAATAGACATTTCTAGATCGCCGCGAGCTTGCCTGATGTCGGCAATATGCAAGTAAGCATCTGGATTTTCTGGTTTGATGGAAATTGATTTTTGCAATTCACTTATGGCAGCAACAGTGTTGCCCTGAGCGGCATAGACATCACCAAGAGTCTGGTGCACTGGAGCGCTGTTACGATTTTGGTAGAGCGAAGTATTGAGTTCTTTCAAAGCCTGATCGTAGAGCCCTTGCTTGTAATAAGCTCTGCCCAGGCCATAATGAGCGGTGGAGTTGCCCGAATTAATAGAGACTGCTTGTTTGAATGCCGCGACAGCATCGGCATACTGCTCTTTGCTCAACTTAGCGATACCCATTTGCGCATAAGCGTCAGAGTATTTTGGATCAAGATGGATCGCTTCTTTATATGAGTTGATCGCTTCGTCAACTCTTCCCTGTTCCTTATATATGTTTCCTAGAGTGACGTGACCTTCAGGCATGGCAGGGTCGATACTCAAAGCCTGTTTCACCTCGGCTTCAGCGTTGCGCAGTGAAGCATCTCTGTTTTTGATCACCGTGCCGGAAGACGAAGTAAGGCGATTGAACATCACCATCGCTTTGCCGGCGTGTGCCATGGCATTCATCGAATCGTGGGCCAGAGCCTTGTTGAAATAGTCTTCGGCGGCGTCAAGTTTGAATTGTCTCGCCAGAGCCATACCATAGCCCACTGTCGCCGGCACGTTCTTTTTGTCGCGGGTAATTTCACCCTTATAAAGATCGGCAGCTTCAGTGTATTTTCCTTGCAGCATCAATTGATCTGCACGCACTGTTTCGCGGGTGATGCGGATCTGGTAAGTTTTTCTGGCGGCAGCAATCTGAGTTCCGGAAATCGTGTCGGAATCTCCGCGAGCCGAGGCGCCATCAGCATTCCAGGTAAGATTCGAAAGAATCGAAACCGATGCTGCTAGCCCGAGCGTGAGATTCTTGAGCGAGTTTCTGTTAGTCATACCATTCTCCATAAAGGGTTCTGATTCTATAGGCCGAGTGCAAGCATTTTGCTTTTAAGATGCCTTCGGTCTGAAAGCAATCAGTTCAATGCCACGTTAATCGCTTGAAAACTGCGATTCCTTTCTTTATCTGCAAATAGTCGCAAATTGTAGCAACAGTTTTACGCAACACACTCTTACGCAATTGGCAGGAAGCGTTTTATTCTATATATAAGGAAGCGTTTTTGCTTTAAGCCCGCCCAGTGAGGATTAAAAATTGTCAGGTCATTCCAAGTGGGCCACTATCAAAAGGCATAAAGCCGTGGTCGACCAGAAGCGAGGCGTTGTCTACGCCAAAATGTCGCGCGAAATTATCATTGCCGCAAAGCTCGGCGGCGCCGATCCCAACGGCAATTTTCGCTTGCGTCAGGCCATCGATCGAGCAAAAGCAGAAGGCGTGCCGAACGACAATATTCAAAGAGCGGTGGAAAAGGGCTCAGGCACCGGCACTTTAGATAATTTTGAAGAGCTGGTATACGAAGGCTATGGCCCAGGCGGAGTGGCCGTGCTGGTCAAATGCACCACCGACAACCGCAACCGTACAGCCGGCGACGTGCGCATGTATTTTTCAAAATACGGAGGCAACATGGGTGACAGCGGTTGCGTCAACTGGATGTTTAAAGAGCGCGGTGAAGTAATAATCGAAAAAGGCGCAAGCTTCGATGAGGACGCTCTGCTCACAGCTGCCCTCGAAGCCGGTGCCGAAGATCTCGATACTACACTCGATGAAGAAGCGCTCGTAGTCTGCATTCCAGAGCAATTAGAAAGAGTACGCGAAGCTCTGACAAAATCGGGCTACAAAGTCACTTCGGCTGAAAACGTGATGATACCTAGCAATACCGTTGAAATCGACAGCGCCGATACAGCAAAACTTTTGTTGCGTCTGATCGACAGCCTGGAAAATCACGATGATGTGCAGAGCGTCGTCGCTAATTTCGAAATGGACCAGGACTGGATGCAGGAATTTCTCAACTAGTCTGCCTACCCAAAATTGCTCAAATCTGCCCGCAGAGCCATTTTCATTCAGGCACTACCGACAGTGCCTGATAATTGCAAGCAAAAGCTCTGGGCAAAAGAGCAAATGCTCTTCTACAAAACAATATTCAGCAAAGAAACGTTAAGGCGGCGCTGACTGATTGGCGCGCTGTGGACAACCCCTAAAACCCTGCGACAACAAGGGTTTAGCACTATTATGAACAGGTCATAATTTGCCGCAGCTCAAAACCGAAAACCGTTTAACAAAGGTTTTACAGAGCGTTACGCCCGCCTGCTGACAACTGATTTCAAGGTATAAGATGAGCATCGGTTCATCATGCTTACTGCTGAGCCAGTTATAAACCGTTAGCTAAGAAGCGCCTCCTGCAGCTTGAAAATGTTTTGTCAAGGCGACCTCGCTTAACTTTCTCCAAGAAAGGCGCTGCAGCGGCACAGGCACACAAAAACTTGACTTGTCAGCGGATCTTTGACGTGCCACCACCAGGTCTGATACCTTTCGCCCTGCTTCGAAAGACCCGGCCGGAAGCATCTACCGTATATGCGCAAGCAGCACAAGCAGTAGATTAGTGACAACCAGCTAGGCACTAGAGAGAGTCTTTAATCGAATGATTTCGACCAGCGTTCCCCACCATAAAAAGTTTGTCCTGGCCCTGAGCCTGGTGGCTGCACTGAGCTTCACCAGCAACTGTACCGGCGCTATGGCTGCTGACAATGATCTTGATCCTGAAGTGGAATCAAGCGTCTGGGAAGAAAATGATCAAGAGTGCGCCTCAGTCACACTCAACGGCAAAGAATTGGTTGTCTACCGCGGAGAAAATTCAGCCGAAGATCGCGCTGAAAACCTGGCGGACAAATTACAAGAATTACTCAAAGACGAAAAGCTCGATCCAGCCAAAATGGCTCCTGCTTGCGAAGGTCAGCTGGCCGCCATTCGCATGGACGGCACTACGCTTTTAAAATTCGAAGTACCTGAGTCAGGCAACACATCGCCGGCAGCCACACTAGAATTCAGCTATAAAGTTGTAAACGCCATTCGCACAATTTTAGGCGCACCGCAGATTCCGGTAAGCTTTTTGAAACTGGCTGAAACTCAATCGGCCGATCACGCCTTTCTTGCCTGCACCACTCACACTGGCGCAACTGTCAGCGCAGCAGGTAATTTTTCACCTAATTTCAGCGGTCATGCCTCGTGGTATGGCGGCAAATTCCACGGACGCCGTACATCCAACGGTGAGCGCTTCGACATGAACGGTTTAACAGCGGCTCACCGCTCACTGCCCTTCGGTACGAAATTGCTCGTGCTTAACCGCCGCACAGGCGATACCTGTGTAGTACAGGTCAATGACCGCGGACCATTCGTTGACGACCGCATCATCGACCTCTCACGCGGTGCTGCTCAAAAATTGAACATGCTTTCTTCCGGCGTGGCCATGGTCGATTGTATGGTGTTAAATTCCACCTATCGTTAAGACCGGGCTGATTTTCCATGTACCGTTAACGGTAGGTGATCTAAACGCTGGTTCTAGCGCCTATTCCTGTCTTGTGATAGTCAAGTGTAAAGCAGGTCAAGCGCTGAAAGGCGCCCTTCTGAATCTGTCCTGCTAGAATGTCGATTCGAACACGTTTGTTAACAGGGCCACATTTTTGTCGCTCCCTGTGTCAATCAAGAGCACTGAACCGTGAGTACAGTCGTCAGAGTAAGAATCGCCCCCAGTCCTACAGGCAATTTGCATGTAGGTACTGCGCGCACGGCTCTTTACAATTATCTGTATGCCAAGAGGTATGGAGGCACTTACATCCTCCGCCTGGAAGATACCGACGAAGAACGCTCAAACGAAAATTACACTCGCGACATCGTGGAAGGCTTGACATGGCTCGGTCTCACCTGGGATGAAGGACTGGAAGTGGGTGGACCTTATCCTCCATATCGCCAGACTGAAAAAATCGATCACTACAGCACCATGGCCAATCAGCTCATTGCCAAGGGCAAAGCCTATTTATGCTACGCCACTCAAGAAGAGCTGGCCACGCTGAAAGAAGAACAAAAAGCAGCCAATAGCGCACCGCGTTATGACAATCGCGGACGCGAACTAAGCGAAGTGCAACGTAAACACTATCAAGAAGCCGGGCGCATTCCCTCTGTGCGTTTTCTCGTGGACGAACCACAGGTGGTGTCATGGCACGATCACGTCAAAGGCGAAATTGCTATCGATACGTCTGACCTGGGCGGCGACATGGTAATCGTCAAATCGAACGGCGTGGCTATTTATAATTTTGCCGTAGTAATCGACGACGTCGACATGAAGATGTCGCACGTTATTCGCGGCGAAGATCACATTCACAACACTGCCAAGCAGCTGCTTATTTACGAAGCGCTTGAGCACAAAGCGCCAGAGTTTGGCCACGCGCCGCTGATCTTTGACCTGGAGCGGCAAAAGCTCTCTAAGCGTAAACACGGCGAAGCTGTGCATATCGACCACTATCGCGTGCTCGGCTATATGCCGGAAGCGATTGTCAATTATTTAGGGCAAATGAGCTGGACTCATCCTGAAGGCAAAGAAATTTATGATCTCGAAGAAGCCGCAGCCCTTTTTGATCTCGATAAAGTGTCAAAAAGCCCGGCAGTATTCGATCTGGCCCGCTTGAACTGGTTCAACAGTCAATACTTACGCAACCTGCCCTTAGAGACCATCGTCGAGCGCGCCCAACCTTATCTCACCGCATACGATACCAGCCTCTATTCAAAGGCTGAGCTGTCGCAAATGGTGGCATCGGTGCGCGAAGGCCTGACGACACTGGCCGAAATCGGCCCGGCGCTGAGCTTCTATCTCACCGCTGAATTGGCAGTAAGCGACGAGCTAAAGTCATCGGTGCTCAATTCAGACAATGCTCGCAAGGTTCTATCAAGCCTGTCATCGACCCTGGCAAGCTTGCCCTGGGGCGATCATCAAGGCTGTAAAAAGGCGGTGGATGCGCTGGGTAAAGAACTCACTCTGAAAGGGAAAGATCTTTACTGGCCCCTTCGAGCCGCCTTATCTGGTAAAACACAGGGCCCAGACCTGGGAGCAATTATTTCAATACTTGGTGCCGAACGAGTTAAATCGCGTCTGGAATCGGCACTGAATCACTAGAACCAGTAAAAAGCTATGAGCAAAATTCACGTTTTCAATACTCTTTTAGGCAAGAAAGAAGAATTCATTCCGCGGCAGGGCAATGCAGTAAAAATGTACGCCTGCGGGCCTACAGTCTACGATTTGAGCCATCTAGGCCATGCCCGTATGGCAATTGTCTGGGATGTTGTACAACGTTATTTGCGCTTCGCCGGTTATGACGTCACTTATGTGCGCAACATCACCGACGTTGACGACAAAATCATCAAGCGCGCTCGCGAGCTTGGTATCACTCCTGAAAAATTGTCGCGCCAATATACTTATAAATTCTGGCATGATATGCAAGAACTCAATGTCGAATCACCTGACTTTGAGCCACGCGCCACCGAATTCATCGCCCAAATGATTGCCTTTACCCAGGCCCTCATTGATGCCGGCCATGCCTACCAATCTGAGGGAGACGTCTATTTTGACGTGGCCTCGTTCAAAGAATACGGCAAGCTGGGCAAACAAAATCTAGAGCAATTGCTTGTGGGCGCTCGCGATCAAGCCGTGGCACAAGAGTCTTTAGCACACTTGAAAAAGAGCCCGGTAGATTTTGCCTTGTGGAAAAGTGCTGACGTCAGCGAACTTGGTTGGCCCAGCCCCTGGGGTTATGGTCGTCCAGGCTGGCACTTAGAGTGCTCGGCCATGGTCAAACGCATTCTCGGCGAAACAATAGACATTCACGCCGGCGGCGAAGACCTGGTCTTTCCCCACCATGAAAACGAAATTGCCCAATCGGAAGCATTGCATGGTCAGCCCATGGCGCGCTACTGGCTGCACAACAGTTTTGTGCAGACCAATTCGGAAAAAATGGCCAAATCTCTGGGTAATTTCAAAACCATTCAAGATTTGCTGCAAACTTTTTCGCCCGATACCATTCGCTTGTTTATTTTGCAATCGCACTACAGAAACCCTATTGATTTCACCATCGAAAGTTTGCAGGGCACAAGCACCGGCATTCAAAGATTGTTGCGGGCAGCCAGTTTTGCGATCTCCGCCGACGAAGCAGAGGCCGAAATACCGAGTGCTGCGGCCCAAGCTGCGGCAGAAACGTTTAAGCAAGAATTTGCCGAGGCGATGAATAACGATTTCAATACCGCCATTGCGATTTCGCAGCTCTATCAACTGGCTGATGGAATTACTCAAACTTCCAGCCTTTCAGATAAACACTATCTGGCCAATACACTGCTGCATTACGCTAAGGTGCTTGGCTTAACCATGAAAGACACGCGCAAAGACATCAATAACGAAGTGGGCAGCAAGCTGATTGACTTGATTTTAACTTTGCGAAGTGAGGCCCGCGCAAGAAAAGATTATGCCTCGGCAGACTTAATTCGCAAGACTTTAACTGAAATTGGCGTGAACGTAATGGACAGCCCACAAGGCGCAAGCTGGGAAAGAGTCTAGAGCTATTTTATTCGTTTCAAAATATTGTACCGATAATTCCAATCGGCAAATTCTCGCGTGCCACTGCAACTAGAGTGGTAGCGCGCTTCGCCTTCAGACTTATAGTCCTTCAAAATAAAGGGCAAAATTCCCATCTCTTTCAAGTTGTCCCATGTCTGGCCGCCTTCCACTAAAATCAACGCCGGTTTTTGAATCTGAATCTCAGCGCCAATGCGAATGTACAGTTTCGCCTTGACCCTGGCCAACCAGGCAAAAGGCTTACCGAGAGACTGATCAGTCAGGGCGTGGCCCTCAATACTGGCCACGGTACTGAGAGGTTCGCTGCTGAGATAATAGCCACATATTGGTCGATTGACCTGCGCATAAAGGGGGAAAGTGGGCAGCAATCGCCCATTTAAAATCAAGATTTTCTCTTGCGGTTTCGAATATTTGAGCACAGCAGCTTCTAGATCTAAAAGGTAAGGATCAGTAGCCTGCGGGCCCACTGCAACGGCAATATTTTCACGCCTTTCCATGGTTTCGCAAAAAGTTACCACCGCCAGGCTGCTAAGACAAAACAGAGCGAACAAAAAAGTTTTCACCCGGTTAACGCGTCTTTCTCGATAACTGAGGTGAGGATAGCGTCTGGCAAAATTAGTAACGAGAGATCCATCAATGAAAAGTACAGCCAGCACTGGCAGAGTAAGACTAATGAACCAGATCAAAATTAACAGCTCACTACTGACACCAGTCATAGTGGCTAAAAAAATGAAAAAACCGCACATCATTGCTGTGGCAAGAGGCCTGAGCACTTGCGCTCTCCCAACCAGGCCAAAGCAGGCCACCATGACAGCTGTGCACAAATAAATCACACTGCGTCTGTCAGGCGACGAGCCATAACCGTAAAAAGCAATCTGATCAAGGTGCAAACTGGCAAACTTAAGGGGAACAATCCAATCGTCTAGTTGGCTGATAGAGTCACTGTTAAGTAAAAATATCCAGGTCCACGACAATACGAAAGTAACCAGCAAAACGAAAAATTCAACCGCCGGCTTACGCTTTTGAAAACCTGCGGCCACAAGTTCAGCTACTTCAATAAACAAAGGCAGCGACAGGAACAACGGGTTGAGACCAGCTCCCAGACCAGCCAGCAGGCCGCAAATAATATGGAGCGGTAAAGCCGGTTTACCTCCACTCCAGATAGAAGCTCGTAAAAATAGATATGGAGTAAAGAACAAACAAAAAATATGTTGAGCACAACCAAAAACAAAACCAGTAGCAAAATTGGCCAGACCGATACCAACCAGAACCGCGGCCAGCAGGCGCAAGTTTTTCTCAGACAGACTAGACTTTAAGGTGATGTAGCAACACAGAGAAAAAGACAAAAGAGCAACGATGGTCGTGGTAATGTACGAAGCCAGAGCGCTTGCCCAGTACGGTGTGACCACGAGGATCTCATCACTGTGGGCGAGGTCGCCGAAGAGTCGGGCCAAAATTACAGTGGGCAGACGTAGATAAGCATTCAGTAGCGACTGGTCAAAATAAAAGTCATAAAATGGAATCTGTCCTGCCCTAAGGCGAGAAGCCGCTTCCAGTTCATAGCAAACAGGGCCGCTCAACTCCATAAAATAGAATGCGCGGTATACAATAGCGGCTAAAAATACAAGACCGGCAGCGGTCAACAGCATCGCCGGCGGTACTACTTTGAGCTCGTGATCTTTGAGTTCAGTCATTGCGTTTATAAATGCTTATGCCATCTTTTTTATCAATCATTCTGTAGTTATGCATATACGAATCAATAAAATTGTAGTTCTCGAAAACCCAGTTCATGGGGTTATCTTGAATGTATATTAGCTTCGGCCTGTTCTTGGCAATATCTTCTGCGTACCATTTGATCACCTGATCTTTGTCTTCACTAAAATGATCTTTTTTGGCCTGGCTGAGGTCGGGACGAACAAGAATATAGCTGAGAATCGGCAACATCATGCCGTGCAAAAAGCGTGACGCCGGGCGGCGCTCAGTTTGCAACATTACCGGATAACCCGGTGCCATAGAGGCACAGATAAACAATATTGTGTCGCTCTTTTGTGTATTTTCAAGACACGAAGCGGCAAAAGGATCAATGTCTGCAGCCGACCCCATACCGGTGTAGCCCAACTGCGCAAGATCGTATGGCTGTGAATCACGTTTTTTCTGGGCATCTCTTTCACAGGCAGTGTGCAAATAGTAGCCACCACCGACGATGCCCACGGCCAGTGCGGCCATGGCAGTGCCTTTGAGCTTTTCACCGACTAAACTGGCCGGCAGAAGCTGATACAACAAAAATAGCTCTACGCCAACCGCCATAGCATTACCAAGGCGCACTGCCACCATATGGCATGACCAGACCTGACCGGCCAGCACATATATGAGGGCTGATATGAAAGAAAAGGCGCAGGCCGCCGGGGCTAAGCTGCTATAACGCGCCAGGGCAAGAGCACCCACGGAAGTCAGGGCAAGAAGGAAAAAGTCAGTCCTCCAGCAAGTGGCCATATTATAAATTGGAGAGGTTACATAATAAGAATAGCCCTCTTTATAAATGGGCACCACAAATTGGAAAAATGCTTTTAGTTCTTGAGCTGGTAGAAAAATGAAATGGAAAAGATAGAGAACTATGACCGCCACAGCGGCCAGTACTTCTGGAGCTAGAAGCGGACGCCATTTTCTTGTACGCAGCCACCAGACGATCTCGGGCGCACAAGCCATAATCATAAAATGCGGTTTAAAGGCCAGGCCCACTCCAGCAAAAAGACCTACCGCAATAGCCTGATAGCGACCTAACTTGAAACCTTCCCAGCGCAAATAGCGCAAGAAAAAGAAGGGTGCGTAAACTATGCAAAAAATATGTTCTCTCTGGCCAAAATCAAGGCGCTGAACCTGGTTGAAATAAGCAAAGGCCACCAGGGCACAGAGGCCCAGTAGCAATGCGCCATACTTTCTCGCAGCTAAAAGCACCCAACCGCTCAACAAGCAGCTGACGAAGGCCAAGGCATAAATGTACATCGAAAAGCTGAGCGGAATGGGGATGTGCCAGTATTTAGACACCAGCACCGGTATCACTTGAAAATAAATGGCCAGAGGCGGATTAACGTCGAACATATCAACGTAAGGTATTCGCCCTTCGAGCAGCAGCTGAGCCATGCTGACAAAGAGTCCCTGATCGCAATATATGAGCATCGGGTGATTGAGCCAGTAGCTGCATCCGGTGGCCAGCAAAGTCAGAGACAAACTCATGGCGAGCAAGAGCAGCATAGTGGATAATTCGCTGGAGAGCGGCTGCTTGTCTAATGCTTCAGTGAGCGGCTCTGGCATATTATTGCTCGCTCCAGAGAGCGATATTGTGTTGCTTTGTGCAAATAGCATCAAACTTAAAAACACTGTCAGCTAGAAGTTGGCGGTAAGGCAATATATCGTCAGGCCGGCCCTGCAATTCAGGCGACACCAGGCAGAGTTTAAAACCGGCTGCTTTCAGGCTCGCATAATCGGCTGCGGTGAGCGGAATATGCGTGAAGCAATCGACCCAAACCCAGTCTACCTGACCCTTAAAATTGAGCACGGTTTCTATGGTTTCGTATTCTGAATAGCGCAGCGCAATGCGCCGCTCGCCCTGGCGGGTCAGTAAAACGATCATCGGCAGTGACGAATCAAGAAAGAAATAGTTCTCGATTTTATACTGGCGCATAAGCTCTAAAACCCGCTCTTCAATGCGCTCGCTTTTAATATTTAGAATCAAGATACCATGTTCGTAGGCGGCGAAAAAGGGCTCTGCATCTTCACCGTCTTTAAATGGGTCGTGTTGCAAAATCAGACGATCGCCGCGATCACGCAGATCAATTTCACAACCAAACTGGCGCGGCAATTGTCGCAGGGCTTCCAGTTGATTAATACGGTGAGCGATATATTCCATCAAGAAACTTTCCCCAGTGATTTTTTTAGTTTTACACTAAACTCAAGAGTGCGCTTGATGAATTTCATTTTTGATCTAAAGCCTGTATTCCACTTAGATTCACCGTGAACGCGCTCAGGAAAGACCACATCTAAGCGGATGATACTAAGTTTTTGTTGGCGAGCCAGATAATAAGCATAGAGGTCGAGGGCGAAATCATCAGGCGGTGAGCGCCACGATTCGAAAAAACTTCGGTGGAATATATTTGGTTGGGCATTAATGTCCCATAAATTGCTGGTCAAAAAACACGACTCAAACATGCTCATGCCTGCGGTGAAAAACGAGTCAGAGAGCGGGCGTCCATGTCGCAAGCCTTTGACATAAAGATCGGCGGCAAAATTATGGCTCTCGATAATTTGCAGAGCCTTGACTATGTCAGCAGGATCAGTCTGCATATCGGCGTGGGTCCAGCCAATAAACTCACTCTGGCAGGCCTCGAGCCCGCGTAAGATGCCATAACCGTAACCCTGATTAACAGGCACTCGCACAGTCTCGGCAAAACTAAACTCGTCAATGCAAGCGGCAATCACTGCTGAACTTTTATCGGTAGAGCCGTTATCTACCAGCAGAAGCTTGACGTCCTGCCGCTGGCTGGCCACCGTTTTAAAGCGGCTTAAAATCAAGGGAATGTTTTTCTCTTCGTTATAGCAGGGCATTACTACAGTAAATCTGGCACTCATGATGGCACCACATTTTTATACTGATGCCAGCTGCACTTGTCAAAAAATGTTTGCCAGTACTCGAATGTTTTGAGATCATTGGGAATGCCGAAAGAAATATAATCGTCAACTTCAAAAGCTACGCACTTGAGGTCGCCCTGGGCAAGAATGCCAATCATGCTATCAACGTAAAACTCACCATTGACACGAATGTCGTCTTCTAACAACACTCTTAGTGCATCAAGAAAATAAGTTGTTTTTCTAAAGTAAAATGCACCGACGATGGCATGATCTTGACGAGGATTATCGGATATCGCTTTTTTTACTGAGACACCGGTAATCAGTGGAAATTCGTCATTGCCGGCAGCCGTGGTTAGCCAACCGAACATGTGCGGATTGCGTTCGCTGGCCGGATGTTGACGAAAACTGAACGCGGCAAC
>JADYXQ010000104.1 GCA_021772135.1 Candidatus Obscuribacter sp.
ACAAATTTATCAGCCAATAAAATTTCGATGTGATGGCCGGTGTTTGTCTTTGAGACAGCGATTTTCTCAGCACCTACTTCTTTGAAAGCATTGGCAACGTCCGATCCAAAGGTAGCCGGATCCACCAACCGATAACTGTTGGACAACAAGCACAAATCTTTGTCGAGCTCAGAATCGCCGCCTGTGGTTAGTTTGCGGGCCTGGTTAAAACAATCGGAGGCAAACGCAAAGCTTTTCAGTTGCAAGGCGCACTCGCCAATTTGTCGCAAGGTGCGCGCTTCAATAGCTTGCACCTGCACTTTATCTTGCTCAGACAAATCTTCAGCGTTCTTGGCCAGCTCAGCTCTTAGCTTCTCCCACTGAGTCTGCGCTTTTTTAAAATCGCCTTCTTCATAAGCCTGCTTGGCCGACGTGTCAATTTTCTCTATCTTGCCGCTCAGAGCGTGCGCTTCGCCCAGGCTAAACGAACAAGCCAGCAAAAGCATCAGCGCAAAACTACTTCTATTTTTCATTGATACTTGCTTCTCCGTGGCCCCTGAAACAAATCTCACCACACACTGGTTAAACTGAATCATCCCTTAATCTTTATCATCAGGCTGTGCGAGAATCTCATGGCATATCGTTATTTTACGGCTCGATACTACTAATCCTACAATCCTACCTACTGTGCCAACTTTGACTTCTAAAGGCGACCACGACAACACAAAAATTAGGGAGAATGAAAATTCTGCCAGCGGCGCAGTGGTCAAATCTGCCTCCCGACTCGAAATCTGGTCATGGGCCATGTTTGATTTCGCTAATTCTAGCTATACCACAGTAGTCACCACGGCAATCTTCAATGCCTACTTTGTCAAAACCGTGGCCAGCGCCGTCGAGCTTTCCACAGCCACTCTTTACCTCACTTGCTCGCTTGGAATAGCCAATTTGCTGGTAGTTTTGACCGCCCCAGTGGTGGGCGCAATCGCCGACGCTTTCGCCATCAAAAAGCGATTTCTCTTTGTCTCCACCCTTTGTTGCGTCATCTGCACAGCCGGCCTGTCGCTTGTTCACCAGGGTGACGTCGCCCTGGCCATGACTTTACTGGTGCTCTCCAATTTTGCTTTCGGCACTTCAGAAGACCTGATTGCGGCGTTCTTGCCCGAAATTGCCACGCCAGAAAAGATGGGTCGCATCTCGGCCTTTGGCTGGACAGTGGGTTATATTGGCGGTATTGCCGTGCTCGGAACTTGTCTCGCATACGTCACCTGGGCGCAGAAAGCCGGTCAAACGCCGGCTCAGTTTGTGCCGGTGACCATGTTATTTGTCGCTGCTATATTTTTAGCGGCCTCAGCGCCGACTTTTATTTGGTTGAAGGAAAGAGCGCACCGATCGGCCGCTCAGACCAAGGTTAGTACCATTGCCGCAGGGGCGTTTCGACATGTATTGAACACAATTGGCGACGCCAAAAAACACCGTGACCTGTTTACATTTTTATTGTCGCTGCTTTGTTACAGCTGCGGCTCCACTACTGTTGTGGCTCTGGCTGCGGTTTACGCCGAGCAAGTGATGGGTTTCAAAACCAATGAATCGATTATTTTGATCATGGTGGTCAATGTTACCGCCGCAATGGGCGCCTTTATTTTTGGATTTATTCAAGACAAAGTCGGTTCTGTGCGCACGCTGGCAACTACACTGGTATTGTGGGCGGTGGCAATATTTATTGCTTTTGCTACCACCGATAAAAACGGATTCTGGTGCGCCGCCAACATCATGGGCATCGCCATGGGGGCAAGTGCTTCTGCCGGGCGCGCTCTTGTTGGGCAGTTATCACCGGCCGGACGCTCAGCAGAGTTCTTCGGATTGTGGGGGCTATCGGTAAAACTTTCGGCCATTATCGGGCCCATGACTTATGGTCTCGTTACGTATGTGAGCGGTTCCAACTATCGTCTGGCACTTTTATCAACCTTACTATTTTTTATTCTCGGCTTGATTGTCGTCTTGTTTGTAGACGAGAAACGTGGACGAGCACAGGCTTTATCCGAGTCGTAAACTTTTAAGTTAGTCTGTTTGGGGCGGTCTTGGATGTTCTTATCCAGTTTTTTGGAACTAACCTCAGCTGTAGCAGTCTTAGTAGTCGAACGGATTCTACCTGGAGCAAACCACCATGCATCACCCGAACAATGACCCAATGGAAGAAACTGCTAATAATCAAGCTTTGGCTGGGCCAGAACGGGTAACTGCCGATCAACTTGCATATGAGCAAGCAATTGTTGAACAAAAACTTCGAGAAGAGCCTAAAGAAGAAGTCGTGGACATGCCTTCGTCTTACGTCGGCAACTGGAGCATGTCCGGGCCGATCATGGCCTGCATTCTCGTAATTGCTTTTATGGTAGTGGCCGTGGTGGCATCGCGGTCGCTCAATAATTTAGTGCCTGCCAATAAACCAGCTCCAACTTCTGGCGTAGTAGTTCAACAAACTGCGTCGACGCCAGAGCCAACACCGGCCTATCCTACAGTCTACGTGCAACGTTCAGCCGACCCCACCGTCGCGCCGAGCCCATTGCCGCCAACACCAGAGCCCAAGAAAAAAGGGTTCTTCGGTCTGTCTAGGTAAATAGCATTTTCCAGGGATTGCAAATTCCCACACCCGTATCTGCAAAGTCAGGATCTTTGCGAGCTACGACAGTCATCCCGTGCACTAATGCTGTGGCTGCAATTAAAGCATCGCGATCTGATTTCGGTCCGATAAGGTGTAGTTGAGCACAGCGCTGAACAACCATCACGTCCACAGGCAGAATTCGATCTGCGAATGCTGGCATTACCATGTGATTTAACCATTTTCGAAGAATCGCACCTTGTATTAAATCACGACGTTCTAACAGAAGTGTGCCGATTTCGAGTTCCAGAATAGTTATTACAGACAGGTATAAATCTGAGGCACTCACTGAATTTGCCCAGGTGATAACGTTTTTGTCAGCCTTGCCCTTGCTGGCTTTACGCAACTCCGAAACAGTCTTCTGAGCAATTGTGCGCTGAAAATTGTGCCGGCATCGAGTCAGAATTAGCCATTTCGTTTCGCATGACTGAAGGTTTTTTGAAAGCTGTATAGATGTATATTAATATTCATGCATTCAAAGGTTTGCAAATATAAAGGTCAAGCTTTCAATAGAGGTACGGTGATTGCTAGCTGCCGTTCTGCGTAAATCATTTTGTGGACGAATAGCTCTTTTCGGGCTTTTCTCATATAGTTTCTTTGCCATTGCTCCGCCCTGTTTCGCTGATGCTTTTACTACGATTGTTGCCAATACAAGTCAAGACCTAACGATGGAAAAGGTTAACGAAACTCAGCACCTTCGCAGCTATGACGATGTTTTTACTGAGACTAGCGCCCGCACTTTGTTGATGTCGGCCCGGCAGCATCTGCGACACCATAACTATCTTCGCGCAATTGCTTTGCTGAAACAGGCAGTTAAGCTGGATTCTGACGATCTGGATGTGAGATGCCTTTTGGCTCAGGCGCTTGAAGAAAAACTTTCAAATCAGCAAGAAAAAAATGGTGACGATTTCAATCTGTGTGTTCAAAATTGGTTGGCGGTAGCACGCAGCCAGGGCGGTGAGGAGAAGGGCATGACTTTTAAAGGTATAGGGCTTGGGGTCGGCCTTTTTCAGGATGAGGAAAGAGCGATTTTGGCTAAGCGCAGCCTTAAGTCACTGACAGGTTACCTTCCTAAACCATGGGAAACAAACGATCGCTATTTGCGACGGGTCCTTAAGCCATCCAGCGCAACGGTTAGTGGCGTTATCAGGCTACCTGAAAGTAAAGGGGATTAGTATGACGGCAGTGTTTAGTACCAGTTCGTTGCTGAAAATAACTGGCGGACGCTTGATCAGTGGTATCGCCTTTGAGAAGCAGGGCTCAGTTTGTGCTGATATAAACGAACTCTCTGCCGGTCAATGGTTTTTTGCTTTGAAAGATAGTCAAACAGATGGTCACGATTTGCTTGAGCAGGCTCATCGTTTGGGTGCTATCGGATGCATTGTTCAGGATAGGCAACGTTACCCCTTTGCCCATCCAGACTCGAAGTTGATAGGTGTCGCCAACCCCCTGAATGCCTATTTAGAGCTGGCAAGAGAAGCGAGAGAGCGAGTCAATCCAAAGGTCGTGGCGATCACTGGATCTTCCGGCAAGAGTACAACTCGCGATATGTCTTGCAGTATTGCTTCAATAAGTTTTAAAGTTCATTCTTCCAGCGTCAACAGGCCTGATGCGCGGGGACTGGCTAAAACATTGTTGTCTATGCCGGACGATACAGAGGTTCTGGTGGTGGAGCTTTCGCAGAGTGGGCGAGGCGAAATTTCTTGGCTGGCAACGGCAGCAAAGCCTGACATTGCCATAATTACCAACGTTGGTTTGGCTCATCTTGGCACCCTCGGTTCAATCGAGAACATTGCTGCGGCAAAGTGTGAGTTGCTTGAGGCCTTAGATATCTTGACAGGCACGGCCATTCTGGGAGAGAGCAACCCTAGTTTATTGCTGCGAGCGACCAGGGTTTTTGATAGTCTCAAAACCCTGATTCATCGAGATTCTGATATCGAAGAGATTGCTGTAACGCCGGAGAATACATTGTTTGGTATTAGCGAAAGCGAAAGCCTATTTGAAGTAAAAACACATGGTGAAGGCTATTTGAAGGATGCGTGGTGCGCGATTGCCTGTGGTCGAAGTCTTGGTATCTCAGATCACCATATTGCTGAAGGCCTCAGGCGCTATGTGCCGCAGGCTGGGCGAGGGAATCGACTAATTGGGCCAAAAGGATCCCTGATAATTGACGAATCTCATTCCGCCACTCCTGAGTCGGTTAGGGCCGCAGTTAGTGCTTTTCTGGACAAGCGAGCTGTGCCTAGGCTTCGTAAATTTGTAGTGCTGGGTGATATGGAAGACCTCGGTGAAGCCAGCGCCAGTATTCATGCTAATCTCGGAAATTGGCTTTCTAGTTGTGCCTTCGATTTCCTCATTACCATTGGTGATCATGCTGCTCACATAGTTCGCGGTCTGGAAAATCATCAATTTCAAACCTTCATTTGTGAAGATGCAGCTGAGGTTTACAGGCTGCTCACCCCGCTTCTTGACACATCCAGTGCTGTTCTTGTTGATGGTAGTGACTCGTATGCCTTAAGGGCCCTTCTGGGGCGATTTGCGGGCAGTTCAATTGAGGCTTGAAGTGGTTAATAACGTTAAGCCACAATGTGCTGACGTTACTACTCGGGATTTAAAAATGCAAACAATTTCTATTCCTGGTCAAGTGGGTCGCTTGTCTGAAGATGAAACGGTTATGATGGGTTTTCTTGAATTTCGCGGACCTTACGCCGACTCTTCCAATGTGTTCAATAAGTCTGGATTGCTGGTTGTTTTAACACTTTCGAACGATGAAATTGAGATGGTCAATGTATATCAAACTGAAGACTTGCAAGCGTCAGCCGAGGCTGAATTCGTTCGAACAAATTCGGCATTGCCCATTCGTGTGGCTGTTTATGAGGCACCATATTTGGAGCTGAACGAGCTTGATAATCTTGCCGCTCTAACGCTAGCAGAGTTTGAAAATTAAGTTCACCACTGCAAACTATTTTTCAATCGGCACTTTAAAAACAGGCGACTGGTAATTTTTGTCTAAATGACCTGACGGGATGCTGGCCGCGCGGCGTCGTGGCCGCTGGCTGCTGCGCCAGTGCTATAAGCGGATTGCGCCTAGCTTGTCAGTAGCTGGCGCGCACGACCACAATTAGCCAAACTTCTTTTGCTCTAATAAGCACAGCGTTAATGGTGGTTTCATAGATGGCTAAACAGATTTTGTTACCCGAACAGTTGTTCGCGGCCGGCACAGAAGCAGAGCAAGCAGGCAATTATCGAGCTGCAATCAAAAAATACTTGGAATACACGACCCGCACTAATCCCGACCCCAAAATTTTGCTGGCTGTGGGCAAGCTTTATGAAAAGGTCAAAGACGACTTTAGAGCTAGCGAATGCTACAAGCACGTTGTAGCGCTGAAAACGGCTGAGCCGTCTTTATTGAGAGAAGCCTATTTGCATTTGATTGCTCTTGAAAATCGCTCTTTGCGTCATGAGCTAGCGGTTGAATTTTGTGATTTGGCCCTCGGGCCAAATCCACACGATATGGAATTTCTCCTAGCCAAGCTCAATGCATTGTATGAGCTCAGTCTGGTTTCAGGCGGTGCTGCCCCTATCGAAAGAAAAACTCAGTTTGAGAAAACGGCTGAGCTGGCACTGACGCTCGAACCAAATAATTATTTAGCCAATTGTTATTTGGGTCGGGCAAAAACAGTTATTGGTACTCATTATGATCAAGCGTTGCTGGCGTTTGCTAAGGCCAAAGAAATCGATTCGAGTCGACCTGTTGCCAGCTTTTTTGAAGGGCTATTACATATTCGCCGTCGTGATTATGACCTCGCCTGTGTTGCTTTTGATGAGGCAGCGCGCTGTACAAATGATTTGCAGATTGCGGTAGAAGCCGGAAAATATGCGGCACGGTTTAAATCTGAGGCTAAGAATGACAGCCGCCGACGCCGCTTCTGGCATACTTCGGTTGAAGAGCAATTAGCTATTTTAAACAAATATGGAATCAAGCTGAATTCGGAATTCACTTTAGAAAAGCTTTTCGCTGTGCGAAAGAATAGAGACGCATACGAAGAGAAAGAGCCGTTTTTACAAGCAGTTATGAGTCTTGGTCAAAACAACCTGGCTGCTAACTTGCGCACTTTTAACTTCAAGACTAGTTATTCGGCTATTGTTCAATATTTGCGGGAAATTGCCGAAGGTGATTTTGAGCTTGCCGACGTAGACGACTATTTTTACGGCGGCGACGACGAGCGCGCTGCAGCCTACGTCGAATTTAAGTTTGCCGGTAAAAAATACAAGTGGAAATTTAAGTGTGACAGCTCATCTTTTGATTTAAATATGCTCTCTAAGATGGCCGATCTGCTGCGAAAGACTCATAGCGGTAAGCGATTTGTGGTGGTGTCGCAGCCCGGTTCAGTGGTAGTACTATGCCTGACGGAGGAGCAAACAGAGGCGCTTGCAATTCAAACCGGGCTGGAGCTGGAGTATTTGTAAATCACCAAACAGTTTAATCATGATGCTAAACTTTTAGCCTCATGCAAAAAACTCAAAAATTTAGAATTACAGCCTTCTCACTTGTTGCAAGCTTATTGTCATTAACAGCGTCAGTAACGCCAGCTCGCGCCGCTGATGCGGTTGATAACAGCGTCAACGCCCCTCAACCGAATGCCAGCATTTTGATTGTTGGTGAGAAGTTAATTGGCCAGCAAAGCAGTTCTATTTGCATGCAAGAGGTTCTTCAAGCCCTTAAGGCGAAGCCAAATGATGCGAAGCTTTTACTTTTAAAAGCGGCGATTGAAAATTATGAGTGCCAGTATGCAAAGTCGATTGCTGATTCAACTGCGGTGCTTCGAGCTAACCCTAACAATGAGCGGGCGCTGGTGCTTCGGTCAGAAGCCAGGCTGCGCTCGGCATTATTTGATCTCGCTCGACAGGACATGCTTGATGCCGGTCGGCTATCATCGCCTGAAAACTACAAGGACAACTTTTCTGAAATCGACACTCTTGAGTACGATTTTCAGCACCAAGTGAAGGAGAAAGAAAGAAAACTGGCGTTGGCCACCACTGCAGTGCTGTTCAGTCAAAATGAGGAAGGCTGCGAGAGTTTGGCCGGGGCCCAGCTCACTAACAGTGTCAAGAATTCGCAAAAAAGACTGCTCGTACGCTGGTGGAATGTAAACAATCGCACTGAGCTGCTTGATTTGCTCAAGTATCAACTGACTACCGGGCACAACAGGCGCTGGCAGAATATGCAAAAAGAGTATGAGGCAAACCGGCCCCTGGATAGATTCCGAAGTGGTTGGACCGACGCCCATGACTATGAGGTAGGCGTTAGTTTACTGAAGAAATACGGCAAACAGTTTGGCACCAGAGGTCTTCTGGCGTGGGACCATTGCCGCTATATCGCTCTTTGCCGTTGGGGCTACCAGTGCGGTTACCTTACAGAGGCTGAAGCGTGGGAGTTAATCATGCCTGTGGCTGCCAGAATACAAAAGCAGTCAAAAAATTGGGATCAGCTCGCCACCGACTATTTGATCGGGCGTCATTTCTGGTCCGACACAATCTATCAAGAAGGCAACGATACGGTGCAGAAAATTAAATACCGACTGCTTCACGATCCGGGCAGCACCTGGGTTAAAATTCCGCTACACAGCGTCAAGATTGCCGTTCCATCAGACGATGCCGCTATCATTGCTAGCATTGACCGCATGCTTAGCGCTGGGTCGAAAGTGCAGAGATCTACACAGTAATCTAGTTGTTACTGATATATTTTTCTGATGGTCGCCTTTCGCGATCGCTCAAAAATATTGGCACCATATCTGGTGCTGCAAAGTCGCATGCAAATCGGCGAACCGCCAAATGTGCACCACAAGTTCATGGCTTTAAAGGCCAGTGCGCTTAGATCTGGAGCAAAACCTGTTTTAGAGCTTGGGTCAATGTAGACGGTAATGGTTTGACCTGGAGCAAATCTTTTTCCGCTGACACTTTCTAAATAGTCGCAGGCGCTAGGGTTCTGAGTTACTCTCCAGTTGAGCATCTCAGTTAAATCGTCTCGGTAAGCTGTTGCAAATGGCACATTTACGCCGGCTTTGTTGCCGAGCAAGCACTTAGCGTGGTGTATGCCGCCACAGCCGCAGAAAAATTCTTGTCATCGCAGGCAGTATCGCCTAGTTCCTTAAATTTTGCTGCTTGCTGAGTGGCATCGGCAGATGCCCTGCAAGGCAGGCCGACATTAAATAACGAAATGGCCAAAACTATAGCCAGGGCCGTCTTTTTATTACGAACTCGTCGCCTGGCGGCTTGGGTTTTTGCCATGGATTCCAATAACCGTTCATTTAACGCCAAAGTCTACAATTTATTACAGCTGAGCACTACTGTTGGGTGACATCCCGGCTTGCCCCGGGCATATAAATTTGTACAGGAGACAGGCTTGTTTAAAGAAACGTCCAAGCTTAAAGACTCGATTGACTTCGTCGTGGCTTCTGAAAGCCCCAGCGAGGCCAACATGTGTCCTGATGAGTCTAGAATTATTGCTGCGCCACCGTCTTCCTTAACTGTCACTTCCAAACCTACCCTAGCTAAGTTTGAGGTGGGTAACGGCTGTGGTTTGCCGTTTCTTTACCGTCCTCGCCTTGTTGAGAGTGAAGGCTTAGAACCCAAGCTCTCCTTTTTGCAAGCCACCAGCCAGCGCATCGCTATCGCGTCGATGGTTATGGGCTCGGGTTTGTCCTATTACTTACTTCACATTTTATCGGGTCATTTTTTCTGGCACCTAAGTGGTGTGCAAACCACAGCTTACATGCACTCCACTATTGATGCGTCCAGCGTCGGCGTTCTAGTAGCTATGGTTTGCTATGCCGAATTTTTGCATGCTTTTCTAGGATTTAAACAGACCACCGCATCTGCTTTTATCGGGCTCGTATTAGCCGGCCTTGTGACTTTTGCTGGGTATGCCAATGGTGGAGCTGGTGGGGCGATTATTGCAGTAATCTGTTGCCTTCTCTGTTTGGGAGTGGGTCAACTAGCACGATTTGCTCGCTTGGCCATACCGCCAACCTTCCGAGCTAGTCGCGCCGTGCTTGTGGCTGCAGCGGCTTCCATACCGGCCACAATGCTGACTTTATCAGCTTTGTTTCAGGTGATTACTCATCCGCGCCCAGCCAGCTATTACAGCACCTATACTCCCACTGCTTGCGGTGACGAATTTTTTGCAGCTGCGGCCATATTTTTCTTTTTAGCCGTTCCTGCCTACGCCTTTGTACGCTGCGCCCGCACCAGCGAAGCTAAGCCGCTAATGGCATTGGGTCTCCTGCAGGTCAGTCCGCTTTTGGTAGGTTTTCTGGCTCAGTTAGCATTGCTTGCACCACGTACTGACGGAGTACCCATGCTGGCATCAGGGCTGATCACTCTAACCGTCGCCGGCACAATTGTGGTGTCAGGTGCGGGTCTTGGTGCTGTGGTAAATGGTGTGAAGCACCGTCGTAAAATGATGAAAGCCGGCATTTAAGCATAGGCGCTGGCTGCTTTAGTTATTTCAAGCTGTCCAGAAAACTTTTCACCGCGGTGCCTGCCACCAATAACACTGGTGGATGCTTTTTGCCGTTTGCTATGACGTTGTCATAAAATCCACCAGGAAATTTTACCGAAAAAAACAAATAAGGGTTTTTAAATTTCATACTGTGCAATCTAGTTTCTGGAAGATTTACGCCCGGGCGTAAATCTTCCAGAAACGACTCGCGGAAGAAAAGATCACATTTTGCACGCCCATAAATTGCCAAGATCAAGGCCACACGTGCCCGACGATGTGAGCGAATGTCAGGGCTAGAATGTCTGCTAGAGACACTGTAGCAATGGTTGAATTGCAAACACAACGGCGCCATGATTTTTTAAAGGCTGGCGATAAAATCTCTCAATCCCTCTTTATACTCTTTCGATTTCATCATCACAGCGTCGCCATGTTGTGCGCCTTCAATGCGAATATAGGCTTTGGGAGCGGCTATAGCTGCGTATAGTTCGTCGGCTTGTTTGATACGCGTCAAGTTGTCGCTAGTGCCGGCAATAAGTAAAACCGGTGATCTTTTTTTATTCATTGCCATCGAGATGTCTAACTGTTTGCACGAATTAGACCAGGCCCAGTCTGGATATAAGCTGAGATATGGCAATTTATCGCAGCCCACTCGGCGCAGAGAATAAAGCGGACATTCTAAAATGACAGCGGCACATTGCACTGATTGCGCCAATTTTCCTGTCACTAAAGTGCCGAGCGACTCGCCGAATAAAATTATTTCTTCAGCGCGCAAATGCCTTTCTCTCGTCAAATAATTATAAGCGCTGCGACCGTCTTGAACCAGAGTCTCCATGGCCACTTTGCCTTCACTGCGCCCATAGCCTGCGTAGTCATAGACAAAAACAGAAACACCGTCTTTTAATAGCAGATCAACCAGGTGTCCGCGCTGCGAAATATTGCCGCTGTTTCCATGACTGAGCAGCACTACTTTTTTTGCCAGTGGCAAGGCGTACATCAAGCCGTGCAATTTATTGCCGTTTTTTGATTTGAAAAATATTTCTTCTGGGGCGATGCCTTTGACCGCGAGTTTTTCATATCTGCCGCTGGGATATTTCAAGGGTTGAAAAATTAAACGGTCGTAAATAGGCTGGCCCACCACCGGCATCAGGAGGATACCGAGAGCCACCGGCGTAAGGGCGAAAAGGCCGACTAAAAAGACGATCGTGCCGCGCACGACAAAACGCCAGTTCAAATCTTTCAAGACTTGCAGCAAAAACTTGGCCGCCATGCAGATACCGCCCGTAGCCAGCAGATAGTTTTTCCAACTTACCAAGACGGTTAAGGGTGGCCCAATAGAACCAACACTTTGCCAAGTGTTTGCTCTCATCAGGCTAAGGGTTCATTATATATAGTCATATGGCAGAGACTATCGCTGACAAATTGCGCGCTAAAAGGTCCAACTTTCCTGTTGGTTTGGCCCTGGCGTGCGTCGTTCTGGTCGTTGCGGCCTTCTCTGCAGTGGAGATGCTCAACAATCCCAAAGACGAAGCGGCGCAAGTAACGCAACCGCATTTGAAGTTGGCTAAATTGCCGGCTGAGTTTAAACCCGAAATTTCGGCGTCAATTTATGTGCCGATTTATTCGACGATCTCGTACGAGAATCGTCGACGCACCCTTGATCTGGCGGCGACGCTGAGTGTGCGCAATACAGATTTGAAACAATCCATTATTTTGCGCAGTGTTGATTATTACGGCACTGATGGCCAGTTAATCAAAAAGTATTTGGACGAGCCTGTCGAGCTGGTGCCCATGTCTTCTGCCGACTTTATTGTCGACCGCACTGATGTGCGCGGTGGTGTCGGCGCAAATTTTGTTGTCGATTGGATGTCCGCTAAAAAAGTAGCGTTGCCTATTGCAGAAGCTGTAATGGTGAGCACTGGCTCTTCTCACAGCGTCTCATTCATCAGTCGCGGCGAAACTATTGTTACGCCGGAGAAACAGGCTGAGAAGTAACAGTTAGTCTGCGCCTTCGGCCAGGCTGCGATCGTTAGGGTTGAATGAATCAACTGGAATAGCGAAGCCTCTTTTAGTTTGGCCTTTTGCTTTTCTCTCTTCGGTCTTCGTTTCTTTTGTTTCTTGATTTTCCATTTTATTGCTCCTGTTTGCGGTGCTGCAAAGAGTTCTATAATGCACCATAAATGCTAAGGAGAGATTAAGTTGGCCCCGTTTGTAACCGCTTGTCAATGAGAGCTGCTACATTTACGCGCAACATCGCTTAAAATTTGCGGCAGAAAATGCCGGCAAAATTCAATCAGGACAAACCATATCCGGTGGCAGGCTAGAGTTTTGTTTAGCGGTCGATTTGAGCTAACAGTGGCTGCTCATAACGTTCTCCGGCAGTCTTGAGGGCGAGGCCACTCAAGGCAGCGAGATCTTCGTCTTCTAAATCGAGGCGGAACGAAACTGTATTTTCTTCAAGGTAACGTACGTGCTTAGTGCCTGGAATCGGCACGATGTCGATGCCTTGATGCAGCAACCAGGCGATGGCAACTTGTGCAGGAGTGGCGCCGTAACGGTCGGCTACTTCGTTGACTTCATCAACTAGAAGCAAGTTGCGGTTGAAGTTTTCACCCTGATAGCGAGGGTCACTGCGACGATAGTCACCTTCAGGAAGATCATCGAAGCTTTTAATTTCGCCGGTAAGGATACCGCGGCCAATGGGACAGTATGCCACGAGGCCAATTTTCAACTCACGCAAGACCGGCATGATTACAGGTTCTAAATTGCGTTCCCACAAAGAATATTCAGATTGCAGAGCAGAAATCGGATGCACCGCGTGTGCTTTGCGAATAGTTTGTTCGCCTGCTTCAGACAAACCGAGATAGCGAACTTTGCCTTCTTTAACCAGTTCGGCCATAGCGCCAACTGTTTCTTCGATTGGCACGTTTGGATCAACTCGGTGTTGATAGTAGAGGTCGATAACGTCAATGCCCAGTCTTTTCATAGAAGCTTCAGCCACACGTTTGACAGTTTTAGGGCTGCTGTCTAAACCTGTGGACTTGCCGGCGGTGTCATAGCTGAAACCAAACTTGGTGGCAATCACGGCTTTATCGCGTTTGCCTTTTATGGCTTTGCCGATTAATTCTTCATTTTTGTATGGGCCGTAGCGTTCAGCGGTATCAAGGAAATTCACTCCCAGCTCCAGCGCCCGGTGGATAACCCTAATAGCTTCGCCTTCGTCGGCTGAGCCGTAAGCAAAGCTCATGCCCATGCAGCCTAGGCCGATGGCAGATGTGGTGAGCCCCTGGTTGCCCAGTTTACGCGTGTTAATGATGCCCATAGTGACGTCGATTCCTACTCAGTGACAATCAAACCCTATCATGGCAGCAGGCCCTTTACATGATGGTTTTTCGTGAGAACTATTGCTGAGTTGCTCCTCACACCGGCATTACGCCATGTATAGATACTTCAATCAACATTAAGATTGTAGAACCCAAGCCTGGCGCCACTTTCGCAAAAGTTAAAGGGCAAAATTTATTGTTGGGCTGAATAAAGAGATAATAGAAGCCTCACAAATTCGCTTTAATAATCTGTTTCAACAATCTCTCGAGATTTTATTTTCATGCCCACTGCTGCCGCTCTAATTGTTATTGATATGCAACAAGGCTTCGATTCGATCTTCCTTACTGGGGTGAGCGCAACAATCTTCGGTGCGAAGTGAACGTGGCAGCCTTGATTGCCTCTTTCAGGCAAGCGCAATTGCCGGTCATTCATGTGCAGCACATGTCTGATGAAGCCCAATCTCCACTACGTCCCGGTCAGAGCGGCAATGATTTTAAGCCCGAAGCGCTGCCGCTGCCCGGCGAAAAAATATTTCAAAAGAGGGTAAACAGCGCCTTTATTGGTACTGAGCTTGAGCAATTTTTGCGCGATTCCAACATTGATAGCCTGCTGTTATGCGGTCTAACCACTGACCACTGTGTTTCGACAACCACAAGAATGGCTGGCAACCTGGGCTTCAAGGTGATTGTAGTGAGCGACGCTACTGCTACTTTTAACCGCACAGGCATGGACGGGCGAGCCTGGTCGGCTGAGGACATTCACCAGAGTGCGCTGGCTAGCCTGAACGGCGAATTTGCCCAGGTTGTCACTCTGCAAGAATCATTGACTCTTTTTTAATTAGATGGTGGGCCAAGGGAGCTGAGCATGCGCTCAAAGAGACGGCGCACCCGGTCATTTTCGATATCTTCGATATTCATGCGCACAAGGTGAAAATTGATCAGCTCACCGTTTCTGCGAACGACGATATCTACAGGGGTTCCTGCTTTGCCGGCAACCGTGCGCCAGTAGCTGCGCTGGTCGTCCTGGGCGGTAAAAACGTGACCGTTGGCCGAAATTTCAATGTCGCCTCGCTGCAAGCCGGCCAGAGCGGCAGGGCAGCCAGGTAAGACCTCGGTGATAGTGTAAAAGCGACTGAAGACATTTTTTTGCGCGACGATGCCGAGCACGCCATAATCGAGTTTGCGATATTGCTCGGTGGTCCAGGGTTTGCTGCTAAAGCCAAAAAGCGATCGACGAGGAAGAGTGGCGGAGTCGAGCGAAGGCTGCTGCCCTGCCAGTGCTTGCTCGCTGACGGCAGTAGATGATGCCATCGGGTTCGATGAATCAGGCGCTGCCGCCGATTCTTCTAAGAGGATGCCGCCCTGTAGAGCGCTATTTGTAGTACTTGTCGTACTTGTAGTACTTGGCATATTGGCCGGTGTCGGGCTACTGTTGTCTTCTCTGGCCGTGTTTGGGGCAATTGCTTGAAGAGTGACAGTAGTGTTTGGCTGCTCAGTTGCGGCAGGCAAGTTGTCTGCGCCGGCTGGTAACGTCGTCAATATCAGTGCTAGCGAGGCTATTGCGGCCTGAGCGGCAATACTGCTGGACTTTCGCGCTCTAACGCCTGCGGCGCTTCTAAATTTCATCACTACCTTCAGCCAGATGTACGACAACAGAAATGATGACGACTCTTCTTCTAATTTTAGGAGGCCCGATTTGAATGATTGCCAGAATTATTTGTGTCATTGGCACCATATCTGGTGCAGGGCTTCTAGTGCCTTTTAGTTTCGATGTACTTGAGCATTTCCACGGCATTTGAATTTTCAGGATAGCACCGAATCGCTTTCTCAGCGAAGGTGCGGGCGCTCTTGTAATCGCTTTCGAGTAAATAGCTGTTGCCCAAATTTAGCCAACCGTTAGAAGAATCAGGATTTATTGCCAGCGCCTTTTTTGCCGCTTCGCGCGCCGGTATGGGCTGCTTTTGCGTCAAGTAAATAGTACTCAAGCTATTGAGCGGGCTTTCAAATTTGGGATATTTAGCGGCACATTGCTTGAAAAGCAAAATTGCCTGACTGTTGTGATTCTGCGCCATGTGAGTGTAGGCCTGGTTATTCAGGCGATTGGCGTCTTCAGAAACAGGATAGCGCGGCAGCTCTGATTTAAGCATTGTCACCGCGCGGTTTTTAGCGGCGTTGTCCCTGGCCGCCGCAATAGCCAATCGCAAAGTGGTTTTGGCTTTTTCAGGGGCTCCCATGTTTTTGTATGTAAGCGCCAGGGTCAAATAGCGCTCAGCGCTCCAGCCGTTGGGCGGGTTGTCCGGCACTATAACCAGGTTTTCGGCGTCAGCCGATACTGGCAAACTGGTGAGCTGCAATACAGTCGTAATTAAGATAGAGGCCAATGTCTTTTTCATTGATGCTGATTCTACATTAGTGTCGCCAAACAATTCTCAAAGTGTTGGTCCGTTTTCGGTCGGCTAAATCTCGGCTGCTACGATTGAGGTTATTGCCTGATCACTAATGGATATTCAGACAATGCGTAAGTCAATTAAGTGGAGCTTCGTCGCACGCGGCGTCGCCATATGCTCGACTATTCTCTTTGTGCTTTTGCCGCTGGCGATCTACATTGCGCTGTCTCCTGTTGTGGCACAGCCACTCTATAGCAAGTTGATTTTTCAACCAACTAAGTACCCTACGGGCGACTGGAGCTATGCCACTATTCGCGGTATCAAACCTACGGACGCCGATTTCAAATCAGAAAACGGCAATAGCCTTCACGGCCTGATCAATTACCTGGCGCCAAAAAGACAGTGCTCTTGAGCCAGGGCAGCGCCTTCAACTGCACAGACAGGCGCTATCTGGCTGAACAGTTTTTGCAAATCGGCTGCTCGATACTGGTCTACGATTATTCGGGCTACGGCAAAAGTACAGGAGAGCCGTCTATGCAAGGAAGTTGCGAAGACGGCACCGGTGCGCTTAAATATTTGACGGACGTGAAAAAGCTGACGCTCGATAAAATCGTCCTTGCCGGCGAATCGCTGGGCACCCTGGTTGCCGGTCGCCTGGCCTCCAACTATAAATGCGCGGGTGTAATTTTGCTTTGCCCGCTTTCATCGGTAAGGCGCACGGCATGTGATACTTTCGATTTTCTCAATTACTACCCTGACTTCGCTTTCAGCGACGCCTGCAAAAATTTGGACAATCTCACTGCCTTAAAGCATTCAAGTGTGCCGAAACTTTTGATCTCCGGTACGGCAGACAGGCTGGTGAAAATCAAACGCTCAGACGAATTGTTCGCCACTGCAGCGATGCCCAAAACATATATACGAATCGACGGCGCAGATCACGAAGATAAGGTGATGATGGAATTCCCCGGCTTACGAAGCGGCGTCAAAAAATTTATCGCCTCGCTTTAAAAGGCGCGGCGAGTTAGCCGCCACTTCTCTATAATGCAGAAGAGGTGAGCGGTGGAAAACCAACCAGAAAAGCAGTTAATTGTAGTCACAGGGGCCACGGGTTATGTGGGCGCTCGGCTGGTACCACGTCTTATTCAGGCTGGATTCCGCGTGCGCGCTTGCGGGCGTTCTCTGGCTAAGCTTAAAAGCCGCCCATGGTCGAAAGATCCCGATGTTGAGCTGGCGAGACTCGATATTTTTGACGCTGAATCTGTTAAGGCGGCCCTGCAAGGGGCTTATTGCGCCTACTATTTCATTCATTCAATGAATCGTGACAATACAGACTTCGCCGCTGCCGACAGGCAGGCTGCTCACAATATGGTGGAAGCTGCTTCGCAAACGGGCCTGCAGAGACTAGTTTATCTTGGCGGCCTGGGAGAAGACTCAGCTGATCTGAGTAAACATTTGAAGTCTCGCGCCGAGGTGGCTGAGATTTTGCAGACCGGTGATACTCCGGTGACAGTGTTGCGCGCGGGCATGATTCTCGGGTCTGGCAGCACCTCGTTTGAGATTTTGCGCTATCTGGTGGAACGGCTGCCGGTGATGATTACCCCCCGGTGGGTGACTACGCCCTCGCAGCCCATCGCTATTGGCAACGTGCTTCATTATTTGATCCAGTGTTTGCACACCCCCGCTACCACGGGCCGGTCTTTCGACATCGGTGGTCCCGAAGTGCTGGCTTACAGTGACTTGATGCAAATTTACGCTGAAGAGGCCGGCTTATCCAGGCGTCTGATTATTCCCGTGCCGGTCTTCACGCCCACCGTCAGCTCCTACTGGATTCACTTTGTTACTCCAGTGCCGTCTTACATCGCCAGACCACTGGCCGAAGGCTTGCGCAATCCCGTCATTTGTCAGGAAAATTCAATCGTTGAGCTGATTCCCCAGGAGCTGATTGATTGCCGTCACGCCATCCGCATTGCTTTAGACCGCATCAATAAGCAGGTGGTTGAGAGCCGCTGGACCGACGCCGGTAAAATTCCTCCGGCAGAGTGGGCCAATAGCGGCGACCCTGATTGGGCCGACGGCACTCATTATGAAGACAACCGCCAAATCAAAGTGACAGATACTCCGGCGCAGGTCTGGTCTCGGCTGGTGCGGCTGGGCGGCAAAACCGGTTGGTATTACGGCAACTGGTTATGGCGTATTCGCGGCTTTATCGATAGGTTGTTCGGCGGCGTCGGCTTAAATCGCGGCCGCCGCAACGATGCCGAACTTTTTGCCGGCGACGCCTTAGACTTCTGGCGGGTTGTTGACGTCGATGTGGAGAAAAGCTTGCTGCTCATCGCTGAGATGAAGTTGCCGGGCAAGGCTTTGCTGCAATTCAAAATTACAAATACCGGCGACGGCATCACCATTTTGCAGCAAAACGCCCGCTTCTTGCCTCATGGTTTGTTCGGATTGCTTTACTGGTGGGCGGTGTCGCCTTTCCACGAATTTATTTTCAATGGCATGCTGCGCGGCATCGCTTCTGCTTCGCATCTCAGCGTGGTGGAAGGGCCGGTGCGCATCAGCGGCAAAGTTTAGTGCCCATATTTGGGCCTCTTGCGTTATCATATGTCCACTGGATATTTGGAACTGAGAAGCTATGCGAGATTACATTCTTCTTTACGTCAACGGGCGCGAGCAGCGCATTTCAGCCGCTCAAGCTTTTCAACCTGCCAGTGACTATTTGCGCTTAGACCTGGGTCAGTGCGGCACTAAAGTAGTTTGCGCCGAAGGCGACTGCGGCGCTTGCTCTGTTATGGTCGGCAGGCTAGCGACTGAAGCTGGCCTTGAGCCGGGCAATGAGCTTACCTACGTACCAATCAATTCTTGCATTCAATATCTCTACCAACTTGATTGCACCCATTTGATTACCGTTGAAGGTCTCAAATTCGACGGCCAGTTGAACCCGGTGCAACAGTCGATGGTCGACAGCAATGGTGCCCAGTGCGGCTATTGCACACCAGGTTTTGTGGTGGCCATGTGCGGTTTGGCCAATGATTTGCAAAGTCAGCAGCAGTGCCAGGGCAAGACTTGTTATCCGAGCGAAAAACAGGTGAAAGATTCACTCACCGGTAACCTTTGCCGTTGCACCGGTTATGAGGCGATCATCAATGCCGGAATGGCTGTAGATCTCGGCCGCTATAAATCATTCAGCGAATTGTATCCTGACAAAGAGATGGTGGCGAATTTTAAGGCCCATGCTCAGAATGAACTTATGCTCAAATTAGGTGGACGTACCGCTTTTAACCCAACATCGCTGTCGTCGGCTTGCAAATTTTTAAATGAACAAGAAAAAGTTGTGATCGTCTCTGGTGGCACAGACGTGTCGGTCAACATGAATAAAAGAGATCTGGTGCCGGCTAATGTGATGAGCACGGCTGCTTTGCCCGGGCTGAGTGAACTGAAAGTGCTTGATGAAAGCGGGCGAAAGGTTTTGAGCGTGGGCGCTAAAGTGACTTTGCGGCAGCTGGAAAATCTGATGAAAGATCTGGTGCCTGAGTTTCACAAAATTCTCTGGGTTTACGGATCGCCGCAAATCAGGCACGCAGGCACTCTTGCCGGTAACATCGCCAATGGCTCCCCTATTGCCGACAGCACTCCGTTTCTTTTTCTGATGGAAGCAGAAATTGAAGTCACCGGGTGTGGTGGCGTACGGAAAATTCCGATGGCTGAATTTTATAAAGGTTACAAACAGCTGTCATTGCATAAAGACGAGCTGATTACCCGCATATTGTTGCCCCTGCCGCATGCAAACGAACTGGTCAAGCTTTATAAAATATCGCGTCGGCAGCATCTGGATATTTCAGCCTTCACCGCAGCCATAAGAATTTCGCTTAAGGGCAATATCATTGAACGCGCTTTTGTTGTTTTCGGCGGCGTTGGCCCCGTTGTAATGCGCTGTGCCGCTGTCGAAGCAGCACTGTTAGGCACGACTCATGAGCTTGTCACCTATGAGGCAGCTGGTAAAATCGCTAAAGAGGTTATTACTCCAATAACCGATGTGCGCGGCTCTCGCGATTTTCGCCTGGCCCTGGCCGAAAACATTTTGTCCAAGTTTTATTTTGAGACTGCCTCCAACGAGAGGGAATTCGCGTGTCGATAATAGGCAAAAATATTCCTCACGACTCGGCCCCCGGCCACGTCAGCGGCGAGTCTGTTTATATCGACGATATCGCTCCCTCTCGCAATGAATTACTGGTCGATTATTTCGGCTCGCCTTTTGCCCATGGTCGAATCAAATCGCTCGATTTGAGCGACGCACTGAAAGTGCCTGGAGTAGCGGCTTTATATACATATAAAGACTTGCACCACAATGTCTTTGGCCCCATTACTCAAGACGAAATTTTGCTGGTTGAAGACGTGGCCGAGTTCATTGGTCAACCAATTGTGGTCATAGCGGCCGAGTCGCGCGCGGCCATCAAAGCCGCTAAGGCTGCCATCAAGCTTGATATGGAAGAACTGAAGCCGGTTTTAACTGTGGCCGGCGCCATCGCTGCCGGTCAGTATCTCGACAAGACCTACAAAATCGAAAGGGGCAATGTTGCCGCTGCATTCGCCAGCGCCGATCATATTATTGAAGGTCGCTTTGTTATCGCCGGCGCCGATCACTTCTATCTTGAATCGCAAGCTTGTCTGGTTTACCCCGGTGAATACAATCAGCTGACCATACATTCTTCCACCCAGAACCCTTCTGAAGTTCAACATGTGGTGGCACATCTGCTCGGCTTGCAACTGAACGAAGTTGTTTGCCTGATTAAAAGAATGGGGGGCGGTTTTGGCGGCAAAGAGTGTCAGGCAACTCATCCGGCGGTGATGGCTGCTCTGGTGGCGCTCAAAACCAAGCGCCCCGCTCGCATCGTTTACACCAAAGACGATGATATGAAATACACGGGCAAGCGCCATCCTTATCAAAACGACTATAAAGTTGCTTTCGATTCAGAGGGAGTAATAACTGCGCTGGAAGCCAGTTTATATGCCGACGGCGGTGCCTACAACGATCTGTCTACGGCTGTCTTAGGCAGATCGCTTACCCATATCGACAATGCCTATTATTTGCCCAACCTTCTGGCCGTGGGCAAAATTTGTAAAACTAACTTTCCGCCCAATACCGCTTTTCGTGGCTTTGGTGGCCCGCAGGGCGCCATCACTATTGAAAATATCATGGAAGAAATTGCCGTCTATCTGGGCCAAGATGCCTATGAAGTGAGGCGCAAAAATTGCTACGGCGTCAGTGATCGCAATGTCACTCACTATGGGCAATTGCTCGTGAACAACACCTTGCCTCAGATTTTTGATGAACTGAGCCAATCTTGCAATTACGCTGAGCGTGTGACAGCTGTTAAAAAATTCAATGCCGAATCAAAAACACATTTGAAAGGGCTTTCATTCACCGGTCTCAAATTCGGCATTTCGTTCACCAATAAATTTCTCAATCAGGCCAACGCACTGGTTAATATCTATCTTGACGGCACCATTCAAGTTTCCACAGGTGCGACTGAAATGGGTCAGGGCGTCAACACCAATATCAAAATGCTGGTGGCCGATGAATTTGCCATCGCTCCTGAACACGTCATTGTTATGACTACTTCTACCGAAAAAAACAACAACACCTCTGCTACGGCGGCCTCGTCGGCCACTGATTTGAACGGCTCGGCGGCGGTTAATGCTTGCCTGAAAATTAAAGAACGTCTCAATGTTGTCGCGTCCAATTATTTTGCCGGTCGTGAAATTGGCATTGGTGCCTACAGCGATTCGATTGTCTATGAAGGCGGTTTTGTTTTCGATGAGCGTCGCCCCCACGTCAAATTGACTTTCCCTGAGCTCGTAAATCTGGCTTACAGAGAGCGTGTCAGCCTGGGCGAACGCGGTCACTATATAACGCCTTCTATCGGTTTTGACTGGAGCGTCGGTCAGGGCTCGCCATTTTTATATTTCACCAATGGAGCTTCATGCAGTGAAGTTTTAATCGACCGCTTCACCGGTGAATTAAAAGTAGAGCGGGTCGATATTTTGATGGATATTGGCAAATCGATAAACCCCGGGCTCAACCGCGGCCAGATTACCGGCGCCTTCATTCAAGGCATGGGCTGGCTAACTACTGAAGATTTGCGTTATGCCGCTAGTGGCGCATTGCTTTCATATTCGCCGACCACTTACAAAATTCCCAATATTTACGACACTCCACCTGTCTTCAATGTAGACACCATAGACAACGATTGCACAGTCAACGTCAAGGGCTCGAAGGCAGTAGGGGAGCCGCCATTGCTACTTGCTTTCTCAGTATTTTTTGCAGTGAAAAATGCTCTGTCATATGTGAGCGGCAAAGAAATTGCAACTTTAGTTACCCCGGCTTCTGGCGAAGAAATTTTGTCACGTTTGACCGAATATAAACTCAAGGCTGCCGGATTGCCCTTTACGCCCTGGCCTGCTGAAGCAGGCTCGGTGCTGCAGCGAGCAATGTCTCGGGCCAAGGGTTATAGCTTGATTCAAGATAGTGTGTCCGCTGCCACACTGGCTGAGGGCGACACAATTAAAATACCGGTAACTGTTAATGGCAATGGCGCCGGCAACGGCGAAGAGCCCTTAAACGGCACCAACGGCAGTGCTCTTAAAGCCAGCGAAGACGAGCAAGAACTGGCTACTGAGGCCGCAATTTGACCCTGGCAGCATTTTACCAGCGCGTAGACGAATTGCTTTCAGCTGGAGAATCTTTTGTCGTTGCCACTATTGTCGACACCATCGGTAGTGTGCCCCAAATGACAGGCGCTCGTATGATTGTTACTGCAGAAGGGCGCAACTTTGGCACTGTGGGCGGCGGTAAGGTGGAAAACCGCGCTTTAGAAGAATCGAAAAAATTACTCTCTGAGTTGCTTAACGGCAGCAGCGCCGACAAGCAGCGATTTTTTAACTGGAATTTGGAACAAGACATCGGCATGACCTGCGGCGGCTCGGTCAAAGTTTATCTAGAAGCGCACAATTTAGGACAGTGGCATATCACCGTATTTGGTGCAGGGCATTGTGCCACAGCGTTAATTCATTTGCTCGTCCGCTTAGATTGCAAAATTACTTGCATTGATACCAGAGCGGAGTGGCTCGATCGCCTGCCCGACAGCAGGCGGGTGCACAAAGTTTTAGTGGGAAGTTACCGTGACGGCATAGAAAGGGTTTCGCGAGACGCTTTTGTTTTGCTCCTGACCATGGGGCACAGCAGCGATTCACCCATACTCATGGAGATTTTTCGCGGTTACCACAGCGGCCGCAAGCCTTTCCCCTATCTCGGGGTGATCGGCAGTAAAGCAAAAGCAGTCAGGTTGCATCAAGACATTGCCGCTGCTGGTTTGCCGGAGGAATACAACGAAGCTTTTCTCTGCCCTGTGGGTTTGCCCCTCGGTAACAATGAGCCGGAAGAAATTGCGGTCAGTATTGCCGCCCAGCTATTGCAGTGCCGCGACAATTTGTCGATTAAAGACTGAGTTTTAGTTTTTTAAAGTTTCGCCACAAGAATGCCACTATAGCTTGCTAGTCTAGAGGGGTTAGACAAAGGAGCTGCTCATGGAAAAAAACAACGACTCAAGCGCTCAGGCCGTTGAGCAAAAAACTTTAGTAAAAAACGATTCTCTAAATTTAGTAACCGTAGCTGAGCAACCTACTGGCGATGTGCGCAACCAGCCATCGAAGGACACCGTTGCTCAGTGCAAGGACACACTTAAGGCTTTTCCCACTGTCGACCTTTATGACTCAGGCAGCGCGCAGGCTGCTGCTGTTACTGAAGCCAAATACGACGCTTACAAGGCGGCTATCGCTAAGACTCTTAAACCGGCCGGCGAACATAAATCATCGCCCCTGGACCAGTTCAGCCTGGCCAGTACCAAATTAGACCCTCTTGCCGCCTGCTTCGATGCCAATGGCTTTCCTGTAATTAGCCGCCAGGCGCAAGCTAAAATTCGCTCAAGCAATTGAGCTTTTAGTTGTTGAGCTGTAGTAAATGTGCGCCCTCTGAATAAGTCTTTAAAGAGTAAATTTTGGGTGCTTGTTTGATACGGTCACCTGGCTTAAAAGCTTGAGCGATATCGCTCAAGCTTTTGCATTGAATGCTTGGTTTTCTTCCGATATCGGAAGAAAACCAAGCAACGAAGCCCCACCAGCCGCGCTTTAGTCAAATTTGCACCTTAATATGCGGACGTAAACAAACTCGCCACAGTTTCGCCATTTTCGAGCATTAAAGTTCGAGGGTAGAGACAAAAGGAGCGGCCATGGAAAAACATAATGACTCAACTGCACAAGCCGTTGAGCAAAAGGCTTTAGTAAAAAAGGATTCGATTAATTTCGCAGCCATCATGGACCAGTCTACCAACAGCGCTAGCCTTAAAGTCGCCGGTGCCGAACTGACTGTCAGCGAATCAGCCACAAAGTCACTGCCCAAACTCGAGATTTATGACAGCGGTAAAGAGCAGAACCGAGATGCGATTGATGAAAAGGAGAAGCCTCAACATAAAGGCTCTGGTAGTTGGGCCGCGCTCGAGAACTACACTCTGGCCGTAGCGAAGACTGATCCGCTAGCCAGCGGTAAAGAGCAGAACAAAGATACGGTGAATAAGAAAGAGGCTCCTCGCTCTGTTGGAAGTGGCAACTGGGCGGCTCTGGAGGGTTATAGTCTGGGAAAATAGGCAATCTTCAGCCGCCCACGCCCACACCCCCATGCACCAATCCTGGTCACCCTGTGGCATTACAGCCCCAGTGGGTATATAGAGTGTGGCTTCAGGCTAAAGGTGTCGATGTCCCCCCTGCATCATAGTAAAACGGATAAACCTGAGGTGGGTCTCGAACAGAGCCCCGGTGGCTCTACGGCGGGCGTTTCTGATGTTTTGAGTGCGGCTGCCTACACTGCTGTGCAGAAGCCTGTTGATAGCGTGGCTCAAATAGTCAGGCATACTACGTCTTTCAAGCCGGAAGCTCCGGTTATATTCAAGCCGCCCATTCATGATAATAATTGGACCACAGGCGGCGCTATGGTTGGCAGCGTGGCCGAATTCTTTGCGTTAGCTAAAACAGTGGGCGGCGTGCGCAGTGCCCTTGGCCGTGCCTCAACCATTCCTATTCTCGAGGCCGGTACAAGCGGCGCTCTTTTTGAAGTTTTTCAACCGGCTTCTGACAAAGATTTTGCCGCTAATAAATTTAAGAGCGCCGCGGTGGGCTTTGGTACCTTTGCCACTATGGACGGTGCCTCTCTAGGCCTCGGTAGAATTCCACTATTGGCCAAATCAGAAGGGTTGTTCAAAACCATGAGCGTCAATGGCGCCTCCGGTGCCGCTGGTGGTTTTGCTCATTCTATTCTCGGTGCTGGCCTTGACGGCCGCACACCGACTTATTCTGAAGTGAAAGGTGACGTCGTCTCTTACGCTGCGTTCGGCGCCATGTTCGGTGCTCTAGATCACGGTGCAACTAAGGGCAAACAGGCGATAACCGCCAAGATTCAAGATCGCATTGCCAATGGTGAGCCGATTTTTTCTATTGGGCCCATTGAAATGCACCAGAAGGGCTATCACACCAAAGCTAAAGAGCTGTCTCGGGTAGACAATTTAACCGGTTTGAAAAACAAAGCCGGCGGCGATGAAGTTCTGAGAACTGAAATTTCGCGGGCTGAGCGTCAGCAAGAACCTCTTTCTATGACTTATATGGACCTTGATGGCTTCAAAGGAGTGAACGATAAGTTTGGTCACCATCAGGGCGATCAAGTCTTAAAAGAGGTTGCGGTTCAAATTAAAAAGTATTTTTCACGGGGCACTGATAAACCGGTTCGTGAGGGCGGTGACGAATTCATGGTGGTGTTGCCTGACACCAATCTCGCGCACGCAGAAAATCTCGCCTCTGGCTTCGAGAAATTCTTGAGACTGGCTGTGGGCAAAGAGGCTCCTACGCCTGCTCAATTGCATCAGAACTTCCCGACTGAATTGACCAAAATTAAAGACATACCGCGCTCTATACCTACTGGTGAAGGGCAGCCGTTGAACGATCTGGCTGTTGAACTGATTTCGTCGCGCATGTCGCTTACCGGCGAAAATCTCAAGGCAGAATCAGTCAAAGCCGAAGTGCAGCGCTTGAAAGAACGCACCGGTCTGCCTGGAAATCACTTACTTGATGGTCGTACGCTGCAAGTTTACAACGATGCCGACATCGCTGGTCTGGCGCAGAAAGCCTCTTTCAGATTTTTACCGCAAATTGGTCAGGTGCTCAAAGTCAAAGGCTATGCCACAGAGGCTCAAATACTGGAAGTAATGGAAATTCAGGCCAAGCAACCGGCCGGCAAAAAACAATTGCTCGGTGAGCTGCTGGTGCAGAAAAAATACACCACCCAGGCGCAAGTTGATGATGTCTTTAGAGACCAGATGATTGCCAAAGAAGCCTTAAGTCGCATTCTGGAAGTTATGCCAGGGCTTAACTTTCAACAGTCAGGAATTAAGCCTTATCGATTGCCGGAACGTTTCCAGACTGCCGTGGATCCTACCGCTCTTCGCATGGACGTGCCCCGCGTGGAGAGGCCGCAGCTTAATACCAATGGTATTCGCCCTCTGGGTATTTTCGAGTCTCCTGTGACCGGGGAACTTGTTGTCGGTGTCAGCACCGGCGCTGTGCAATGGAAGCCCGGTGAGACCATGGAAGCGCTCAAGTATCGCGGCGACAAATTGATGTTCGAGAAAAAAGACGTGCGTAAAGGCCTTGGTCTGCGTCAAGACCGTCAAGATAAGCAAGTGCAGGTACGCGCCAGTGACTTTGTCCACGGCGAGAATTAGCCGGTAGCCTTAACAGACTTTGAGCCTTGACAAGAGTGAGAGAAAGAACTGGTTAGACCAGACCTCCACTGCAGCAGGATCGTTTAGAAAAGGAAGAACATCTCTTTGCGCTTGCTCAACGTTAAGCTGCGCAAATTTCTCGGTCAAGAGATTGAGAAGATCCTTCTTTGTCATCTGGCGTTCAGATGTCCACGCTCCGTTTTGCCTAAGTCTTTGCTCTAGATGTGTTAAATGAACTGGTGTATCGCGCGCTATGTACCAAACAAAGTCATAATAGTCACGACCTTTGATTCTTCCGCCCAGCCAGGCCCTTTGAAGGACAGCGTGTATTTTCCCGGCGAATAGATCGGCTTGCTTGTAGGTGTTTACGGAAAACGCTATTGGCTGTAAGAGAGTTCGTGTTTCTGTTTCAAATCCACCTGGTGGATCAGTGTCGATTTCAATTTTAATTTTGATTCGGTCTTGCTTCGCAATACGCTCTGCAATCTTACCGGGAACATCAATTTTAAGCAGATGTTCTTGCGTACCAGCTTTGATGAAGGCTGATTCAATAGCTGACTCCGTAGTTTTTGTCGTTGAAGAAATTTCGACATTGAATTCCATGGCGTTCAATTCAGCACTAATTGCTTCCAAATATGGTGCTAACTTAAAATTAGAATTGGGCGACAACAGAGAAAAATTAATATCTTCAGAAAATCGGTCTAGCCCATAGAGAATTCGCAACGCAGTGCCACCATAAAAAGCCGCGTGCTCAAAGAATTTTGCTCTCCAGAGTCCGAGCAACGCAAGCTCTTGAATAATTTCCTTCAATGCATTTTCGTAATCGAGACGTGTTTCGCACTTGTATCTTCCGAGCATTGACTCGATTGCAGAATTCATAAGACTTCCATTATTTGGGAGATGTTTTGACTTTTGTAGTGCTTATTGAGGCGGAGCATTTTTTTTACGTCAAAGCGAGCCCAGTCCTCTTGATCGATGCGAAGATCAAATTGAAGGAAATCTCGCGCAGCACTTAGGCTCGTCAGCCCAGGCAATTTATTCAAGGAGACGTAGTCGCATAGCGCTTTCTCGGGTGAGGCAATAAGAATAGGATGTTGTTGGTCAATCCAGTGCTGCTCGATTTCGTGTGGATATTTTGAGGCTGCTAGATATCGATAAGTAAAACGTCCAATCGGTGTAATAAATTCTTTGTCTCTTTTGGGTGTGATGCTAGTAATCGTTTCTACGCGCTCGGGAATCAGTCCATGATATGAAAGCGCATACTCCATCGAGATGCATGATGGGCCGTAGATGAGGTTGGCCAGACTTTCTTTGCAAATAGCAGTTTGCCTTGATTCCGGGCCAAATACGTACAATCCTTTTTTTGCTCTTACTATAGCTCCGGTCTTCATCAGTTCATTTATCTTCTGGTCGATAGCTCGATATTGCGATAATGCCGAAGTCAGTTGGAGATGATCGAACTCTTCACGTCCGATTGCTTTTCGTAACTGTAGAATGTTTAATTTCACTTTTTTGTCCAGTAACTTAGTTTTATTCTAACATCGTGGGAAATAAATGGATGATTCTTGCCAGTAACTTAGAGTTTTGCTAAGTTACTGGGTGGAGTGTGGTGGTAGAGATGTGCCAGTTTTACCTAAAGCCAAACACTAACTTGCCCTCAAGACTTAGGCAGTAAGATAAAGAATCTGCTGCCGCTTGAAAGTGAATCGACTCCGATTTGACTGAGTGGTGCCGCCTTTGGCGCGGTGCTCTTTGCAGAGGTCAAAGCCGCTACCATCAGGCAAGGTGACGTCGAAAACAAGTATATCGAAAAGAATTGCCCTTAAGAATTTCGGTAGCTTCGGCTGCTGCAGTCAGGCATAAGAGATCTATTTGGATGGCAACCTCCGGACAGACCTGTCGCTCGGTAAGCTTTGCTAATGTTGTTCACCTAGTGGAACTTTCACCACTGCCCCCCGTCGCCCGCACTGCAATCGTTTGATGAGGAGAATGACCATGTCGATTTTGAAACAGGCAGTTACTGTCGCTTTAACCATATGCGCCGTGCCGTTGAGCACGATGGCTGTCTTTGCGGGTGAAACGCAATCAAGCAGCATGGCCGGAACCCAGAATAGCTCTCAATCTTCAGCCCCCGCTGCCGAAAGTGGAGCTGCCACACAGAACTCAACCCAGGCAGGAACAAGCAACTCCAGCCAATCACCGCTGCCTAATGAGCGCCAATCGTCTTCAAGCAGCACCACTCAGTCTACCAACGTAGGCTCACCCCCTGTAGTTCGCACATCTTCCAGCGGCACCACTACGCAAACTCAAACCCGCGTGGGCACAATTCCTAGGGCTCAGACCACAACCCGTAGAAGCCGTGCCAGAGTGCGCACCTATGTCAAACCAAGAGCGGCCAGAGTGACAACCTATAACAGACGCACTTCAGTTCGCGTTCGCTAGTTGGTTAAATCATCAAAAAAAGGGGCGGTCTGAAAGGGCCGCTCTTTTTTATGCTTTCCGGTGCTCTTAAGGGCGCTTTTTTCTATGCTCTGGTTCAGGTTTTTCGCTCAAGCGGGCGAGTACATGCGCTCCTACGATCACGCCGAATTTAATTTTTGGCGATAATTCTGAAAAGAGAACGGCTGGCGCGCCGATGTCGGCTACGTAAGTCATGATGCCCGGTCTTTGATCGTTGAATAGGGCCTTATCGACCACCCAATTAGTGGCAATCCCGGCGCCAAGAACGCCCATGCTCTTTTTCATGAAGGTGGCTTGTTCTGAACTGAGCAAGCTGAATGCTTTCACTCTTGATTCCACCACTTTGCCTGCATTGGCTTCCAGTCTGGCAGCCATTTCGGTCAGGCCTTCGCTCTTAATGATTGCATCTTCGCTCAGTCCGGCTAGTGCTTTGAGGTGCTCACCCTGACTTGTGATCAGCACTTTTGACCCGGAAGCGTGAGTTTTGTCGATGGCTTCAATCAGCCCGTTCAGTTGGGTAGGGCGCTTGAGTTCAGCTACTTTTTCAGGAGTGATATCAGGATCAAATTCGAAGCGGCGGCCAAATTCTAAAAGCTCAGGCTGGTCTTTAGCAATGGCCTGAACGACTGCATCGGCCTCAAGTTTTTTAGCACCGAGATTTGTGCGCAGAGTTCTAATGCTGTTGTACAGCTCATTTTCAGCGGCAACTTTTGCTTCGAGGGTGCCGGTGTTGGCGAGCAAGTTTGCTTCTGCTTCGGCAAATTTAGAGGCATTTCCGTTCATCAACGCCGCATGATGGGTGAGACCTTCGTCTTTCAAAAGTGGGCTGCCGGTCAAGTGTTCGGCATATTCGCCAACTTGCTTAATCTGGTCGGTGGTCAAATCTTTCACTGGAATGTTATCGAGGGCTCCGAGCACTTCGCCGATATTGTTGCCGCGATAAAGTTTGCGCGACATTTCTTCGGATACGCCGGTCTTGTTGAATTCGAAGCGATAGCCTTCATCGAACAAATGCGGTTCGCTGGCCACCACTTCATTGACCTTAACCACTGAGGTTTCGTATCGAGCCTTGAGTTCTTTTGTCAAGTCGACTCTGCTCTTACCGAAGTCGACTGCCAGGTCTTGGCTAATGGCGTGGTCGCTCAAGGTGTGCAGCTTTTCGCTGTTACGATCGACGATTTTAAGACCGCCTTTTTTAGCGAACCAGTAACCTGAAATAGCGGTCAGTGGTATCTCGAGCGAGCTAGCAATTTTTTCACCAGGGCCTTGTTTGTCTTTATTGGGGCGCGGCAAATCTTCATCGGCAACATCGCCGTAATTGCGGCTGGCGACAGGGTCGGCCGCTGCAC
>JADYXQ010000105.1 GCA_021772135.1 Candidatus Obscuribacter sp.
AGAGATTAACCGCAGGCCTGACAGAATGCTCGCGCGCGGTTGGCAGTCGCGCCACAGCTTTCGCAGGGAAAACCAGGCGAAGCGCTATAGCCGGCCTTAGCTTCAGCTTTTTGCGCCGGTGTGGCGTCAGGGTCGTGGTTAACTTTGATTTGATCAAGCTCAGACTGCAAGACTGAAATTTCGTGATCTACAGCTGAGATTTCGCTGCAACGCTCTTTCAACAAATCGTCGGAAACATCTTTGTTGCTCTGATGCTTGTCAAAGACCAGACGTCCGACTTCAGCTAGCTTGGCGTGTTTTTTGCGCTCCAGCTCTTTGATTTGATTGGCTAGATTAAAAGCCTGAATGCCATCCTGGGCACGAGACTGAACTTTATTGACCTCTTTAGTAACAGTGTTGATGACGTTATCAATGATGCTCACGGTGGAGTCTCCCTTAACTAAGCGAATAAAGTCTCATACTTCACTTTATACCTTACCGGGAAAAAAGCGAACCTGACAAAACCAGCGAAAAAAGTGAAATTTAGCGAACGTCAACCGTGCTCTCAGACTCGCCGGCTTTGCGGCCGGAACCCTTGGCGGTTGAAACTTTGACACAATTTCGTCCGCCTTCTTTAGCGCAATAAAGTGCTTCGTCGGCTTTGTGAAAGAGATCGTCGGCCGAATCGCAATGCAGTGGATAGCTGGCCACACCGAGGCTGGCTGAAATATTACCGTGGCCTTCCACCGTGATTTCATTAATCAATCGTCTAAGACGCTCGGCCAACTGTTCAGCCATATCTATTTCAGTGTTGGGCAAAAGCAGGCAAAATTCCTCGCCACCATACCTGGCGCAGAAGTCGATAGAGCGTGACGATTGGCGTAAAATTTGACCAATAGAGCGAATCGCTTCATCGCCGGCCATATGGCCAAAATTGTCATTAATTTTCTTGAGAAAATCGAGGTCGACGATAATCAATGAAAGTGTGTGCTCGTAGCGTTTTGCCCTTTCGAATTCTTTGTGCAAGGCCTCGGTAAAGGCGCGACGATTAAAGACGCCGGTGAGGCCGTCCATTACCGCTTGCAATTCGCGCTCCTGGTGCAGTTCGGCGTTTTCGATAGCCACCGAAAGATTGTCGGCCAGTGAGCCAATCAGCGAAATGTCATCAATGCTCCAGTCGCGACTGACGGTAGTATCTTGCAAGAACAGCACACCCAGTACTTGATCGCGCATCACCAGCGGCACAATCAGCCCACTGCGCAAATTAAGTTCTTTGAGGAAACCACGATCGTACGTGGTGCGCTCGTCAAAGTCAGGGTCTTCGATGTTTTCGGGCGTCTCTTTGTTCAGAGCTTTAAGAGTAAAATCACGCCCGAGGTCAGTGTGGAACATGTCTTTCACAGGGGCCACATTAGCCTGCGTATACTCAAATACATCAAGTTCGTTGAGCATGTTGTGCGGACGCAGCAATAAACATCTGCTGACGCCAAAAGTAGCGCCGATTTTTTCTACCGTTGTATCAAGCACTTCTTTGATGTGCACCGAACTGCGCACGGCATTGCTTATCCAGTAAACCAAACGCTCTCGCTCAAGGTGTTTCATACGAATGGCATCGCGAGCGGTTATGTCGTGAATGAGCTTGCGTGTTTGCTCTTCCATACTGCTGGTTTTGTCTTCAATCTCTTCGTACTGGCTGCGCAAGCGCTCGTTTTCGCGCTGCAACTCTTTGCTCTCCCAGCCGCGGGCGAGAGCCAGAGCGACTGGATAGGGCGAAACTGCTTCTTCGACACCATCGACATCTTTTAATTCGCTGCCGGCAAAAAGCACGAAGGCCCGTCTTTGACCTTGATTGACGGCTGTCAAAAGATAAACGTCGCCTAAATTTTTCAAAAGCGAAGGAGAGAGAGAAATCCCTTCAACTTCGCGCAGGTCTTCAACTTTGAGCTCTACATCACCGGCTTCAAAATCATCGCCGTCGTACTTCTCAACAAAAGCCTCGGCCAGAGCGCGCAAATCTTTTTGTTTATCGCCCACATAGGCACGGTCGGCGAAAGTGTCTAAATCAGCATCCCACATCAAAATAGCGGCAGACTGAGCGCCGCTCACTTCGAGCACGGCGGTACCGACGCGCTCCATTACATCTTCCAGCTCAAAGGCAGAAAGCAGGTCAATTATTCTTAGTTGTGTTTGCTCTGATGAAGACATATCTGCCATTAAATGTTCCCAGATTCTGTCAGGTCAATCAATATAGGTGAATTTAGCTAGTATTTGCAGCGAAGGGGCAGCAAAACGCTAAAATAAGGGTGAGCGAAGGAGCTAATCAAGAATGCCTGCGAAATACGCACCGAAAAAAGCACAGAGTTCCGATTTGATGGTCAGAGTGATGTCGGCCCTCTGTTATCTGACCGCCGGTCTGGCCGGTTTTATTTATATCATCGCCAACGGCAGGGACAGTAAAGCGGTCTTCTTCCGCTTCCACTTCATGCAAGCCCTACTCACAGCCATGCTCGGTTGCTTTATCACCTGGACCGGCACAACCCTTATAAGCACAGTGGGCGGAATTATCGGACTCTTCGGCGAAGGTGCTCTAGAAATGTCTACACCGGCGCTCGGAGCAGTAGCTTTCGGCATTCGCATGATCGGCTATTCTTTCTCGATACTTATCATCTTTGGTATCGTGCAGTCTTTGCGTGGCAAGTATTTAGAGCTACCCTGGATTTCAAAAATAGTACGCGGCAATCTGCGTTAACTGGTTTCAAACCAACGGTAAAAACATGAGTAAACGTCGGTTAGAGCCATTTTTTTATAAATCGTTGCCAGCTCTTTTGACCTTGAATGCCTGTTTTTGTCTGGCCGGAGCAAATAGCGAGGCCCTGGCGCAGAGCATTCTACCGCCGCGCCCTGAAGCGATAGGTGGTGGCAACCCGCTGGAAGGCTTGGGGCGCGCCGATGATCCTAATCCTTCAAGAGCAGGTGATTTCGCTGCTCTCAACACTCTTTTCCCTACTCCGACACCTGACGCCAATGCTCCTTCGAATTCGCTCAGTTTTCCCGCCAACACACAGGGCGACCCACTCACACCGTCATCAAATCCGATTTTGAACCCTGACGCCAATGCCGCTTTTAACCCCGGCAGTGCGCCCGACAGCACCGCTACTGCTTATCCGGGCACCACTTCGGTTCAACAGCTAATTAATTCCAGCAGTCCGCAAAACAATCCACTCAACAATGCCGTGAGAAATGCCACTGGAGATTTGAATGACTCACCTCCTGTTGATCCCAATCTTGCAGGCGGCCCCCCGCTCAATGCCGCCATAGGCAACACTCCCGGCGCTGAAGAAGCTTTGAAAAAGGCTCAAGAACTGGCTAAAGAAGAAGGTCGCGGCGAAGCTACCGAAGAGCCGCGCAGTATGTTTAGCAATGACAAAAACGATAACAGTAACGCTCAAAGAGAAGCCAACTTTTTCAAAGTGGTGCCGGACAGCCCGATTAGAACAACGCTGGTAGATATTCGCGAAGGGAGATACGAGGCGGCTTTGAATCATCTCTCCAGCATGTATGCGCGCAATCCGGCAGCCATTGAAATGCAATATTTGATGGGCGTCTCTGCTGTGATGCTGCACCGAAACGCTGAAGCAGAGATGCATTATCAAAAAGTTTTGAGCGATAAACTGGCGCCACTACGACTGAAACAGTTAGCGCAAAAAGGATTGGGCAAGCTCTCGAAGATGCCGCGCTGATTACAGCTAAAGCTTGCCTTAGCGAGTCATGGTTCCTACTCTGGCACAATCTCAGCGCGACCGAGCAACACCATAAGGCCGGCGGGATCATCGGTAACAATGCCGTCCACACCCATTTTCAAAGCCTTTGACCAGGCGCGCCTGCCGTTAGCCGTCCAGACATTGACCTTAAGACCGGCTGCCTGAGCCTCTTCTACCAGGTCAGCTCGACACGAACCAAGGCAGGGATGGAAATAATTGACACCTAGTTTTTCTGCGTAAGCAGGCATGTCAACGAGCACACCATCGAGCAACAGAGCCAGTTGCAGTGAAGAATCTAATGCGCGCAAGCGTTGAATAACATAGTGATCAAACGAACTTACTATGATTTTGTCGCCGTGGCCATAATCTGCAAGCATTGCCAGCAGCTCTTCTTCGATATCATCATAAGCGATCGGTGCATTTTTAATTTCAACATTGATATTCAGCTGCCCGCTAATCAATTTTAAAACATCACTGAGCAAGGGCACGTTCTCGCCGCTGAAATCGCTGTCAAACCAAAGCCCGGCACTCAGTCTATTAATTTCATCATAATTAATATCACAAACCTGGCCGACACCATTGGTGGTGCGTGAGAGATCTTCGTCATGAATGACAATCAGTTCGCCGCTGGCGCAACGTTGTACATCGAGCTCAATGTCTACTCCCAGCTCCAGGCACTTTCTAAAAGCGGCCATGGTGTTTTCAGGGGCCCAGTGAAGGCCTCCGCGGTGAGCGATTACATGAACATCTTCGGCTTTAGAGATCGAGCACCTTCTGCGGATGAAGGAAACCCATATTGAGCGTAACCACTAACTTACCGTTTTGCACCAGGATTTTCTCAAGCGGGCATTCGATGCCGTGCTCGATGCCGACCAGTCCGGCGATGTTCTTCAAGACCAGGCAATCTTTCTCGCGACCGACCTCAAAGCGAATTTTTTCTTTCTGCTTGATGATGAAATTGCCCCAACGTTCTGCGGTGGGATGCTCATTCACAATGCTAATTACGTTCGACTGGCGAATCACTTCGCGCACATGAGAAGCGATGGCCCGAATCAAGCCGGGTATTTCATCTCTCGAACCAAAAGTCTCCATCAACACGCGGTTGACGTGGTAGCCGTGCAATGAACTGTTCTCAGGACGGCCTTCCAAAAATTTAATAACACCTGAAAATGGGTCCGACGAACTTTTCACCACTTTACGGGCTATCTCAATGACTTCGTTCTCGCAGGCTACGAGAGTTTCTCGTATCTGGGCATTCATGGTCTTGCGGTCGCAGCAATCGCAGGCGGCTGAACTATGTTCCATGAGCAGTCTCCAAGTCTAAGAACGTCTCTACCTTTAATGCTCTGTATATCTTTTGCCACATTCGGCCGATAATTATCAGTTTTCTTTGTAGCAGGCCTACCTCTCAAGTGGCACAAATTAGGACTGCCCTGCCAGGCGAATCTGTTTTGGCGGCCACACAGCGTCGTTCTTAACAGAAGCGCCCTTCTGATCATGGCCGCCAGAGATTCGTTTACAATGTGCTGAACAGCAGAGGAGCCTTTGTTTTGATCAGAGATTTGCCAAATCAAGCCCAACAGCACTACCGAAAGCAACTATGCTTCGCCGGGAGCCTGGCGCTAACAACGGCTGCGACCATGGCGGTTGCCCTGACGCCTGCGTCGGCCAAGCCCGATTCGACCAAGCCTCGCTATGTGCCCTCTGCGACCATGAGCCGGATTGAAACCATGGATCCTAAGAACGTCCCTGACTTTCCACCTAATATGCCGGCCGCTGCCCCAGCGATACACTCATCTTCTACTCGTATCGCCGCCCCATCCGACTATTCAGGGGTCAGCTCCGGCACGGCCCTCCGAGCTGACGCCTCTTCGGCGTCCCTGCCGGTGCAGACCAGACTCAAATTAGTACTCGAAACTTTCGTAGACGCCAAAGCCAGCAATCCGGGCGACCTCTTCGAGGCCCATGTAAAAGATGACCTGTTCTATGGCACAAGCTTGCTTCTGGCCAAAGGTACTCTGGTAAGAGGCCGGGTTTTCGAAGTGACCAAACCAAGATTACTCAGTCGCGCCGCAAAAATCGGCCTACGCCTGGAGCAAATTGTCACCCCGGCAGGCGAAGTCATTCCCCTTGATGCCGCTCTGGAATTTCAAAAAGGCCTGACAAACCAGAAAGGCCAGCTTGACCCCGGCACCAATTTTGGTACTAGAGTTGAAGGCGGAGTAAGAGCCGTAACCGGCATGTCGTCTACCGGCACTGCCCGTGGTGCACTGATTGCCGCTAACGTGGCCACATTAGGCGCGCCGGCTATTGCCACCGCTATTGGTGGCTCAGCCATCGCCATTTTCAGATCAGGCGACAACGTCAGCCTGGCACCCGGTCAGGAGCTTGAAGTACAGTTGACCAACGATCTGGGCGTGCAAATAAACTAGCCTGTCTGCTTTTGCAGCTCAGGCTTGTACTTGTTTGCGCCTTTTATTTTTAACCAACACCAGATTAGAAGCGAAGGCTTTATTGGCCGGCTCTAAATTGCTGGCTTTGGTGAATTCTTCTTCTGCTTCTTCAAGATAATTGCGCTTCAAATAAATTACACCAAGATTATTGTGCACCCAGGCATTTTGCGGTTTCATCTTGACGCAGATTTTTAGCTCTTTGAGAGCTTCATTGGTTTTGTTTTGTTTGATATACAAATTAGCCAGATTATAGTGGGCAGACATTGAGTTGAAATAGAGCTCAATGGCTTTGCGATAAGCTTCTTCTGCTTCCACATAACGATTCTCTTTCGCCAACACCGATCCAAGATTGATGTAGGCCTCGGTGTAATCGGGCCGCCGGTCAACGAGATATTTGTAGCGCTCGATTGCTTCTTTATTGCGCTCTTGAACCTGATAGATCAAGGCACCCTGATACTGTGCTTCCCAGTACATGGGCTTGAGCTCTAAGGCGATGTTGATCTCTTTTAAGGCTTCGCTGAATTGACCCATTTTGGTCAATTTCTGCGCTCTTAGCAAGTGCGGCTCGGGGTCGCGCAAATGCACAGGAATGGCCGGAGCAGTCAGTTCGCGCAGTTGTGCCTCTTTGGCTTTTTTCTGCTGCTCGTCTCTGTATTCACTCTCTTCCATCTCTTCGGCGTCATCGATTTCTTCTTTACGCCGTGGAGCATATTTGAATTTCCGTCCGCCAGGGGCAGCGGCTGATTCTTTCAGATCGTCATCGTTTTTGGCAGGAGCTGGTTTCGCTTTTGGTTTCTCAACTTTGACCGGAGCCACTTCAGGCTCGTCTTCTTCGGGGGCCATTTGTGGATCTGGCGCAGCGGCTTTAATAGGCTCTGGAGGTTCAGTTATCATAGCCGGCGTGACCGCAGCTTCAGGTGCTCCCGCTGCCGGTTTCGGGGCTGGAGCAACGGCTTTGATGGGCTCTGGCGGCTCAGTTCGCGCCGGACCAGCACTGGCAGCGCCACCACCACCAGGAAGTGGAGCTTTCACTGCGGTTTCAGATTCAGTTTCAGGTTGAGCTTTAGTTTCAGGTTTGGTTTCAACTGGGGTTTCAGCTTCGTCTTTCTTGCGACCAAGACCAAAGCCAAAATGGAATTTACTGCGCGCTGCAGCGGGAGCGGGAGCAGCAGCTGTCGGAGGGGCAACCGGCGCTGCTTTTACTGGAGCTGGTTTAGCCGCAGCAGCTGATTCGGTAGGTTTAGGTGCTGCTTTAGCCGGAGAGGCGGCAGGCGCCTGAGATTCGGCGGCAGCAGCATCTTTAGCGGGTTTGCGGCCAAAAGTTGGGATCTTCAAATTTAATGCCCAGGCATCCAGGCCGCAGCCAAACTGACCGGCGACGCCGACAGCGAATGAAAGGGCCAGCATGAGCGCACGCGCCCTACCTGTGAAAAACTTTGAATTCGATTTTAATTTGAGCCGACTTTTCATAGCGAATCCTAATCAGTTAAAACGCAGAAGCGCCTATATAATAGCGAGGATCTTCACCGCCACTGTGAAATAGATCACATGAGCAGCCGCCACAGCGGCAAGAACTGATGGGCACTGAGCTAGAGCAATTTTATGCGACTTCACAACCACCATGAATTTCCCGGCAAGCTTTTCGTGGTGGAAGGCGTAGACGGCTCCGGCAAATCTACTCAGCTTGACCTTTTGCGCAACTGGTTGGAAGCCCGGGGTAAGAGTGTAATTTTCACCGAATGGAATTCGTCTGTTCTAATCTCCAAAACAATTAAACAGGCGAAGCGCTCCAACTCGCTGATTCCAGCCACTTTTAGCTTATTGCACGCTACCGATTTTGCCGACCGTCTGGAAAATATTATTATCCCCGCTCTTAAAGCCGGTCTCATCGTTCTGGCCGATCGCTATTGCTACACCGCCTTTGCCCGCGACGTGGCACGCGGCGTCGACAGCGACTGGGTGCGCAGCCTGTATGGTTTTGCCATTCGCCCTGATGGAGCCTTTTACTTTCAAGTGCCGGTGGACGTTTCGCTGGCCCGCATCGCTAACAGCCGCATGCCGGGCTACTATGAAGCCGGAATGGACGTCGGCCTCTCCACCGATCCGATGGAATCTTTCCAACTATTTCAATCGCGCATCATTCATGAATACGACAAAATGGTGGGTGAATTCGGCTTTCACACAATGCCCGCCATCAAACCAATACATGAGCAGCAAATGATGTTCAGAGAAATCGCAACAAAACTGATGGATGTTTGAGGCCAATTGAATGATGGAAAAGAACATAACCAGCGTCATCAGCGGCAAAAAGCCTCAACACGATTATCCAGGCAAATTGATTGTGCTGGAAGGAACAGATGGTGTGGGCCGCTCCACCCAGGCAGAACTATTGCAGAATTGGCTCAACGTGGAAGGCTACGGTGTCACACGCAGCGAATGGAAATCATCTTTATTGATGTCGCGCGTAATTGATAAAGCCAAAGAAAAAAACGCCCTCAACACTATTACTTTTTCTTTGCTGTACGCAACCGATCTAGCAGACCGTTTGCACAACGGTATTATTCCAGCATTAAAAGCCGGCCACATCGTCATCGCTGATCGATATTTTTATACGGCACTGGCACGTGACGTAGTGCGCGGAGCCGACGCCGACTGGGTGCGCGAGCTTTACAAGTTTGCACCTGATGCTGATTTGGTGATTTATTTTACGATGCCATTGGAACCATTGCTGCGCCGCATCATCACCACCCGCGGTGGCCTTGATTTTTACGAATCTGGTCGCGATATCGGCATGTCTACCGACCTCTATCAATCATTCAAACTTTATCAATCGCAAATATTGTTCGAGTATGAACGCATGGCCAAAGAATTTAATTTTCAATCAATAGCCGCCGACGACCCTGTAGACGCCGTGCAAAAAGCCCTGCGCAAAAAACTTGCCACTGTGCTTTCAGACAAGAAGTTGCATTCGAGCGTTTAGCTTTTAAACGGGTTTGCCCTGGCGAGCTTCGAGCAAAATTGTCACCGGACCATCATTCACCAGGTTCACTGCCATGTGTGCGCCGAATATTCCGGTGCCCACAGTCAGACCTTTCTTGCGCATCTCTTCGCAAAAATGCAGATAGAGCCGCTCGCCTTCGGCCGGTGGCGCCGCTTGTTGAAAGCCCGGGCGCCGACCTTTCTTCCAATCGGCCAGCAAAGTGAATTGTGAAACGACTATCACCTGGCCACCGGCCTCAGCTAAAGCGAGATTCATTTTGCCGTCCTGGTCGTCAAAAATGCGCAGGTCGGCCGCTTTCGTTGCCAGGTAAACGCTGTCAGCCTCACTATCGCCAACTTCTACGCCTAGCAAAATCAGCAGACCACAAGCCCGGTCGGTGCTCGACTGAAATTCGCTCACTACGGCGCCGTCTACCACCACGCTCGCACGTGAAGCTCTCTGTAACACTGCCTTCATCGCCTAGATTCCTGTACTGGTTGGAGTTTCAACATTCCGCCCAATGCCAAGCGGAGCCAAGCCAAGAGAATTCTAAGGTGGCAAGTCGAATTATCTCATCATCTCAGTGTAAGATAGCTTTGCGGGGTGGAGCAGCCTGGTAGCTCGTTGGGCTCATAACCCAAAGGTCGTAAGTTCAAATCTTACCCCCGCAACCAATTAAAA
>JADYXQ010000106.1 GCA_021772135.1 Candidatus Obscuribacter sp.
CTTTTGAATTTCGATATGCTTAACATTCTCCCAAGCTTACTCAAGCTGACAGGCGCCCGTTTTCAACCCGCACAGGACTTTTAGATCAGGCTCCTAGCTGAACAGTCAGCTTTTATGAACCCGGCGGTCCTACTGGGCCAATGGGCGCTGCTGGCGGTATTTTACCGATCGGTTCAAAAGGCTTGTGCAATAGCGCAGCCACTGCATTTTTGTTGAAATTTGCTGCTTCCAACATGGGCAGAAGGCTATGAGCTTTTTCAAAATCGGCCAGCGATAGTTCGTGGCGGCCAAGACAATACTCGGCAAAACCACGGTTGTAGTAAGCTTGGGCACAGCGTGCATTGAGCTTGAGACAACAGTTATAGTTGGCGATTGCCTTTTGCAATTCTTGACCAGCAGTGGCCAATCGATTGGGGTCAACAAGGTTTGATACCACCTGCGATGCCAGGGCCTGATGGGCCAGCCCGCGATTGTAATATGCTTGAGCCAGGTTGGGCTTAAATTTGAGAAATTCAGAATAGCTGGCAATGGCTTCGGCAGGCTTGCCGGAGCTGGCCAGCAAATTGCCTTTATTGTACAAGGCCACTTTTAAATTTGGATTGGTCTCGTACGCCTTATCAAAATCTGCCATCGCTTGATTGGTATCGCCGGAGATGGCAGCTTGAATGCCTTCGTGATAACTGATTTGCCCGTCTTCAGTATCGTTGTTGACGCTTCCGGCGAGACCCGCGGCTCCGGCTGTGGCGATAAGCCCGGCTCCTCCGGCAACTTTCTCATCTCTGCTGGCTATTAGTTTAGGATCTTGCGCACTTTCGCAGGCTTGCATTTCGCTTTCACTTATAGACGCTGTCGGTGCCGGACCAGCTAGAAATGAAGATGGATCACGACTGAGTGTGAAATAAGCGGCGGCGAAAACCAGCACCAGAATAATTAAACTTAAAAACATAGCAGTAGATCTATTAGCCGGCGTGGTCTCTTCTTTGACAGCCACTTTGGCTTCCAGCTTGTCATAAGCCTTGTGAGCGGCTATTTCTGAGTTGTCGGTAATAACTGCGTCGAGTTCGGCCAGACAATTTTCGTCTAAAATTTTGTTTTTTCCGCTAACCGCCATCTCGTCTTCTTTGACACGTTTACCGGCTGCAACGGCGCAGGCATAAACAGCGTCATAAAACTCGTCCGCATCGGGCACGCTCTGCTCTTGCAAGCGTTTTGACTCAACATCGACTGCTTCACGAATAGCGCTTTCAATTAAAGTTTGAGTGCGCTGCATGCGCTCGTGCACCGCTGCCAGACGCTTTTCTATCACCCGGGCCGGTGGCGGTTTGGGGCTTGATTCACCAAGACCCGCCAGCAATAGCTCAAGCTCGGGCAGCACTTCTTCACCAGCTGCCAGGCGGGTGTAAAAAGCCTTAAACCTGACGGCGTCACTGAGGGTATCGTAAGCCGTATTGGTGATCGCCAGCCGCGTCTCAAACAATTGCTTTTCAGAAGCAGGTGCGGCAAGCAGTTTTTCGCGCCACTGCCCGGCCCGACGATCGCGCGCCGAGCGCAGCACCTTGCGCGAAGCCCCTGCCGGCACGGCCAAAACCCGTCTTAAATAAATTCTGAGCGTCGACTCGTCCATTGTTTACTCTCTAATAACTATGTAGTTATGCAAGCTAATTTAAATCAAGCGCATTAAAGGCAGCAATTCTGGGAAGATTTTAGCTGGCAGGCTTGCTGTTTACTAGCTATTGGTACGGTTGCGCATTTGATGAACGAGCCGGGCGAAGGCCCTGAAAGCATACAACTAGAGGGCAAAAGTCGCTCGGTAACTCTTACAAGAATTATCAAGTCACGAGGAGCTGTTGTGGCCGGCGGCTTTATTATCAGCCTCTTGTTGCTTGTCATGACCGCCAAAAAGATTAATTGGCAGCTGGTAGAGGATGCTTTTGCCACCGCTACCTGGTTGCCGTGGTTGCCTCTGGCAGTTTTGACTTATCTAGTGGGAATGCTTTTACGCGGATGGCGGCTCAAACAGTTGGTGTGCACTGAGGCCAATTTAACCGTGGCCACTGCCAGCAATATTGTGGCGGTTGGTTATGCCACCAATAATATTTTGCCCGCTCGTTTAGGTGAGTTTGCCCGGGCGGGAATGCTGGCTGAACGCACCGGTTTGCCCTATGCACTCTCGCTCACCGTGACCTTTTTAGAACGGCTTTTGGACGGCCTCACCATTCTTTCGCTTTTTGTACTGGCCAGCTTTGTCACCCCCACCGATCAGTGGATGAAAACCGCTGCTGCAGTGGCTGCCGTCATATTCGGCTGTGCTATTCCTTGTGTGATGATTTTAGCTTTTTCGCCGCAATTATCGCTCTCACTGGCGTCGCAACTGAGTATTCCTCTTGGTCGCAAATGGCATAACCGCGCTCTGGCTCTTGTAACTCAGGTCACTCGCGGCTTAAGCTGCTTGCGTGATGCCTCTACTGCTTTGTCTGTTTTGTGCAACAGTTTTCTTATCTGGATCGTGGAAGGTTTGATGTTTGCCATGGTCATGCCATGCTTCAATATGTCCATCAACCTGATCAAAGCCGTAGCTGTGATGGCGTTTACCAATCTCGGCATTCTCATTCCGTCAACACCCGGTTATGTGGGCCCATATCAAATTTGCTGCAGTACAGCACTACGGGCGGTGACAGCGGGCGAAACGCAAATTATGCCCCATCACTATCAACTGCCCAGCAATTTAGACAATCTCGGACTTTTAATTAACGAAAGCATCGGTCAGGTTTCAGAATCTACCGCACTTTCTTACGCCGTGGTAGTGCACCTGGTTTTCTATTCTACAGTGACAATCTGGGGCGTGATCGCTATGGCCCGCTACGGTCTAGAACTGGGCACCACAGCTGCTCTGGCCTGGGAGGCTAAACCGGCGACCGATTTGCCCACCACTGAAACTTCACTTTCAGTAATCACTTCAGTACCGACGCAAAGTACGGTCAATCACTGTTTTAAAGTCAATCCATTCTGGCTTTCGGTTGTTTCAGCTTCTCTACCAACAAGAGCACTGGCCTTGAGCGCAGATGAGAGAAGGGCGGCCGTGCGTTATGCCACTGAATTTACCTGCTCAGAACTCGGTGCTCTGCCGACCAAACTGCGCTTCTTATTCAAAGTGGGAATTTTCGGTTTTCGCACCATCACCATGTTGACTAATTTCAACGCCTTTGAAAATCTCGCCGCATCACAGCAAGAAAAAGTGATTAATGCCTGGTCGTATGGTCCAATTGCTCTGGCCAGAAAATTGTTTAAGCCACTACGCAGCCTGGCTCTGTTAGCCTTTTTTGAATATCCGGCCGTAATTGCGATAATCGACGGCAAAACACAACAAATACCAACCCAGGGCACAGGCGTATGACCGCAGGCGATACTACCGGCAATACCGCCACTACTGCCGATACTAGCGCTACTGCAGCGGGCGTCAGCACCGGCATCAATACTTTCACCAGCACTCGAGAAAATGCTACGGGACAGCCCATTCGCGTGCAGGTACTAATTATCGGCAGTGGCGCCGGTGGTGCAACCACCGCCAGCATTTTAGCTGAGCAAGGGTTTGAAGTGGTGGTACTTGAAGAAGGAGAACGCCACACATTTGCCGATTATGGCCAGACGCCCACCAGAGCCATGAATATGCTTTACCGCAATCGCGGCATCATGCCGGTGATGGGCAGCGTGCCCATAGGTTATGTGGAGGGCCGTTGCCTCGGTGGCAGTACAGAAATTAATAGCGGCTTCTGGCACAGGCTGCCGCCCGAATTTCTCATGCGCTGGCAAGCCCGGTTCGGTCTGGCCGATTTTTCACAAGAATCGTTAGACCAGCATTTCGACTGGGCCGAATCAATGCTCAATGTCGGTAATCATCCCGGACCATGGCCAAAATCAACCGAAATATTCAATCGCGGTGCTGAAGCCATGCAATGGTCGGCGCAAGAAGTGAAGCGAGCGGCAGCCGACTGCGTCAACAACAATACCTGCGCCACCGGTTGCCCCAAAGGGGCGAAGCAGGGCGTCAGCTTAAGGTTGATTCCTCAGGCCCAGGCGAAAGGAGCAAGGTTCATCACCGGTTGCAAGGCGAAGTTGTTGCTCAAATCGAGAGGAAAAATCACAGGGGTTCTAGCAGAAATACACAAACCTGATCGCACAAGCGATCTGGTTCGCATCGACGCCGATCACGTCTTTGTTTGCGCCGGTCCCACTCAAACACCTGGTCTTCTGCGCAAGAGCGGCATTAAAGAACACGTGGGAGATACTTTCCAGATTCACCCGATGCTCAAAGTGTCGGCTCTTTTTGATGAAGATATCGACGCTCATAAAAGTGTGATGCCGCTTTTACAAGTGAAAGAATTTTGGCCGGATATTTCAATGGGTGGTTCGTTCTTTTCTGTCGGCCACCTGGCGCTAAACCTGGGCGACAACTGGCTTTCTAATCAAGATGTGATTGCCAATTATCGCCAGATGGCCAGCTACTATGTAGCCGTCAGAGGCACCGGCAATGGTACCGTGCGCACATCACTGCTCGGTGATGGTGAACCGGTTTTGAAATACGAACTTTCAGATGTTGATATTCGTCACCTCAGCCAGGGCCTGGCCAGACTGTCATCTTTGCTGTTATCGGCTGGTGCCAAAGCTGTTTATCCCTGCGTTCAGGGCTTGCCTAAAATTAGTTCAGAACTAGAAGCGGTGCGTTGGCTTGACGAAAATCTACCGCGCGCCGCCTTGAGCCTGACCACAGTGCACGCTTTTTCTACCTGCCCGATTGGCGAGAAAGCAGAGAGCTGTGCCGCTGATTCATTCGGAAAAGTGCACGGCTTCAGCAATCTCTATGTTAACGATGCCAGCATGTTGCCTGATTCTCCCGGCATTAATCCGCAGGGCACAATCATGGCTCTGGCGCGGCGCAATGCCCTGCACTTTGCGGAGTTGCACAAACCATGACCGTAAAAGCAAATACTAATTTTAGAAGGAGTATTTATGTCTGAGCTTGCCATTGTCACAGGTGTGCCCGGTTGGCTCGGCTCAAGCCTTGTAGACGCATTGCTGCGTGGATTGCCCGATGTTGAGGCTTTCTCCAAACCCGCTGAGCGGCCAGTTCGCGCCCTCACCTTGCCTGGCAGTGACACTAAAGAGCTTGGCGCACTTTCTAGTCAGCTTACTTTTGTGGAAGGCAACCTCGCTAGCGGTGCGGGTTTGGACAAACTAATGGACGGCGCCAAGGGAGCCACAGTATTTCATATTGCCGGCGTTATTCACCCAAACAGCGGCCGCAAAGAATTTTATGAAGTCAATCTAGAAGGCACTCGCCACATGCTTAAAGCGGCCGCAGCTGCCGGAGTCAAACGCTTCGTGCATGTGTCATCGAACTCGCCAATCGGATGCAACCGCAGCAACGATCTGGCCGACAGTTTTGATGAGACTGCCGGCTACAACCCCTATATGCATTATGGTCTCTCTAAAAAAATGGCTGAAGACTTGGTCAACGAGGCGCATCAGGGCGGCATGGAAACGGTGATTATCAGACCGCCATGGTTCTACGGCCCCAGACAGCCGCCCCGGCAAACTCTATTTTTCACCATGATCAAGAACGGCAAAATGCCGATTGTGGGCAGCGGCGACAACTTGCGCTCAATGGCTTATGTCGACAACATCTGCCAGGGTCTGATGCTTTGTGAAACCATGGACAGGGCCAATGGCAAAACTTACTGGATCGCCGATGAGCGGCCTTACACCATGAACGAAATCGTCGATACGGTTGAAGCTGTGTTAGAAAAAGATTTTAATATCACCTGCGCTCACAAACGCATGCGCTTGCCCGGTGTGGCCAGCGATGTCGCTTTTCTGGTTGACAGAACTTTGCAAGGACTCGGTTTTTACCACCAGAAATTTCACGTTTTGTCGGAGATGAACAAGAATATCTCCTGCAAAATTGACCTGGCCAAAGCTGAACTCGGTTACAACCCGAAAATAGCTCTGGCAGAGGGTATGCGGCGCAGTATCAAGTGGATTTTAGATCGCGGCCAGACCATATAATGCCCTTAGCAAATAACGGAGAACTGATGGCTAAATCGAGCGCCAAAAAGAGCGGCAAAGAAAATCAAAACCAGGCTAGAATGCTTGAATTGTCTGACAACGGCAAATGGAAAGATCTCTTTCCGCCGCTTGCTGACGAAAGCAAGTCACTGTCTACTTTGATTGCCGATCTGGCCGATGTGCCGGTGCTCGCCGGAGACGGCAAAGTGACGCACGTTCACGATAAAATCGAATCTGAGCATCTGCTTAAAAGAGAAGACAAAGACATTATCTGGCGCTGCCTCACTCTGGTGCGCGAAGCATATTTAAAACTGGAAGCGGAAGAAACCGGCGGCGCCCACCGCGGCTATCAGTGGAATATGAACTGGAAGCACACGCGCGCGGAACTTGACCAGGTCTATGAAGCTTCTAAAATTTTGCAATTGTCTTCTGACGAAATGCGCGATGCCATCATCGCTTCAATATTCTCTGATGCGATTAAGACGCGCACCAATTTTATTATTCACAACATTCACGGCTCGCAGGCTGCGGCTCAGGCACTTTCGCTACTGTGGGATCTGGACGATGCCGAAAACATGAAATCAATCGAGCGCATTGTGCTGGCTATCAAACAGCATCAAATAGCGCCACCAAAATTCATGGCCACCACCGTGGCAAAAATGCTCAGCGGCAAACTCAATCTCGAAGCCTTCGAGCGTTACTACCACAATCCATCGAGCCAGGATGCAAAACGCAACCGCGATCAACACACGGTCTGCTCTATCTATTTGAAAATTACCAATCCTTTTGCCAGAGAATATTTGACTAGCGATCTCGGCTTGATTGATTTTACAAAAGAGGAAAGAGAAGCTCTGCAACTGATTTCTATCGATCAATGGTATGTGCCTCACCCTGAAGTACCCGGCTCAAAAATTGCTCACGCGCTTATAGCAGGCGACCATTCAATCAATTACAACAATCCCGACGGCTTCGCTAAAATCGCCTTAATTCGGGGCCCCGGCACTGAATCGATGTTTGAAGATGCCACCATATATGACTCGCTCGAATCAGCTATGGCCAGCTTTGCCGACTCATTTAACATTCTTTTGCCTGAAGTAAAAAACCTGGCCCTGCGCGGCATCAGGCGCACGCAAATGGCCGTCATCAGAGTCTTGCGCATTATGACCGAACTGCTCAGCGGCATCACCGTGGGGCCGAGGGACAGCATTCATATGATTACCGGCAGCGAGCGAGTCGAACTGGCCATGCAGAGGGCGCGACACAAACAACCTGATGTTTTCCATAGCGATGCCGCTTTCAGCTCGGCCATGGGCCATGAATATCGCAACCGCTCAATGCAAAGAGTGGGCGCTATTTTGCAAGAATGGCAAAATGAATACGGCGATATTCCTTATAGCCCAAGGCCCACGGGTCTGGTGGAGCCCGGCCCAGGCCGCCTGCCCTTCTGGAATGTACCGCTCAAATATCCGAGCCGCGGCGAAAATGGCGAACAAATTTTGAGTTCGCTTTCACATCACGAACTGACGCAATTTGCTTTCGCCAAAAGAATTAGAGAAATTGCGGTGGAACTATTAAGAGCTGAGCAGTGGTTTTACAGTTAATTGAAATACATGTTGAGTACCAAAATTATTTACAGCGCACTGGCAGCCTGCGTCGTTGTTTCGATGCCTGTGGCCGCTGAAGCCGGCGCCGGTAAAGTGGCTAATTTTCCCAAAAACTTTTCTATCGGTGTTCTTACATCTAAAAAACCGGTGCGCGGACGAGGCTCAAAACTGGCCATCGGACCGGCTCAAGGTACAATTATTTTTGCCCCAACGATCAGATTTCGCTTGACGCCAATCACAAATTTTTCCTGCATCCCGAAGTCTTGCAGGCTTTGCCGCCAGACTGCATCGAATCTCTCCGTATGCGATTTTCATCTTTTGATGACAAGGAAGAACTTGACCGTTCTGAAGTAAGCGATGGCGGACTGACCAACGCGAAGCATCTGGGTCGCCCCCAGGTAGCAGCAATTAAAAAAATCTTTCCCAAGAGCACCGTGGTTGTGGGCAACAGATCTCATGATTCACTTGGGGAGGACGCCCCTATCTTTGAGCCGATGCTTAGACAAGACACTAGAAAAACCACTAGAAAAGATATTTTGCCAGTTGAGCAAAATCGTCCACAACAGCGGCCGCACCGGCGTTGAACAGATTATTTCTGATTGTTTTCAGCGGAGGCAATACCAACTTACTGCAGTCAATCATATCAATTGCGTCACATTTTGCATCAAACGAGAGGGCACTACAGGCAGTGCGCACGAGCCGCTCACTAATCATGATTTGTTCGATATCGATATGATGGGCAAAACCTACCGGCCGCAAATTAAACTCTTGCGAAAGGGCGCTGGCCTGGCGAATTTCGAATTCAGCGTCGGCAATATAATCGATTGGCTGCCCGCCGACTAAGTTTGCTACATAGCGAAAGTGATCTGCGCCTTTAGTGAAACTATCTCTTCGGCCAAGAATTTCATCAAAAAAGAGCGCAGTTTCTAAACCCTGCTCACCGTGAAGCCACTGGTCTAAGACTTCTTGTTCGACTGCCGAAGTGATGAAGTTTTTAGTGCCTGAAGTTTTCAGCCTGGCCAGAGTTTTAATGGCGCCGCTGAAATAACCGGCTGAGCGCGCGGCTTCTGTGGCAATGTCGTTATAGAGACTGGCAGCAGCTTCTGGGTTAGCGAGGACATTTGCTACTTCTAGATTGAACAGGCGCATTTTTTCAAGACACGACAAACCTGATTTAGTCAGGGCGAAATTAACCAACTCTGCCAGGCTTGCTTTTGCTTTTGTTTGCGGCTCCAGGCTAGGGCGACAGGCATAAGCGAAGGCCACAGCGTTAATGTGCATGCGGTCAACAAGCACGCCGTCGCGGATCCACATTGTGGCGACGATTCTAATTGCGGTCTCCTCATGCATTTTGCGCTTTGGGTCGGGGGAGAGCGAAAGCGCTCCTTATGAAATTTTACAACCTCTAAGTTGTATAAAGATACAACCTCTAAGTTGTAAAATTCCTTAGGCAAGGAAAACAAACACCCGGCCACCTCACCATTTTTAGCCCAAATAAGACACACAGCCTTGCAAAGCGGCGGCATATTTGCCTAAGATTTATGCTGTCTTTTAGATGCGGAGAATGACGATGAAATTTCACAGCGACCTCTTTGGCTGGGAGTATGTTTGGAGAAATTTCGCTGAGGAAAAAAACGGCAAAGTATTGACCGACAGTGGTGAAGACGAAGGCAACTTGCTTTCCCTTTCCGTGCCTCTGGAAGACACCGGCGTCAATATTATTTATTCTCCGGAGTCTCGCTACGGCAAAAAGGGCGCCAGCAATACCGTAATGGTTTGCTATCCACCTGCCGACGATTTTGCTTTTTCAATCTTCCAGGAAAAAGGCCATCACAAAATAGGCAAAGCTATGGGCTTGCAAGACCTTCAAGTACAAGATGCGCTCTTCGATAGCAAGTTCATGATTCAAGGAACTCATCCCGTAAAAATTCAGGAGCTTTTCCTTGATGTACAAATGCGAGAGCTGATTCTTTTACAGCCGCCAACTGTTTTGCACATCGATACTAAAGCGGCACAGACCTATCCTAAATTGCGCATTCCTGAGCATGCTAATGCCATTGTCTATCAATACGACGGCGTCATGGACAAACTGCATCATTTGCAAAATGCTTACGACATTATTTTGAGCGTGCTGCAACAGCTGGGCGCACTCGGCGCCATTCGCGGCGTCACTGCCAGTGGTGCCCCGGCAGCTGCCGAAGAAGATGTAGAAATTACCACTACATCGAAACGTCTGCGCAGCCCTCTGCTCGATCGTTAGACCACACCAGGCGCGGCAATCGGCTCACCTTTATCGAAAGCCTGGTAGCCAAAATACATAAAACCGATAACCATGACTACCGAAATCAGTGGGTATACCGGCATACTGAAACCCGTCAGGTTTTGCACTACCGAAATAATGATGCTGGGCGTCATGGCAAAAGCGGCCAGCCGCATCATGGCGGTAAAACCCAATTTGCGCTTGTCAAAAATAAGGCCAATTAGCCCATAAATCAAAGCCAAGACCACATGGAACAACAAGACAAAAATGCCGGCACTCCAGATAACAGCAGTGCAAATGGGCACAACCTTTTCGCGCCAGCTTTCTACCATCGCCCTGGTTACGGCATAATCATCGATTTTTGACCACGGAATAGATTCTTCTACACCGGATGATTTTTGCGCTACCAGATAATCTTCAGTCACCAGCACTCTGGCGCCTTTAGCGTCGGCCAGAGTCTTTATTTTGCCGTTAATATCGAAGACAATACCGGGCTCTTTTTTGTCGTCGAGAATTATGTAAGGCGATGGTTTATCGATACTGAGCTTGCCCTTCTTCCACTTCATCTCAGGTATCTGTGACACAAACTGGCTCACTTCCGGCCCGCTTACGCCCGCTTGCAGCAGCGCAAACATTTTGACCGTCTGGATCGACCAGCAAATTGCGATTAAAACTAGAAGATAAATAATGCCGATGCCTTTGCCGTTTTTCAACAGGTCCCGGTAAAAGGGAGCTGAAAAGAACGTATACACCGGCGCTTTAAAAGGGGCAAATTCCTTCATTTTCATTGTCCTTCAATAGTTTGCAATGATCAAGCATACGGCATTTCAGCTCATCTTTTGCTGTATATACCTTATATGCAGACTTTTCAACACTTACTAATTCATAGCTCCGGCTAATTGCGCTAAGATGAGCACCAGTATTTTACGTTCTGGACGATCTGGAGGACAACCAATGAATTTCACTAAAGCGGCGAGCTTTTGCTTGAGCCTGATCATGGCAACCGGCATGAGTGCGCTGGTTTCGGTAACTGACGCTTCAGCGAAGCCCAAAGTAACCATCACCATGCGCATCGAAAGATTGAGCGCAAAAATCAGCAAGGGTCAAAAATCAAAGGAATTGACTCTCAAAGAAGCCGACCATTTGCGCGAAGATATTTCTGACATCAACGCCAGAATTGAAAAAGCCAAAGAAAAAAATGGCGGCAAACTTAGCTACGCTGACCAAAACAAAATTGAAAAAGACTTGAATAAAGTCAGTCTAAAAATCACTAAGAATTCGCTCAACAAGCGCACCGCTAACCCAGACTAATTAATTAGCCATCAATTAGAAACTCCTCCAACATTTACTGCTGGAGGAGTTTTTTTATGGTCTAAATTGCAGCTCTTTATGGAATTAACGATTTCACAGTAGCAACAATGTGATTGGCGGTAATGCCGGCTGCATCCATCAGTTCTTCTGGTGAACCAGAGCCGGGCATGTCACGCACGGCAATTTTGACGACCTTAGGCAATTTGTCTAAAGCGACAATTTTGCTGCCGCGAGCCGGTGGGCCCTTCGGTGCAAATACATCAAGCACCGCATCTCCCATACCACCTTCAGGCCAGTGATCTTCAACTACAATCAATGTGCCTGTTTCACGTGCAGCAGTGCTGAGAGTTTTAGCATCGATTGGTTTGATTGAATAGAGGTCAATCACGCGCACTGCAATACCCTGGCTTTTCAGCTCGTCGTAAGCCTTGAGACACTCGTGCAATGTGATACCAGCACCAATTAAGGTAACCATGTCGTCGGCAGAGGTGCGCAATGTTTTGCTGCCACCAAGTTCAAAAACATCGTCTTCTTTGTAAAGTACGCGAGTCTTTTCGCGAGTGGTGCGCATGTATGAAACACCTTCCACACCATACATTTTTTCAACGAGCTTAGCAGTTGAAATCGGATCTGATGGATAAAGCACAGTGCTGCCGTGAATAGCACGCATCATGGCCAGATCTTCAAGAGCCATTTGCGATGGACCATCGGCACCAATTGAGCACCCTGCGTGGGAGCCGCAAAGTTTAATGGTGGCACGCGAAATCGCAGCCATGCGAATAAAGTCATAAGCCCGGCAGAGGAAAGCAGCGAAGGTGGAAGAAAATACTTTCTTGCCGCGAGTAGACAAACCGATTGCCACTCCCACCATCAATTGCTCAGCGATATACATTTCGAAGAAACGATCGAGGTAAGCTTTGGCGAACTTATCAGAATAAGTGGAATTGCCCACTTCAGCGTCCAGTACCACTACATCGCTATGAGCTCCACCCAATGCTTTGAGGGCATCGCCGTAAGCTTCCCTTGTGGCGGCAGGGTTAGAGTATGCAGGAGTGATGAATTTACCCGAACCGGTAATTTCAGATGTATTTTTCTTAGCAGCTGGCACGTCAGCTGGCTTTTGCACAGCCACTTTCATGCTGGTGACACCACCGAGCAGTTTGATCGCTTCTTCCGCTTGCTCTTTTGAAAGCGGCTTGCCATGCCAGTTATCCTGGTTGGCTGTCAGTGGAATGCCATGGCCTTTTTCGGTCTTGGCAATGATAATAGTCGGCTGACCAGTTACTGCACTGGCTTCTTGCAAAGCCTCGTCAATTTGATCGAAATCATGTCCGGCAATTTCAATAACATGGAAGCCAAAAGCTTTGGCGCGATCAGCATATAAAGAAGAATTCCAACCAAAGGCGGTTTCGCCACGTTGGCCAAGACGATTCATGTCAAGAATAGCCACTAAATTGTCGAGCTTGTAGTGCGAAGCGCATGACATGGCTTCCCAGACAGAACCCTCGGCCATTTCGCTGTCGCCCAGCAAAACCCAGACTTTATAGGGCAATTTATCGAGATACTTACCGGCCAGCGCCATACCCACGCCCATGGGCAATCCCTGACCGAGTGAGCCAGTTGCCACGTCCACCCAGGGCAAAAGCTTAGGTATAGGGTGACCTTCCAGTCTTGAGCCAAACTTACGCAAGGTCATCAGTTCGTTGTCGGTGATCGCCCCGGCGGCCTTGTACATTGAATAAAGCAAAGGGCAGGCATGGCCTTTGGAGAAAATTAAACGGTCATTGACCGGGTGCTCGGGTTTGCTGAAATCGTATTTCAGATATTTGGTCATCAAAACGGCCATGATATCGGCCGCTGACATAGATGATGTGGGGTGACCTGAGCCGGCTTCGGTGGTGCAGCGAATGCTGTCGACTCTGAGTTGGCGGGCCAATTCCTTGATGGTTGCAACGGCGTTTGCCTGCACTTCTACCATAGCTTTGCTAGCTCCTGACTGATTAAAGACGAATATACGCGCCTTATATGCTATCGCCTTAGCATCTTTATTTCTTTAAGCCAGGAAAGTTCTCTTCGCAGCAGTGACATCAAAGTTAACGGAACGTTCGACTCCTGACACCGTCGGGAGAGCAAAACACAAATGCAAATACCGCAGTGAGCGGTTATTTGACAACTATTGCAATTAACGCTGGAGAACTAAGTCTAAATTTGGAACTTTAAATATGGCTGCCGCTGCCATACTGCTTGCCGCAACTGTTACTCCCGCCCTGGCCGACCACGATGATGATGACCATCGTGATCGTCACGAGCGCCGTCACAGCAGACACTTCTGGCACAAGCAAGCCCGTATGCAGCAATCAGACCGCAATGTCACTACCACAGTTTATCCAAGCGACTGGAGCGGCCAGCGAGTCTATTTCAGCAATAACTGGGGCCATCGCAATCCAAGTTATGCCGCCGCTCAAAGCGCAGCTCTTGAGCTAGAAATGAAAAACTCATGGAATGCCTTTCACAAGAACAGCTATTCAGGCCCATACGATTGGAATGTCTACAATAACCCAGAATTTTTCGATTATGTGCACACCAATAACCCAAGCTTGTTTACTCAAGTGCGCAGCTATATCAGCAACTAGTTAATCGGCTGCCAAGCCGCAATGGAAAGTCAGTGCCCTGCCTGTGTGCTCATGCGCGCCTGCAGGGCACTTTTTATTGAAAGCTCGCTACTCACAGGAACCTTCCGGTATCTGCGCCGTCAGAAAATAAGAAAGCAAATACTGGATGTTTGCACGAATATTAGTTCGATTGACAACTAAGCTATTTTTCTGGAGGACATATGTCTAAATTTGGAACACTAAAAATGATAGCCAGCGTAATTGTGCTTGCAGCAACAATTACTCCGGCAATGGCCGATCACCGCGACTGGGATCGACATGACAACGGCCGCCATAATGGTTGGCATAAGAAACAGATCAGACGAGCTGCCAGAAACAACGCCAATGTTTATCCAAGCGATTGGAACGGCCAGAGATCCTACTATTCTAGAAACTGGAGCCACCGCAATAATAATTACTCGAGAGCGCAACGTGAAGCTCTTGAATTGCAAATGAGAAATCAATTTAGTTCATACAATCCAAACTATCGTGGCGCTTATAACTGGAACACCTACAACGATCCACGTTTCATGGACTACATGCACAACAACAATCCAGGCGTCTTCACACAAGTGCGCTCATACCTCGGAATTTAGTCCGATATTAAAGTCGATCGCCGAGTGATCGATCAAAAATCAAAGTCCCTCGATCACCAACTGTGTCGAGGGACTTTGCTGTAGTGAAGAAATAATTGAGATTGTACAGGTTAGAATAGCCGCAACAACTTCTGGAAACGCTTTGAAACCCGGAAATTACTACTTCGATGGAGGACATATGTCTTACAAAGTAACTATCAAATTGATCGCCACCGTATTGGTGTTGGGTGGAGCAGTCGCTCCAGCAATGGCCGATCATGACGATTGGGATCACCGCGATTACGGCCACTACGGCTACAAACGCGATCAAGTGAAACACTGGCAGCGCAAAGATATGCATGAAGCTTCCAGACGCCATCACCTCGCTGCTTATCCATCTGATTGGAATGAGCAAAAGATCTATCTTGCTAACCACTGGAACCGCTATTCCTCCAGTCGCTTGTCCAGAGCCGACCGCAATGCTATGAACGATCAGTTGAGATCTCAATGGAACGCTTATCACCACAATAACTATTACGGCGATTACAGCTGGCGCACATATAACAATCCAGAATTTCTAGATTATGTCCATACCAATAACCCAGGATTGTTCACACAAGTGCGCACCTACCTGGGAATTTAATTAACTCGGCTTTTTCAATCAAATAGTTCAAAGTTCTCCCTCGACAGCTAAAACGGCGTGATATCATGCCTTCCGCTATTGAGGGAGAACTCTTTAAATGTCAAAAGATCAGGCCACACTGGAAAAAGAAAAGTCATATCGCCTGCCGTCAGTGGTGATACCAGAGCGTTATGTCATCAGCCTCAAGCCCGATCTGGTCACCTTTACATTTACAGGCAGCGAAACTATTGCCGTCACCATAGCAACCGCTACAAAGGAAATTTTACTCAACGCCCTGGATCTCACAATCGACAGTGTCACAGCCGAACAGGACGGCGTCATTGTTCCCGGTATTGCCCAGATCGATGCTGCAAGTGAACGGGCCACACTCACATTTAATACCGAATTAAATGCCGGCAATTGGCAAATCAATCTTCAATTTGCAGGCGAAATAAACGACAAGCTGCGCGGCTTTTATCGCAGCGCTCAAACACTCGGTGATGGTGAAAAAAGCTGGATTGCCCTGACACAATTTGAAGCGACAGACGCCAGACGCGCTTTTCCTTGCTTTGACGAACCGGCCTTCAAAGCCACTTTCAAGTTGACTCTATATGTCGATCAAGATTTGACAGCCTTATCGAACACAGCAGTTGAAGAGGAAAGTATTGACGATTACGGCAAGAAAACAATAACTTTTAAAGAAACCATGAAAATGTCCACCTACATCGTGGCATTTGTTGTGGGCAAACTTGAAGCGAGCCAAGCAGTGATGGTAGACGGCATTCCTATGCGCATTTACTCGCCAATGGGCAAATTACATCTGACCAAATTTGCTTTAGAAATTGGCGCGGCTGCGCTATCATTTTTCAATAAATATTACGGCATTAAATACCCAGGCGACAAAATGGACATGATTGCCGTGCCTGATTTTGCATTTGGCGCCATGGAAAATTTAGGCGCGGTAATTTATCGCGAAAGCGCCTTGCTTGTTGACACTGATCAGGCATCACACGCAGAGCTGGAGCGCATTGCCGACGTAGTGGCGCACGAGCTGGCCCACATGTGGTTTGGTAATTTGACCACTATGAAATGGTGGAATGGCATCTGGCTGAACGAAGCATTTGCCACTTTCATGGAACTGGTGGCAGTAGATAATTTTAAACCCCAATGGAAAAGATGGGAGACCTTCGGCGTTTCGCGTGCCATGGCGTTTGCCACAGACGGCCTGCGCGCTACAAGACCAATCGAGTTTCCAGTGCTGGCACCGGAAGAAGCAAACGGCATGTTCGATGTGCTCACCTATGAAAAAGGTGCTTCCGTATTGCGCATGCTCGAGCAATATATCGGCGCGGAGAAATTTAAAACCGGCGTCAACAGTTATTTGAACAAACACAAACACGCCAATACCGAAACCAATGATCTCTGGTTGGCACTGGCAGCCGCGGCAAAAGAACCGGTGCAAGAAATCATGAATTCGTGGATTTTTCAGGAAGGTTATCCACTGATAAGCGTGGCTTCGGCAAGCGAAAAAAACAAACTATCAATTAGTCAAAGAAGATTTCTCTATCTTGACGGTGTTGCCAAAGAACGCTATCAGGTACCGATTTTACTCAAAGTTAAAATCGAAGGCAACGATACTTTAGTCGAGCAACGCATACTTTTGACAGAGCAAAAAACAGAAGTAACTGTAGGCGAGGATGCCATCGAATGGGTAATCGTCAATGCCGGCGGCAGCGGATTTTATCGTGTCGATTACAGCAGCGATTTATTGGCTGCCATGAAAACTTTGCTGTCCAATAGCTATACAGGCGGCGATAACGGTTTGAGCACACTTGAGCGCTTCAATCTGGTGAGCGATCTCTGGGCCCTGACCATTAACGGCACAGTCAAACTGAGCGATTTCTTCCAGTTTATCAAACTGTTCAAAGACGAAACCGACAAAAATGTCTGGACTGTAATCGTCTCTGCGCTGCAATACTGCGAAAGAGTGTTTTATGCCGACGCTCAACAGAATGCCAAAATAAAAGAGTTGGCGCGGGAGCTGCTTGGACCCACGTATAAGCGCCTCGGCTGGGAAGCCACTGAGAGCGAAAGCGAGCTGACCAAACAATTGCGCGGCATCGCCATACTAGCTCTCGGCACTACTGGTGGTGACACGGCCATCCAAGAACAATCGGCTTTATTTTACGATAAGCATTTAAGCGGCGAGTCAGCATTGCCACCAGATGTACTTTCCTCGGTGGTGACAGTTCTTGCTTATTGCGGCGACCAAAAACGTTATGAGCAATTTGAAACTCTATTTAAAAACGGTAGCTCGCCTCAAGAACAAGAGCGCTACATGTACGCGCTGGGACAGTTCCAACAAGAAGACCTGCTGCAAAAAACTATGGCAAAAACTCTGGCCGGCGAAGTCAAAGGGCAGAACGCTCCATATCTGGTGCGTAACATTATGCTCAATCCACGGGGCAGGCAAGTAGGCTGGAAATTTATCAAAGGCAATTGGGAGCAAATCAACAAAACTTTCCCCAGCTTGATTATGACCAGGCTGGTTGAAGGTGTCACAGGGCTGATTGACGCGGAGTTGGCCAAAGAAGTTTTTGCTTTCTTTGAAAACTATGAATTTGCCGGTGGTCAAAAAACCGTCGATCAACATTTAGAAAAATTGAAAGTGGCTCTGGCATTTGCCGAAAATCAAAAGGATTTTTAGAATGAAGACTATGTTGTTCCCATTCACAACAATTCGCTTTCAGAACCCTTCCAGATTTCAAAGCGTTCTTTTAATCTGGGCCCTCATCGGCGTGCTCGTCTCTTCATATGCGCCTCCCAGTGACGCCAGATCGCATGCCGATGCCGTGCCGCAAGCGGTAACTAATTTAGACCTCTGTACATTTGCCTATCAGCTCTATCACCAATCTCTGTGCCTGCCGCTCGATCCCTGGTACGACGTCATGTCTCGTGTCGATAGCGACCGGCGCGAGAACATCTGTCGCTTCACCCATGATTACGCCGCAAAACTCGGGCAAAATCAAGACTTTTACAGCGGCCCAAACGCAGCCCGTGGCTGGAAAGATAGCAACCTCAATCTCGACCCGATTCTCACGAACTACAAAAACATTGACCCGCAACTGCCGGCCTTTACGCGCGACGGTGAAAGGTTCCTCGCCGTTCTCGCGCCTGACTACGTCACCAAAAACATTAAAACGATTGAGCTTGTTCGCTACAAGTCAAAGCCCACAAGTTTCCCGTTCAGCGACGTGGAGAGAATTCAAATACGCGAGTATCCCGGTGGTGAAGACCACCTGATTGTGTTCGAGGGCGGCACAGGTATTGCCGGCTCAACCGACCCATCGTGGAGTCTGATGGGTTTCGTTTTGATGCGAAAAACTCCCACAGGCTATGACGCTCATATTGTTTTTCGCGGCAGCAGAAGTGGTGCCGCCCTCAGTACCACAGTTTGAAAAGCTCAAGATGCCATCGGACAGGCGAAGGGCAACCCTGACTGGATTACCGACCTGCGTGGCACAAAGCAAATC
>JADYXQ010000107.1 GCA_021772135.1 Candidatus Obscuribacter sp.
GTTGGGGCTTGATGCCTAGCGCTTTCAGTTTGGCCAGCACTTGCGCTTTGAAATTAGTGACACACCGGTTGTTTCTGGATGAATGGTAATGTCGGCTAGCGCTTCTTGCGCCTGGTCGATGTCATAAAGCTCCCAGGAAAGAAAACGGCGGGCCATGCTGCCCGGTTTAGTTAATGCTTTAAGCGGTACCGGCGCGAACGACTCATCGATGTTTACTGCCACCACAAAATCGGCACCCAGTTCGCGGCATTGTTTAACCGGTAAATTGCAAACAACGCCACCATCCGAAAAGAGCATACCGTCAATCTCAACGGGTTTTTGCAAAGCCGGTACGGCGCAGCTTGCCTGCAGAGCGTAGCCGATATCGCCTTTGCGAATCATGTAGGGTTTTCCGTCGATCACATTGAGGGCGATGGCGGCAAAGGGCTTTTTAATATCTTCGATCAAGATTTCGTCAGTGGCATGCCGGCCCACCAGATAGTTGCGAAATCTGTCGCCACCATATAGGCCATCATATTTATTGCGGCTGAATTTGGCCAATATGGCCAGAAATGGCGCTCCTAAAATGCGGAAGACTAGTGGCTCGGCCATATAGTTGCGCATAAGAGCGCCGCCGGTGAATTCTCTTTCCACAACTTCCGGGCTGATACCAAGGCAGTAAAATCCGCCCACTACAGCACCAACGCTGGTGCCGGCGACGCAATCAAATTCGATACCGGCTTTTTGCAGTACTTTTAAAACGCCCACTTCTGCCGCACCACGTGCGCCACCGCCGCCCAGTGCCAGACCTATTTTTGGTTTGCCTACAATTGGCCGGCGATTGAATGATTTTGCTTCGCTTCTCTCGGCTGCTGTTGTTTCGAAGATGCCGCAGTTATCGGCTCTAGCAGGCAAACCAATGGCGTTTAAGATATTTGCAATCAGTACTAATGTCAGAAGCCGTTTGTAAAACATTTAATGCCATGGTGGAATATGCCACATAGTAACAGTAAAAAACTTTTTATGGTATCACTAGTTTTCTTTGCGGCAAATGGTTCTTTAAAGCAAAGCGAATACGGTCAGCATCGTATGCGGTGCCGAAAGGGCAGGCGTTTTTCTTACACCTATCAAACGATGTCGCCCAATTAGTCGATTCGATACACGAAAATGACCGTCGCTAGCCTGACACGCCACTCCTGTTAGTGTCTTATCATCTGTCGTCACATCTGCGGTGATTCCCATTGACGAGCTAGGCCGTCGACGTATACTGGCTACAAGAAACCCCCGGGCGTTGTCGCTGGCGAGATGAGAGGATTTGCTGAATGGCAATACTGATGACGCTTTGGAGTAAACTTTTAGGAAACAAGCAGGCAGAATTGCCTCAAAAAGCGTCAGCAAAGAGCTATCCTCCAGAAAAGAAAGCACCAGCGCCAGCTTCGCCTAAGGCTAATCTATTAGAAAAACGCAAGCTTCTTTCCACTCGCGTCACTTCTGAGACAAAAGCCTACGACAGGCTCGATCTGGACCATTTGCGAGCACGCATCAACGAACGGTCGCCGGCTTATTTAGAAAGAAGGCAGCGGCAACAGCAATCAAAGGCCCGCTGGTTTGGCCAGGCTGCCAGCACCTTTAACGAAGAAGCTATAAGTAAAAGACTGTTCGCACCAGTGCGCATGACGGAAGTTGTGGCCGTGGAAGAGCCAGACTTGAGCTGCATGAATTTTGCCGACATCAATTTGGACTCATATTATGACAATCAGCTAATGGACGCGGCTGAAGCCGATGGCGGCTTTGAACTGTCTGGCGAAAACTTCAGTGAAGCGCCACCGCTGGTTGCGCTTGATGATGATATTCCAGAGCTTGAAGAGCTTCTCGCTCGTTTGCAAATTATTGAAAGAGTTGAGATGCTAGAGATGGAGTCAGAAAAAGAATCTGAATGCAGAAACGGAAATCAAGACGGATTGGTCCAACTGCATCTCGTTGCTCCGATTAGCCTTGTGGAGAGCGATTTTGCTGCACCGGTGGAGCTGAGTAAGCACCGCCGCAAAGGTGGAAAAGGCAAGAAAAGTCGCCGCGCTCGCCAGAAGGATACCGTCAGAGCTTAGGCTCGAGGGGGATCTTTGCAGTTCGGATCTTTTGATCTTTCCATTATTCGCGAATGTGTCTTTAAGCTTGACGGCGGTGCCATGTTCGGTGTGGTGCCCAAAACTTTGTGGAGCAAGCAGTCTCCATCAGACGATCAAAATCGCGTTGTTCTTGCTTGCAATCTACTTTTAATTGATACGGGCAGCAAGAAGATTCTTGTCGAAACCGGCATGGGCGATCGCTGGAGCGAAAAAGAAAAAGAGCGCTTCGGCCTCAAGTCTTTAGTCACCCCAGGCACTATGCTCGATCAAGTGGGTCTCAAGCCTGCAGATATCGACTTTGTCATTATTTCCCATTTGCATTTTGATCATGCCGGCGGTGCCACCATTATGCGTGACGGCAAAATTGTGCCGTCATTCCCCAATGCCAAATATGTAGTGCAAAAAGGCGAATGGGATTTTGCTTTTGTGGCTAACGCCAGAGCCCGGGCCAGTTACCGCCCTGATGATTTTGTGCCTCTGCAAGAAGCCGGCCAGTTGATTCTGGTGGAAGGCGACTATGAGGTTGTGCCCGGCGTCTGGGTAAAAGTGACAGGTGGCCACACCAGTCATCATCAAGTGGTTTATTTTGAATCGAATGGCGAAAAAGGTGTTTATTTCGCCGATATCATCCCCACCAAAACTCATTTACCGCCGCCCTGGGTAATGGGTTACGACCATCATCCACTGATTAGTTGCGATATTAAATCTGAATGGCTCGCCCGGGCCTCGGCTGAAAAATGGCTTGTGGTCTTCGATCACGAGGCTGGTATTCCCTGGGGAAAAGTGCTTGTCGAAGGCAACAAATATGATTTTGCACCACTGCCCGAGTCGTCTTTAGACTTTACTTTGAGTCAGGCTAAAGGGCAGGGCAAAGCCTTGAGTTCAGTGGGCTGAATCACGTTCGCTTAATTTTAATTGTCTACGAATTTATTTGCTAACTGTCCACAGGCAGCGTCGATATCGGTGCCGCGTTCTAGCCGAATAGTCACTGTCTTGCCCGTGCGCGCTGCTGCACTGGCAAACTTATGCTGGGCCGAGATTTCAGGACGGCCGTAAAGCACCACACCTTCATTATTTTGAGTGGGGTTAAAAGGAATCAAGTTGATATTGCAATGGAGGTCGCGAACCATTTCAGCCAGTTGCACTGCCTGTTCTACCGAATCGTTCACGCCTTCCAGCAAAACATATTCGATGGTGACGCGGCGTTTGGTGGCATTGTAATAGTTGCGCACAGCCGCCATAACTTCGTTGATGGGCCATTTTTTTGTGATTGGCACAATCTCTTCGCGAGTGATCGCGTCTGGTGCGTGCAGCGATAGTGCCAGAGTGACGGGCAAGTTTTCTTCCGCCAGACGATTGATGCCGGGCACCACTCCAGAGGTAGAGACGGTGATGTGGCGCGCCCCGATTCCTACTGATTGATTAATGGTGTGAATAGAGGCAATTACTTCTTCAGTATTAAGCAGGGGTTCGCCCTGGCCCATGTAAACAATATTTGCGATGCGCTTGCCTGATTCCCGCTGAATCGACATGGCCTGGTCAACGATTTCTTGCTGGGTCAAATTGCGCTTGAAGCCCAAATAGCCAGTGGCGCAGAAAGTACAGCCGACAGCGCAGCCCACTTGTGACGAGACGCAGGCCGATAAGCTGTCGCGGTCTTGGAAAGTCATGAGCACAGACTCTACCAGTTTGCCGTCAGGCAGCTGAAAGAGATATTTGCGAGTGCCGTCTCGGCTCACTTCGAGGTGGGCGATTTTGAGCAAAGGCACCCGGGCTACTTGATTGAGCTTGTGGCGCAGCTCCACCGACAGGTCGGTCATTTCTTCAAAAGAGTTGGCGTACTTAACGTAAATCCAGGTGTGGATTTGCTTGGCTCTAAACGTAGGCAGGCCAAGGCTTTTGACAAATTTAGTCAACTCGCTTAATGAAAGGCCAGAAAGTGCCTTCTTCTCTAGAATTTCAGGCACTGTGGCCGCTTTCGCCTCAACTAATAGGTCGGCTACCGCTTCCGCATTTTCGCCTGTCTCGCCTGCGCTCATAATTTTTCCCGATATTCAGTTTTGCTCATACTCGTAGAATTTGCGCTGGAGCCCGAGTCTGGCGCTTGATGAGCAGTTGACCATAATAGCAGGCCCCAGCGCCAATGGCTTGAAGGCGGTCAATATGGTGGCTGTAAGATGTTAAAATACACTTGCAGTGGCGGCTTTACTTCGTTTTGCGCGGTAAGATACGCCCTTGGCTGGCTTTGCGGGAGATTTAGTTGATGTTGGATGGTATTGACGGTTTTTTAAAACGTCTGTTTGGCGACACCAACGAAAAACGTGTGCAGCATCTGCAGCCGTATGTAGATAAAGCCAATACATTTGACGCGGCCATGCAGAAGTTGTCTGATGACGAACTGAAAGCGAAGACCGACGAATTTAAAGGTCGCATCGCCGAAGCGCTCAAAAATGTGGAAGACATCAAGCTCATTCCTGATGAGACGCCAAAGATGCCAGGCCAGATGCGCACGAAAAAAGACATCGTGCTCTCACATCTTTTGGAACAAATGTTGCCAGAGGCTTTTGCCGTCTGTCGCGAAGCCAGCAAACGTGTGCTTGGTATGCGCCATTTCGATGTGCAATTTATGGGTGGTGCAGCACTGCACTTCAATAAAATTGCTGAGATGCGCACCGGCGAAGGTAAGACCCTGGTGGCCACACTGCCGACTTATCTCAATGCCCTGGCCGGACGCGGCGTGCATGTGGTGACGGTAAACGACTACCTGGCCAGACGCGACTCTGAGTGGATGGGTCGCCTTTATAAGTTTCTTGGCCTCAGTACTGGCCTGGTTTATTCTCACCAACCAGATCACGAAAAATATCAGGCTTACCGCGCTGATATCACATATGGTACCAACCACGAATTTGGTTTCGATTATCTGCGCGACAACATGCGCAAGTCTTTAGAAGAGCTGGTGCAACGTCCATATTATTTCGCCATCGTTGACGAAGTCGATAACATTTTGATTGACGAAGCCAGAACACCTCTAATCATCTCCGGTTTCCCCCGCGATTCGCACGCCGATCTCTATGTGCGCATGTCGCAACTGGCTCCGCTGCTTGAGCGTGGTAAAGACAAAGATGACGAAGAATGCGATTACTGGGTAGACGAAAAACAGCGCAACGTATTGTTGACAGAACAAGGCATCATCAATGCTGAAAAGATGCTCGATGTTCCTGATCTGTTCGATATGCACCACAATTATTCTCACCACCTGGTTCAAGCTTTGCGCGCCAAAGAGCTTTATCGCATCGACACCGAGTATCTGATTCATAACAATGAAGAAGGCAAACCTGAAATTTGCATCGTTGATGAATTCACAGGCCGTATGATGCAGGGGCGCCGCTGGAGCGATGGTCTGCACCAGGCGATTGAAGCGAAAGAGCGTGTGCCGATTCAAGAAGAAACCATGACCTACGCTTCGATTACTTATCAAAATTTGTTCAGGCTCTATCCAAAGCTGGCTGGTATGACCGGTACAGCCATGACTGAAGCGGCTGAATTTTCCAAAATTTACAACCTTGATGTGGTGGCGGTTCCCACCAACCGCAACAACCAGCGTGTCGATTCAGCAGACATTATCTATAAAAACGAGCGCATGAAATACATCGCCGTGGTTGAAGAAATTGTCGATATGCACGAGCTCGGCCGTCCGGTGCTGGTAGGCACCGTCTCAATTGAAAAATCTGAATTGATTGACGAACTATTGAGTAAGCCCGAAGGCATGGGCAAATATTTGCTTGAGAAAATCAAAAGAATTGACGCTCATATGAAGGCCAGAAACCTGAGTGGCGAAACAATTGACGGCTTGCGCAAGATCTTTGAGCGTCCCGGTCAAATTGATCTGGAGAAGCTTGAAACGCTGGTAAAGAAAGCCGAAAGCGAACTGCCTAAAGAAGAAGAACTGGCAGAAAGACTGTTTTCAGCCCTGCGCACGGCCAAAGTGGTGGCACGTATTCGCAAAGGTATCGACCACCACGTACTGAACGCCAAACAGCACGATAAGGAAGCCATGATTGTGGCTCAGGCTGGGCGGAAAGCTGGTGTCACCGTCGCTACCAACATGGCCGGTCGTGGTACTGATATATTGCTCGGCGGCAACGCCGAATATCTGGCTAAAGAAATGCTTTTAAAAGAATTTCCTGACTCAGAAGCAGTGCAAAACGATCCTGAGCGCCTCGCTCTTTATGACGCGAAGGTGAAAGAACTCACCGTCAAGATGAAAGAGATTACCGACAAAGAACACGATGAAGTGGTCAATGTGGGCGGCTTGCATATCATCGGCACTGAGCGCCACGAAGCCCGGCGCATCGATAACCAGTTGCGTGGACGGGCCGGCCGTCAGGGCGACCCCGGCACCACTCGCTTTTTCTTGTCGCTAGAAGATCAATTGATGCGCATCTTCGGCGGCGCCGCCATCTCTAAATTAATGGACATGATCAAGGCCGACGAAGACATGCCTATCGAATCTGGCATGGTCAGCAAGTCAATTGAGAATGCGCAGAAAAAAGTTGAAGCGCACCACTTCGATACCAGAAAACACGTTTTGCAATACGACGATGTTTTGAACACTCAGCGCGAAGTAATTTATCGCGAGCGCAAACGTATTTTAGAGAAAGCCGATTTGAGAGCGGGCATGCACGACATGCTTAGAGAACACCTCGATCTCATCCTCGAAGCACAAATCGACCCTGACGCTCCAAGCGATATGTGGGAAGAAGAACAACTGCCTGAGGTCTTACGCAACCTGGCCGTGGACGTGCCTATGATGGCCGAAGTCAAAGTAGAAGACCTGAAAAATCTCGCCTACGATGAATTGAAGCAGAAGCTCTGGGAAGATCTGGAGTTGGCCTACAAAGTCAGAGAAGAGCACATTGGTGCCGAAGATATGCGCGAATTTGAGCGGCAGGTTTTGCTGCACAATATCGACAGCAAATGGGTCGATTATTTGCACAATATCGACCTTCTGCGCGATGGTATCAATCTGCGCACCTACGCGCAAAAAGACCCGCTACAAGAATATAAACGCGAAGCCTTCAACATGTTCAACCAGCTTCTGCGCAGTATTCAAACCGAAGCGATTCAGCAAATCTTCCGCGCTCAGCCTCAATCTATAGAGATTGACGATCTGGATAATTTGACTTTCGAGAATCTTCCAGAAGGCATGTCTCCAGAAGATCTGATCAATATCATCAAGCAAGTGCAAGAAGCGCAAAGCTTCGGCCAGGAAGACGGTGCGCTCAGTATTGAAGAGCTGGAAGCCCTGTTGAACGGCCCGGGCATGGCTGAACTTATGGCCGGCTCTACTAATGGTGAACCTTCTAGCAGCGGCTCAGATCTTATTGAAGTTGATGGCGAAGTTACGGCCGAAATCGACCCTATATCGAGTAACGAACTGGAAAGCCAATTTAAGGCCGCCAACGGCAATGGTAAGCATGAAAATTCGGTAGACGACACTATGGCCCACCTGGGTGAATTGCCTGGTCAGGCCGAGCTTACGCCTGAGCTCAATAAAGACAAGTAATGCTTTTTCTATCCTTCGATACCAGTGGCCGTGAACTGACGGTTGCTCTTTTTGAAGGTGGCACTGGCCATAATTCTGGTGACACCGAATCTGGTGGCAAAATACTTGCTCAGGAGCGCATTGATTTTGGTGAGCTTGCTGCTCACGATCCCCGGCTGCCTCTTTCAGCTCCACCTGTGGGCGGCAAGAAAACCAATCGCCAGGAATCGGTAAGCCTGCTTATTCCCACAATCGACAAACTTTTAAGCGAGTCTGGTCGCGCCAAAGCAGACATCGCCTGTCTGGCTGTCGGTATTGGCCCTGGTGGATTTACCGGCATTCGCGTCGCCATCACCACCGCCCGCACCATCGCCCAGGCTTTGAAAGTGCCGCTTGTCCCCGTCAATTCCCTTGAGTTGGCCTGCTTTGATTTGCAGTCAAAAACCGCGCTGGGAATAATCAAAGAAGCGTCGCGCACTCATTGTTATATGGCGGTGTACGCGCCGGCTGAAAGTCGCGACATGGAGTTTACCGACGTCAGCGCCGTAGTCTTGCCGCGCTACCTCACTTATGAGGCCATGGTGGAAGAGCGTGGGTTGGCCCCCCAATGGTATTGCGACGCCAGTGCCCTGGAGCGTTTGCCGCAATTAGAGAACAGCAAATTGCTGCCGCCCGTTAAGAATATTGCTGCAGAACAAGCCAAAATTGCCTGGCTTCGGGTATCTTTGAAAGGTATAACCGAGCCCGCTGCATTTCACTATCGGCTAACAGAGCCGCTCTATTTGCGGGGCGCATCAGTGACACTGAAAAAAGGCAATGCTATCGAAAAAGTCGAAAGTAATTGAGATTAGCGCTCTTACCATGGGCGATCTCGAAGAAGTCATGGAAATCGAACCCGTGGCATTCGGCTCGCATCACTGGTCGCGCCAGTCGTTTATGAATGAGCTGCTTAACGCCAGCGGCCATTATTTTGCCGCGCGCGACGGTGAAGGTCATTTGATTGGTTATTCAGGATATTGGTTAATCGGCGAAGAAGCGCACATCACCACTTTGGCTGTCCATCCTGATTACCGCCGCATGCATGTGGGCGAGCGCTTACTGGTTAACGACATCATTCAGGCGCGCAAAATGGCCGCCGACCTGGTCACTCTAGAAGTGCGCATCTCTAACGAATCGGCCCAACGTTTGTATGGTAAATATGGTTTTCGCAGTCTGGGCATTCGCCCCAACTACTATCAAGACAATGACGAAGACGCCATGGTTTTGTGGACTGACCGTCTTACCTCCCCTGATTTCCTCACTTTATTTAAGAAAAGGGTAAAAGAGCGGGGAGTAGCGGAAGTTGCCGGCGATTTAGACGCGCTGGATAAGCTATTCATGCGACCTGAGCTCGAATGTGACGGCGACGATACGCGCTCTTCAGTCGAGAACTTACCTTAAATCGGACAATATTGCCAAAAAAGTCGCTACTAGTGGTCATGCTCTGGATATAGCAGGGGTTGACTTGTCATAAGGCGGCAAACGAAAATAGACGGGTTATACGGCTGGAGGTTCATTTGCGTTTAGTTGCACAGGATATTTCACCTCGCATCAAACGCAGGTCTGCTTTAGGTCAGATTATTCTGACCGTCTTAGGCATGCTGGTGCTCTTTCTGGCACAGTTCACTTCATTTGAAGTGCCGGTGGCCAGCCAACGCAATCTCATCGCTTTTGGCGAGAATGAGGTGCGGGACGGCTATCACCTCGTTCCTGAGCGTTACAAGGTCAAAGTCGAGAATTATCTTGAGAGCCATGTGCCGCTTTTGAACAAACCGAATGCTCCGGTGCGCAAGACTTTCTATACGCCGCTGGCTGCCGCCGCTATTTTTGTCGGATACGTGTTCGGGCCAGTTATTGGTGCCAGTGCATGCGCCACATTTGTTTTCTTTGGTTTGATCGGGCCATTTTTAGGCATTCACTCTTTTGCTTCCGGTGGCGGTCTAGATTATTACCAGCAGCCCGGTTTTGGTTATCTCCTCGCTCTCATTCCAGCAGCAGCGGTAGTGGGAATGATTACCCGCGGCCCGCGCAGAACTCTGACTCAAATTCTTTCTATTGCCGCCGGGCTGACAGTGGTGCATCTGTCAGGAATTTTCTATTTGCTCGGCAGCTGTCTCGTTTCTTATTTGTTGGACGGCAATCGCGCTTCGCTGGCCTGGCAACCCTGGGTCTTTCAACTGGCTCGCAATATGAGCTGGTATCCGCTGCCCTATGACGTTTTGAGCAGCATAATACTAGTCGGTCTGGCTTTTCCTTGCCGCTGGTTGACGCAGACACTGGTGGCTCCAGAGTTGAGCCCGCGGGCTACTCCACAGGTAAAACCGACAGAGCGCTACCATGTGGTGGAAGAGTTTGTCTAGGCCTACTTATAAAAATTTTTCTAAAAGTACAGGCGACCACAACTGGAAGCTTTATCTCGGTCTGGCCGGTCTGACAGCGACTACACTGGGTCTTGGTCTTTTTTATTATGGCACCAGAGTGGAAACCAAACGCTTTCGCCTGGAGCAACTTAGAGTTCGTACAGGCACCATTGGCGGTGCGGCCGGCGCTAAGCAAGGCTTGAAAATTTTGCATATTTCCGATTTGCATTTATCTGGTAACGATGATGAAAAAGTGCAATTTATTCGCCAGATTACAGACGAAGATTATGATCTGGTGATTCTGACCGGTGACGTTTTTGAATTTCTCGATGGCCTCAAGTACGGTCCCAGCCTGCTCAGTCGCAAGCCGCGTTTAGGCGCTTACGCGGTTTTCGGCAACCATGATTATTATGACTATTCTATTTTCAATAAAACTTTTGGCCGCCTCAATCGTAAGTACAGACATCCGGCTAAACGCAACAATGTGGAGCCCCATCGCATTTCATTAGAAGCCGGTGGATTTAAGGTTCTAGTGAACGAGAGCGTTTCCATCAGCGAAGAAAACATCTTTATTGTTGGTATCGATTATTTCGGCATTGCCGAGAGCGAATTGCAGAAACTAATGGCGGAGGCTCCTGACGACGCCCTCAAGCTGGCTCTTTTTCACGTGCCTAAATATCTGGATACTTTTTCAAAAGCCGGATTTCATGCGGCCTTTGGTGGACATACTCATGGTGGGCAAATTCGGGTGCCCGGCCTTGGTGCTTTAATAACTGATTCTGAATTGTCGAGAAAAAACGCTTCAGGCATGATTGATGTGGGCGGCACTAAAATACATGTTTCTCGTGGTCTGGGAGCCGATCCGCGCAGCAATATTCGCCTGTTCTGCCCGCCGGCAGCAACTGTAATCGAACTTATTCATGGCCCTGCTGCTGCCGCTAATACTAGTATTAGTACAACTATTTAGCCTGAAATTGTTTGAATGGTGAAGTCAAATTGAACGGCTGCGGCGGCGCTTCTACTGCTTGACCTGCCCCAGCCCCGTTAGTTGTGGACGGGCGGCGATTGAGATTGACGGCACCACCGTTGGAAGTCTGGTTGAAACGCGTTTGCCCGGGAATGGGCGTGACTGATTGCTCTGGAACACGGAAAAATGTCGGTGGCGGCGGTGTTCTCCATGTGGGAATGTGCGCCTGCAGCTGTTTAAATAGCGATGCCACGATGTTTTTGGTCAATCGCACCGAATGGCTGCCCCGAGCGTCTACCACGGCGCCCTCTGCCACAGAGCCGTCAATGGTACCGATAAATCGAGCACGCAGAATGGAGCGAGGACGAACGGCCCATTTATTTTGATTGACGAAGGTCAGGTCAACCTGGCCGTCTTTAGGTTGATCGCCCTGTTGCATTTCCAGTGCTGGAGTATCTTTGTAATAAAGCTCGCCATCAATGGTGGTGGCACGGCGTATCAGCGAAAGTTTGACCAGCCCCAGATTTTTATCCTGACTGATGTATTCACCGCTGTAATCAGTGGCCATCCAGTTAAAGGCACCCATCAAGCCGAAAATGATCACCAGGCAGAGGGCCTGATTACTGAGTAGGCTGCGAAGTTTTTTGTTTCTGCTTTGCTTATCATCTTCACTTAGCGATGATTTTCCTTTGCCTTTCTTTTTGATCTCGCTAGCTCGTGGATCAAAACTTTCCGGCCTCGTCGGTTTGCGACTGCGCGAAAAATAGGTTTCTTTGGGCTCACGTCTGGTTTCAGGGGCACGCTGAGTAAAGTCATCTTTGAAGTCGTCTAAGTCGTCGTCGTCTTGGGCTTCTTTGGCCTGATAGGCGCGCGGCATCCTTGTAGGCCTGGGCTTCGGTCGTCTTGATTGGTAATCGTCAAAATCAGTCATTGCGATCGTAATTTTTCTACGGTATTAAATCTGGCGTCAGATGATAGAGATGCCTGATTGTAGCTGCGTCGTTGGGCGATATTACTCCCCGGCCATAATAAAGGCTCATTAAGTCTGCGGGGTTAGTGCTGTGGCCTTCGATGCCCAGTGCGTGGCCAAATTCGTGAGTGGCGGCTGCTTTCAATTTTCCCAGTGACATGGGCTGGCCCTGACCATCTGTGGTGCGCAGCACAATTACAGCCGGTTTGAAATCAGCTTGGCCGCCAGCCAGTATTGCCTTATAAGGAAAGTTGGTCTTCGACGTGTATCCGCGAACGTCTTGAGCGAAGAGCGCCATGCCGTTCTTGCCCACAAAGTGATTGGTAAAGAAGACGTAAATGTCTGCTTCACCGGGGTCATCTGTCAATTGATAAGAGAAGAGCCCCTCGCGCTCGAAAATCTTCCATGAGAGCACGCCTTCCATGGCCGCCTGATAATGGCCGGCCACGTAGCCGTCAGCCGGTTTAAGGGCCTGAAATTGCTCGGGGCTGGAGACCACATCGGCCACTACATTGGGCCAGGCGGGCAGGTTGTCCGTGTTGGCGACGGGCGCGCCCCATTTGGGATCCATAATGCTGTCTAAAGTCAGACCAGGCGAAATGTAGACCTTGAGCGGCATCTGGTCACGAACCCAGTGCACGCTGCCATAACGGCTGCGATATTCAGGATAGACTCCCGCCGCTCCACTTGCCGCCGGTCTTGCTTGCGGTTTGCGGTATTGTCCCTGCGCCGGCTGATAACTTGTGACTAAAAACGCCGCACTTGTAATGAGGAAAAGGCAATAACAGTGAAGCTTTTGGGCTGCCCTTAAAGTTTCTTTGTAACACCGTGGAAACATTTTTGTAGTCATTCCGTCTATTTTATAGCCAGGTTAAAGTGGTACTACGGTCAGGGTTCTGTGTACATATTGTATATGCCACGTTGTATTACGCTTGTTACGGGCATAATAAACGAAAGGTTAAAAGCGTAGGTTTTATGAGGTTTGATAGGAAATAATATACTTGTTCATCGCAGGAACTCCAGTACGAGAGACACAAGGGATTGAGTCTGTTGGGGCGGCACCAACACTGCGGACATTTCAAAAGGCCTCACTGCGGTGAGGTCTTTTTTTATGGCTTATAATCATTTACTCTGCATTTATGGAGTAAATCATGCTACCTGTTAGAGCGATCGTGCTGGCTGCCGGTCAGGGCAAACGAATGAAGTCCAGTCGGCCGAAAGTGCTGCATGAAGTAATGGGACGCGCCATTCTCAGCCGAGTTATGGACGCCGTGGGTGCTCTTGGTCTCGAGCATTTGCACATCGTGGTGGGACACTCTTCAGAGGTCGTCAACGAATTCGTTGACAAAAATCCGCCCATTTGCCCCTTCTCCACTCATTTGCAGTCACCGCAACTGGGCACCGGCCACGCTGTTATGCAAGTAGTACCGGCCTTAGAGAATTTTACCGGTACGCTGCTCGTCACTGTAGGCGACGCTCCGGTTTTGCAAAGCGACACTCTGGCCAAACTTCTTGCTACTCACCGCGAGACAAAAGCAGTGGTGACCGCTTTAAGTACCGTTGTACCTGATGCGAAAAATTACGGCAGAATGGTGCGCGATCAAGATGGAAAAGTGCGAGGCATTGTCGAAGACAAAGATTGTTCGCCCGGCGAAAAACTAATAACCGAAGTCAACACCGGAATATACTGCATTGAATGGCCAGCTGCGGCTGCCGGTTTGAGCTCACTTTCATGTGACAATCGCCAGAAAGAATATTATCTGACCGATCTGGTGGCATGGGCCTATCATCATAAGCATGTCACTGAGACCGTTGTCTTGACTGACTTCCGTGAAGTATGCGGTATTAATTCACGAGTGGAGTTGGCTGAGGCGACAGTGCATTTGCGCGATATTACCGCTACCAAACTGGCTCTAGAGTCCGGTGTCACCATTATTGATCCGAGATCTACATGGATTGCACCAGAAGTAACCATCGGCGAAGAAACAGTGGTTTTGCCCGGCTGCTATTTAATCGGCAACATTGAAATCGGCGCCGGCTGTCATATTGGCCCGTACACGGTAATGAAAGGGCGAGTCAAAGTCGGCAACGGATCATCTGTAGTCAATTCACATATGAATGATTCGACTATTGGCGAAAACTGTAAAGTCGGCCCTTTTGCTCACATGCGTGAAGGCAACAGTGTGGGCGACAATTCGAAAGTGGGCAATTTTGTCGAATTGAAAAAAGCGCAAGTGGGCAACAAATCAAATGTCTCGCATTTGAGCTATATCGGTGACGCCACTTTAGGCAACAACGTCAATATCGGCGCCGGCACTATTACCGCCAATTATGATCATCTGACCAAGAAAAAGGCGCGCACAGTCATTAATGACGGCGCCTCCACCGGCAGCAATTCAGTGCTGGTGGCACCGGTAGAGCTAGGAGTGGAAGCGGTAGTAGCGGCGGGCAGCGTTGTGAACAAAGCTGTGCCGGACGGTGCCCTGGCGGTAGCGCGGGCTAAGCAGAGCAATTTAGAGGGTTGGAGCGAAAAACGTAAGCGAATAACATAAGTTGAGCGCTAAGACTTAGCTAGAAGATTTGCGCCCGGGCGTAAATCTTCAAAATTAGTGTTCTAACTCTGAAATCGTGTCCGGATTGGACTCCAGCTGCGAAACATAGTCCAGTCTGCGCCGTTCAGCTTCAGCAAAGTGGGCCGAGTCGATGGTCAGATATTTGCATAAGCCCAGCGGTATGAGGTGTTTCGAATACTCTGGAATACCGTGGCGGTCGGCTTCACCGTACGATTCGATTTCGACGTAGTCGTGGCCGATGCGCAACACCCGGCCAATCAGGCTGGTGCCGTCCATAAAGTGCAAGCGCACCCACGAGCGGGTGTCGCACAGCTTTTCAAGGCGTAGTTTCAAATTCATAGTGCTGGCCCCGAGTATTTGTCAATTCCATCTTAGCAAAGGTCCGATAAAAAACCGCTTATGAGAAAGTACTGCTGATCTCTGTCTGCTTGCCGGCTGAAAATACCGCTTTGATATATATTCGCAAACTCTTAGATTCGGTTTTTTTCTTGCACTTTGAAGAAGCTCACCCGGCGCGCGTTTCTATCGCATATACGCAGAAGTCAAGAATTGCGAAATCTAGAAAGCGAACTAAACTGAAGTTGTGGATTGATACCACATTTTTTTGCACCAATATAAAAACTAGAATTTGAGGACTTAATGCAAGACGAGCTTATACCGGCCAATTTGCTCAAGCGTTTGGAAGAACTTAAGGATCGCGAAGCAAGTTATTGGCATGATGAGCTGTATTCGGTAGAGGCACTGACCAACATGGCCTATCGTGAGCAGTTAGAAACAAGCTTTAAACTTGACCCGCTTGGTGCCTTGCCGCCTCGCCAATAATTTTGATACCTTTCAAAGTTAAGTTGATATCGACATGATCAAATAGCTCCACCGCTGGTGCCAGAAGTGGTGCCAATCCGCCGGTGGCTATAACGGTGGTTTTACTGGGAAGGCTCTTCAGTGCCCTTTCTATCCAGTGTTTGACCAATCCAATGTGTCCGATAACGCAACCGCGCTCGATTGTCATTTGTGTATCGAAAGCCAGCGGCGAAGAAATAGAATGACTTTCTACCTCTTGCACTGAAAGCTCAGGCAGCTGTGCTGTTGAATAATGCAGAGCTTGAAAAGTTTTTATCAGACCTAGAGTGATCATGCCACCAAGAAAATTGCCTTTGTTGTTCACTGCCGTAAGAGTGGTGGCAGTACCGAAGTCGATGACGATGGCGGCCTCCGCTTCAGCTGTGTGCAGCTTATAAGCGGCGGCCGCATTAGCGATGCGATCGGAACCCATGGTCTCATAAAGTCCTGAAAGCAAATTTTGACTGCGTGCGGTCACTTCAAAAATTTTGTCTTGTGCCTGCGGCCAGTTTGCCACCATTTCAGGCAAAGTGGTGGGCACCACCGATGACACCGCAATCAGGCCGCGGCCATATTTGCTGTTCAGGCTATTGAGGTGGCTGGCAGCTGTGGCCGGGTCACTGGTGCTGTAATTCCAGGTTTCGCTTAATTCATCGTCGAGAAAAAGTCCGCAACAAATTCTTGAATTACCGATGTCGATGGCAAGAGCCCTGTCTGGTTTCATTGATTCCTAATTGCGGCCGAAGTAATAAAGTAAACCGTTGAGTACGCCTTGAGCGGCTTTTGATTGCCCGGCGGCACTAATTAGCTGTGCGTATTCATCAGGGTTTGAGACAAAGCCCACTTCTACTAGTACGGCTTGCATATTGGTTGGTCGACAGAGTGCCAGGTTCTGATAACGCGCGCCGATATCAGGAAAACTAAGTGCTTTGGCCTCACCGTTTTTCAGGGCGCGGGCCAGCTCTTGCGACTGGGGGTGATACCAGTAAGTGGATGTGCCGTGCTCTTTAACCGGATCGCGGCCGTCCGGCAAAGCATTATTGTGCACTGAAATCAGCAAATCGACCTTTTTGCTTTTGGCAAAATCAACCCGGTCATTGAGTGACACGTCGCTATCGTCTTCGCGGGTCATAAAAACAGTGGCTCCGTCAGCCTTAAGCAAATCGCGCAATTTCAAGGCGATGGCCAGATTGATTTCAGCTTCGCGAATGGCCGATGGACCGATGGCACCGGTTTCTTTGCCGCCGTGACCAGGGTCGATACAGACTGATAGGCCTTCCAGCCTGGGGCCAGGCGACGCGTCTGAGTTGCCTGGTTCTGTGCTGCTGACGGCGGCAGGGAATTTAATGCGCGGCGCATTCTTTATATGGATATTGAGATTATTTTCGTCGAAGTCGGCAAAATAGCCCCACTGACGCGGGCCCCTTAAATCCACATCGATTTGATAGACATGGTCTTCTGGTTGTTTCCAGCTAACGTTTTCAATTAAGTGCGAATTGCCGCTGTCGGCGGGAGCCTGATAAACCCAGTCGGTGTCGGCGCTCACACCATAGACTTTGACAGTCAAATGATTAGGTTTGAGATTTTGCTCGATTAAAAAAGGCAGCCTCTGGCTGAGGGGAATGACTAAGCTTTCGCCATAAGCATCTTGTTTAACCATAATTGTCCGTGCCACTGCTTCTGGTGCAGGGCTGCCGCTTTCTTCAAAATCCAGATCTTCTCTTTTAATCCAGATATGCTTCGATGGGGTGTAGCGGCAGCGAATATTTTCGCCTTGATAGCCGTCTACCAGAAGCCGCACACCTTGAGGCAGCGGAGTTAAGCGGGCCAAGTCAGGAGCAACTCTCGTGATTGTTTGATCATGGGCGGTGCGGGCGATTTGAGGCTGGCGCAAAACTGTTATCGCGGCAGCACCAGCGGTGGTGATACTCTGACCGGCTTTTTGCAAAACAAAGCGAGGATGCTCTTGCTCAAAGATGTCGCCTGTTTCTACCCGGTAGAGTCCGATATAAAGGTCCGGGGCTGCGGCATGACGTTGAAACATCTGACCGTAGGCCGCTTCCATACCGCGATTTATGGCGGCACCAGGGAGTTTTGTGGCAGTGGCATTTTTTCTTTTATTTATAGGAGAGAGGGCAATATGTTTTTTGCCGAGAATAACTTGCACCTGAGCGCCGGGAGTGGCGCGCACGGCAAATTCGATGATTTCACCAACGTTGACGCCACGATCATCTTTGGGTTCAAAGCTGTCTTTGGCAAATTCAAAAGAATCGGCAGAAAGCGATTGACGCGCCTTTTCTCTTTGTACATCCAGCGATTGACTATAAATCTGATTGCCTTCGCCATTGCTGACGCGTAAATCAAACTGATTTTTTCCTCGATTGAGCGTAATCACGTGAGCGAAAAAGCCCTCTTTATTAACGAGCACATTTTGTCCGTTAATTGTAACGCCATGGGCTGGATAAGTAGAGCCGATGATAAATGAGCCGGAAGACGGAACACTGGCTGCCGGTGAGGGATAAACAATTAATAGAGGACGCTCGGCAGTGAGCTCTGGCCGCACATATTTTTTTACGGGCACCAGTGGTTTAACTATGCTTACGGTACTGCCGGTAGTATCGCCGCCTTCGACTTGCGCGCTGGTAGCGCAAGAACTCGTCAGCAGTGCCACGGTTGCGGTGGCCAGAGTAGCCGTTGCTCGCCAGGCCACGTTATTTAAGGTCATTGACGCTCCAGTTGAACTTGCCAATAAATCGTTTCTCTAATTGGGCATCAGGCGTATCTTTATCGTCTTTATCGTAATGATAGAGCACGAACTCCCAGGGATCAGTGAAGCCCTGGCCGAAGACGTCTCGATACCACTGGAAAAATTGGGAGATGTCTAAAATCGATAAGTTTGGCTTGTACTCGACATTTTGGGGGTCGTGCAAAAAGAGATCCATGTTGTTGGACATATCGGCCATCATAGTAGAAGCGGTGATGGCGTGATCAATGATACGGGGGTAGCCAATCGCGCCGCGGCAGATAAGAAAAATTGCCACTGATGGTGAAGCAATTTTGCGGTCGCCGCCGAGGATGCGTGGGTGAATTCTATCGATCAAAATTTCTTCAATCGACATCGATTTTCCGCCCACCACAAAACGGTCGGCGATAAATTTTCGCTTGATGGAAAAGAGAGTTTCAAGAGGGTAGTGATCGGCTATAAGTTTGATGCAGAGCAGATTGTGAGCATTGATCCAATAACAAATAATGTCATCGTTGCTGGCGAAGTGTTCGCAACTGGTGCTGGCCAGTGCGTCTAAAGCCGCACCCAGTAATGGTTCACTTTTGGCTTTGCGATAATCTACTTTGCCGTCTTTGACGATGCTTTTCAGTAATGCGTCATACTTGGAAAAGTCAGGCCTGGCCGGGGCTGTAACTCTTGTGCAAGCGGCCATGATCGTCACCGGCAGTCGGACGATATCTTGCACAAAAGACATCACCAGACCAAAAATAACTAAGCCTATTGATATGGCGATCGAAACTGCGTGACGTTGTTTAGGGGCCTTCATCAGAGATAACCCAGTAACTGAAGTGCAGTTTATACTTTGCCACGCTTGAGCTAACTGCGCAAGAAAAACATCTTTTTGCAGGCCAAATGCCATGAAAACAAAAAATTGGAGCGTAGGGGAGTCGAACCCCTGACCTCTTCAATGCCATTGAAGCGCGCTACCAACTGCGCTAACGCCCCGTACAGTGCAACTTATACCATACATCCCCGGGGCAAGAAAAGGCGACTACAGATCAACGTTACTTCACACTTCGCATATTTTGCCCCGCTGCATTTCCGGGCTTGTGAGTTTTTCCTAACTCGCCAGAGCCTCTTTATTTGTCGCTGTTCACGTAGAGAACAGGCTTGCCTGTTAGGCTTTTGTCAGTGGAGACATAGATAGATGGGTCGGCACAAAAATTTAGTAAATGCAGAGCGCGCCGTGCTCCTGGTCATTGATGTTCAGGAGCGTTTTCGCGAGCACATTGATCAATTCGCACATGTGGCGGCAAAGATAGCTGTGTTGGTAGAAAGTGCTCACATTTTAGGCCTGCCGGTTGTTGTCACACAGCAGTACACCAGCGGCCTCGGGCCAACCGTGCCCGAAATTGCAGAGAAGCTGGCCGTCAAGCCCGTGCAGATGTTTGAAAAAATGAGCTTCAGCGCCTCTGGTGCGAAAGGCTTTGACAAACATCTTGAAAAGCTCGATCGCAAACAAATAATTGTTTGCGGCATTGAGACACATGTTTGCGTCAATCAGTCGGTGCACGACTTGCTGAAAAAAGGTTATGTCGTGCATTTGGTTACAGACGCCCTTGGTAGTCGAGCGGCCGAGAATAAAGCGGCCGGTTTAGCCAAGATGTATGCAGCGGGAGCGTTACCGAGCACTGTCGAAATGTGTCTATTTGAAATGCTGGTTGAATCAGGCACTGAGAACTTTAAAGCTGTGCAAAAATTGGTGAAATAATAATTGACTGGTCGATTAGTTGGTTGTTTAATGCTAGGGATCTTTGAGCAATTTTTATGATGGTGTCCCAGATAGTTAGTAGAAAAATGCGCACGCCACTTTTGTTGGCCATGAGCCTGGCTTATGGTTTGAGTTTGAGTACGAGCTATCCGCTTCTGGCTCAAGACGCCTATACTCCAGGTCATACCGAAACCGGGGCCAGAGCTGGCGCCGGAACCGGCACCAATCAAGGCACCGGCGCTCTCACCCGCAACCAACCGGCCAGCTCAGCTACTCCGGCGAGCCCCGGCGCAGCCACTGTCTATGGCTCTTCCGGCAATGCTCCCGTCTCAACCGGCCCCGCCAACGTTGCCCCAGGTGCGAGTACCGGCACTGGAGGCCTGGGCATAAATACCGCCACTGACTTACCTTTGCGCCCTGCCATTTCGCCGTCGTCGCCAACACCCGATTTACGTGAGACACCCGGCTTCACCGATAACTCAGCGGTGAGACCGCCTGACCCAGTTGTGAACACAAGCTCTGGGTCCACCGCCAACACTAACGCCAGCACCGGTTTGTCCGCTGATGCTCGGGCCAAGCCACTGGACGCGTCGGGGCTCACAGCCCGCGAACGTCAGGGTGACTATGATGTGGTCAACACACAGGCGGAAGAATTTCGTAAGCGCTTTTTGCAAGGCGAGGCCATTGAGTTAAGGCTGCCCATGGGCGATCAGCTCATGAGCCTGGGGGCGAAGTTACCGCCCATTCGTCTGGAAGCCACTTATACTCAGCCGATTTCACTGAGAGAAGTGGTGCAATACACTCTCGATAATAATCTCGATATTCGCATTCAGCGCGAAGTGGTGACGCAAAACAAATGGATTCTTGGTAATTCACTGGGACGATTTTTGCCAGACGCCTTGCTCAGCTACAACTCGCAGTATCAAGCAGGTTCATCACTGATTGGCGGTATCATTCCAGTCAGCTTCGGCAACCCCTTTGTCACAACCACAGCCGGTTTTAGATATTACGGTTTCCGTGGTGGCAGCGTTTTATTTTCCAGCCTTTCCAACTTGCATAATTTTCGCGCCGCTAAACAAGGCCTGAAGGCTTCCATCAACGACACTCTGCTCAATGTCACCCGCTTGTATTACAACCTGGTGCAAAATCAAGCTTTGCTGCAGATTCAAACCAGGGCCGTAGACGTGTCGAAAGCACAGGTTCTACTCAACCAGCAGCTAGAAAGAGCCGGCACCGGCACTCGCTTTCAAGTATTGCAGTCAGAAACGCAGCTGGCTCGCGACGAACAGTCTCTGCTGACGCAAGAAGTAGATTTGCGCCGCTCAGCTATCGATCTGGCTACCGCTCTCAATTTGAATAATGCCGTCAATTTACTGTCAGTAGAATCTGAAGTACGCAAAGTGCGTCTGGTTGATCCCAATCTCGACATCAACCATTTGATCAACATCGCTATTTTAAATCGCCCAGAACTTAAACAATTTGAACAGCTAAGACTGGCTGCCAAACGCAATATTCAAGTTCAGGCAGCACCGCTCTATCCGCAGTTTCAATTTTTTGGCGGTTATAACGGCAACGGTCAAACACTTGGTAATACCACTCTAAATACTATTCCTTCAGTTTCTCTCGTACCTTTGGTGGCGCCGGCATTTACTGCCCAGACAATCACCGTGCAAAATGCCAGAGCGGTTATCAGCGCCCCGCAGTCGGTGGTGCCTGTGGGTGCTGTTTATAATCCCAGCGTGCAAGCCGATCGCGGTTTGCGTAAGTCATACCAAATCGGTGTGCGGGTTGACTGGAATTTCCTCGGCATGGGTGTGCCTGACCTTTCGAATATTCAGGCGGCACGGGCGGTGGCACGGCAGAACACTCTGCGGGTCAACCAGACTGTGATCAATACTCTTCAACAAGTACGCACCAGCTACCTCACCAGCCTGACAGCCGAGCGCCAGATTGAAGTGGCCACTAAAGAAGTATTGTCGTCAGCCGAAGAACTGCGTCTCTCACGTGTACGTTTGGCTAATGGCGTGGGCACCAACATCGATGTCATTAACGCTCAGCGTGACTTTACCCAGGCACTGGTGCGTAAGGCTCAGGCCATCATCAATTTCAATATTCAGCAAGCCCAGCTTTTGCGTGACATAGGCGTAATCAGCTACGACAGCATCACATCAGGTCGCCTGGCCAGATAGTGTGCTTCTGCACGACAAAATAACGTCCGGACGTATTTTCCCACGAACGACGAACCACGAATCAGAGCTATTTGATGAAATACATTTTGTTAGGCAGCTTTTCGCCGTCTACGGCGTGACCGCCGGCCAGATCTGAATACTGGTCACCGATATTAACCACAATTTCATAGCCCATAGCTTCAATTTGTTTGCGGTAGGCACTTTTCATCGGCACCGCACTACTTTTGTCAGCGTCCGGTCGCATATAGAGGCCATCGTATGTGATACCAGCTTTGATCAGGTTGCTAATGGTGGAACGGCGCAGCTTTTCAATGCGGCCTGTAATTAAGAACACTGCCAGGCCCTTTTTGCGGGCGTAGGCAAGCAGGTCGATGGATGACTTGAGCGGCGCCGCATCGGCTTCGTGCACCCATTGCTCAAATGCACCCCAGTTTACTTCTTTGGCATTTTTGGCCACTTCGCGTTTGATGAAAGCGCGGTTGTCGAGAATGGTTTCGTCGATGTCGGAGACGACGCAGAGTGAATGCTTGGGCTTGTCGGCACCTTCGGCTGCCACCGCTTTATCGATGGCGGCTTTACCTTTAGTACAAGCACTGACAAACTCGTCTTTGCATTCTTTTGAATAGCTGAATTTGAGCGCTTCACCAATAGGCGGCAGATTGTCTGAAGCCTTGCTGTGCATGGCTTCTATTTCTACTTGCGAATAACTGAAGGCTGGGCTTCCCCAGATCAAAGCCAGGGCTGCCAGGCTTAAGGCGAAACTTTTGTTGTGGCTCACGTGCTCAGCTGCCGTTCATTTTGACACCACGGCCGGCGGCGTAGGTGGTGCTGCCACCGATGATTTTCTGTTTGCCCGGCAATGGTTTGACTTCAATGGTGCCGACGATGGCGTCGGAGCGAATTCCTTCATAGGTGCCCCAGCAATTGGAATTGACAATTTTTGGCTTGGGCTTGATGTATGAAAGCAGCCGGTCTGATTCGGCGATGAAAACCAGTATGCAAATGGCGATCAGGCCGCTGATTGCATAAAAAGGCATGTCCATAATTGTGCCGCTCCTGGCGCTCGGTTCTCAGGAGCCCAGATTAGCGCCTGGTAGTAGCCATGTAAATGGGAGGAATACTCATCTGCCCTTCTTCACTTGTTCACTGAAAAAAATTCCCAACAAAAAGAAGGGCCGCGGGCGCCCCTCTTCAGCAATTTCTTGGCATTTTCTACTTTTTAACGATATCTGCCAGGTCTTTGTACAGGCCGGCAATCAGCATGGTGATCGGTGCGGTATTGGGATTTTCCTCTGAAAACTTAGTGAATTCAAGGATTTTGTGCTCGAATAGGCCCAATAATCTGGTGTCTAATGCTTTGGCGTGCTCGTTTCGGTTCATCGATAGCTCTTTCTAGGCTAAGGTCAGGAAGTGGTTGGTTGCGACTGTATTAAATATTACTCAAAGTCTGGAAAACCTCAATAGGTCTACGAAGAAAATCTACTGAAAAGTCAAAGTTTTATCTAAAAGCTCTACTGTATATACTCTTGCTCAAGTATATCTTGCCGCATGTGATTGCGCTCGCGCTAAAATAGGGAAGACTCTGCTTTTTTGACAGGTCGCTATGACGCAGGCACCATATTCAATTCACCCATCGGTCAAACAACTGCTTTCCTCTGACTCTTTAGCAGAGGCACAGGTGCTGGTGGGAAATGAATTACTCGATCGCCAGGTTTCGCAGGTAGTATCGAGCATCGGTGCCGAGCCTCGCCCCGGCAGCCTGGTGGTGACCCGCTCAGATGTCTTGAGCAAAATCGAATTATCGGCCCTTTCGCAGCTGTCAGCTCTTGTCATAGTTAAATCTATCGCTGACTTTTCCAGCGGCAGCGGTGGCTCCGGTGGTGCCGTGGCGGCACAGGGCTCTGCTCCGGTGGCTCTGCCGACGCCGGCTCCGGTTCTTGCTCCTTCACTGATTGACGCCGCCATGAAGCGTTTAATCAAGCGCTGTCAGGAAGAGCAAGTGGCACTAATTGTGGTGCCGGGTTATGGCGACCCCTTGCAAGTAATCGAAGATTTTCGTTCAGTTTTTCTGCTCGAACTTAAACTTTCATCAGCCAGGCTCTATTCAGCTATGCTCAGCATCGTGCTGGAAGAAGGGCTCGATGGTTTGATTGAAACAGTCTCCGGCTGGCTCAATCGCCCGCTGGTGGTGGAGACTGCTGAGTTTAAAGTGCTGGCCGCCCGCAATATGGGAGCCACGCCAGTAAGCCAGCAAAAAAATCTGGAAGAAGAAGGTCAGGCTGCTTTGCGTACTCATCAGAAAAGCAAAGAGGCCATTGTGCCGGGAAGCAACCGACATTTTGAAAGCAGCGCTGATATCAATATGGTGCCTTTCAGCTTTGGTCGCCGTCTAGTATTTCCTGTTCCGCTGGGTGATTTGATTGCCGGATACGTCTCGGTGATGATTCGGCCGCAAGACGATGTGGCCGCCCTTTCGGAATATATGCACCCGCTTACTCTGGCGTGCAAGGTCGACTTTTCGCACCGCCTGAAAGATTCGCCCACATTTTCAGTCACCCAGAAAACTTTGCTCAAAGATTTGCTTTCGGGACGCACCCTTTCTGCAGCCGATCAAGAGCGCTTAGACAGACATTTTGGATTTGACCTCTGCGAAGGATTTCTTGTCTTTGCCGTCAGTGCCAGTTTTGCCGAAGATCCAAATGTCCCTGCTACCCATCACAGCGTCGCCTATCCCGACGACACATATATTTCGTGCGAAGCGGAAGGCATGCGCGCTTTTGTTATTCCCTACAAAGAAAAATCGCCTGAGCCCTGGCTTCCTCAGGCCGAGACGTTGAACGCCCGCATTAAAGCCCTCAACCCTGGTATCAAAGTCAGACTGGGTGCTGGGCGTGTGGTGATTACCGCTCTTGATCTTCCCGACGCCTACGGCGAAGCTCGCCAGGCTCTGGTGATTGGTTCGATGATCGATGCCGAGGGCGAATTTTTACTTGGTTATGCCGAGCTCGGTTTCAAGCGATTGCTCTATTTGATTATCGATCATCCCGAGTCAGACAGATTTTTAGAAGAAAATTTGAGCCCTCTTGAGGCTTACGATGAAGAGTGGGAGTCAGAGCTGGTCGACACTCTGCGCGTCTATGTCGAACATGGTGCCAATCTCAATTCCACCGCTCGCTCACTCTTTATTCATCGCCACACTTTGCGTTATCGTCTCGAGCAAATTGCCGATATTCTCAAAGTCGATATCGACTCGCAAGAAGTATTGCTCAATTTGCAAATTGCTTATTTGATTCGAGATATGAAAAGCGGGCTGAAGAAACGTAGCTAAGTAAGTATTGCAGGAAATGTATTGAAGTCTGACCTGACAATAGAAGAGCAGATTACCGCTCAGGCGGCCGACGGCTCTGGCGTGCTGGTTGCCGACAATGTTTGCAAGCGTTTCGAAGGTGCGCCCGCCGCGGCACTTTCAAATATCAGTCTCAATGTTAAAGCGGGAGAATTCTATAGTTTTCTTGGCCCGTCCGGTTGCGGCAAAACTACCTTGCTGCGCATATTCGCTGGTTTTGAAGAGCCAAGCAGCGGCAAAATTTTAATTGACGGCAAAGAAACAGTGGGCGTACCGCCCTACAAAAGGCCGGTTAATATGGTCTTTCAAAGTTACGCCCTCTTTCCGCACATGAGCGTGCTGGAAAATGTCGCCTTTGGTTTGCGAGCAGCGCGCAAATTGAACAATGCCGCCATTGGCGAAAGCAGTCGCGAGGCATTGAAAATTGTGCGGCTCACTCAGTATGCAGATCGCCTGCCTGTGCAGCTTTCCGGCGGCCAGCAGCAGCGCGTCGCCCTGGCTCGGGCTCTGGTTATGCGCCCGGTGGTATTGCTTTTAGATGAACCACTCTCAGCTCTAGATGTACGCATTCGCGAAGAAATGCAAGACGAACTCTCTCGCTTAAAACGCGAACTCAATCTTACTTTTGTCATGGTCACTCACGACCAGTCGGAAGCTCTGGCCATTTCAACACGCGTCGCCGTTTTCAATCAAGGCATACTGGAGCAAGTGGGCACACCCAGCGAAATTTACGAGCATCCGCGAACGGCATTCACAGCTGGTTTTATTGGCCGCTCAAATTTGCTGCCCGGAAAAGTGATAGCTGTTAACGAAGCTCCCAATAATTCGGGTCAGACAATTGTGCTTGACTGCAACGGCCATATAATTAATTGCCTTGCCACTGCCGCTAGTGCTTTGAAAGTCGGCGATTCTGCCTACGGTTGCTTCAAGCCTGAGGCGGTCAGCCTTGTAAACAGCGACGCACTGGCAGCTCAAGGGAGTTCCGGCAACGCCGATATTGACAGCTCTGACATTATTTCTCTGTCTTGCCAGATTATTACCAGTGCCTACCAGGGCAGCCAGGTTGATATAAAACTACTCTGCTCTGATTTTCCTGATCTATCTATTCGGGCAATTATTCCGGCCGGGCGGATGTCGCAATTAAGTGCCGACAAACTCTGTCTGCAATTGCGCGGGGCCGATACCAGTGCTCTGGCTCGTGAAAGCGTATGAGTGCAGGCGAAGATAATTTAAATCGCCGGCAGTTTCTCGGCCAACTAACTGCGGCTCTACTGACGGCCTCAGGGAGTAGTGTACTGACCGGATGCAACAGTCAGAACGATGCGGCTGACCGTCAGCTAAATATTTTAAACTGGGCCGATTATCTGCATCCGGATGCGATTCCGCAGTTTGAAAAAAGATATCAATGCAAAGTAGTCTATGACACTTTTGCCAGCAATGAAGCACTGATGGCCAAATTGCAAGCCGGCGGCAGTCGCTACGATATTATTGTGCCGTCCAGTTATATGGTCAAGCAATTGCATAAACTTGATATTCTGGCCAAACTCGATCACGCACGTCTGCCCGGTTTGAAACATTTGCTACCGCGCTTTCGCAACTCGGCTTTTGACCCCGGTTTGCAACACTCGGTGCCTTACACATGGGGCACAACCGGTATCGGTTTCAGTTTGAAAAAGCTCACCGAATCTGGTGTCATCAAATCATCAAGCAATTTAAGTCTGCCCTGGGAAGTTTTTTGGGACAAACAATTTTCACAACGCATGACCTTGCTTGATGACGGTCGCGAGGTAATCGGCATGGCCCTCAAACTCGCCGGCCATTCGTACAACACTCAAGACGAAACCACAATTGCAGTTGCACGTGATTTGCTAATTGGACAGAAACCACTGACCATGTGCTATACGTCAGATCAGGTAATTGTTGAATTGGCCAGCGGTGATGCTTTTTTATCGCAGGTTTTCAGCGGCGATGCCTATCAGGCCAGACGCGACAATAATGACCTGCGTTATGTCATTCCCAGCAATGGTGCCTCAATCTGGACAGATAATTTCTGTATTCCTAAAAGCGCACCTCACCTTGATCTTGCTTACAATTGGATAAACTATATGCTTGAGCCGGCCGTGGCAGCGGCATGTGCTAATTTCACCAATTATGCCATCGCCAATGAAACCGCCTGGAAATTAGTTGATGCTAATTTGCGCAGCGATCCTAATCTTTATCCGCCGGAGAAAGTAATGGCACGCTGTGAAGAACTGGGCGAACTGGGTTCTGCCATCTTCATTTACGATCGCATGTGGACCGAGCTGAAGTGCGCCTAATTTTTTGTCGCTACAACAAATAACGATCCTGCATCAACTTCGTCACTGGTCATAGTGGCGAAAGCAGAAAAAAGCGAAGTCAATTCTTCTGGCGAGTAGCGCCGCAACAGCATGCCTTTGCGACCTTTGTCGGTATAGACGTGAGTGCCGTCGGCAAGTGTGTAATATTCGCCAGCTCCGCCGCCCACTTTGTCGAAGCAGCCGATAAATGTGCCTTTATTTTTCAACAAGTCATGCACTTTCGCCGACATTTCCCCTGCCTGTTTGAGGGGAAAATGTTCAAAAATTGAATTGGCCACCACCGCATCAAAACTTCCGTCTGCATACTTGAGAGCGGCCACGTCGCCCACATCAAATGAGATTTTCAGGTCTTCTTGCGCGGCCCAGGTATTGGCCAGATAGATAGCTTGGGCGGAGACGTCTACGCCCACTACTTCAAAGCCCTGCCGGGCCAGGTAAACCGAAAGCCAGCCGGAGCCGCAGCCAAGGTCGAGTACGCGTCGGGCGCCGACATTGTTTAATTCTTCAGGAATGCGCGATATGTATGAAAGGCTGGGAAGCTGAGTATACGGGGTCTTACAGCCGCTCCAGGCTTTTTCCCAGAATTCGATATTTTCCTGGTAGACATTATCGTCAGGTGTGGCCTTCGTTTTAGTTTCTTCGCCGGGTGTTGTCATGGTCGGTCGCGCACATTTTCCTGGTAGACAGGGGTTCATGGTAGCACTGCCCCCCTGGGGCGGCCGCTTCGCGGTTGTAAAGGGTAACATTAAGTCACAGTCTGCGTGTGTGAGATTAAGGGCTACGCCGGAGTGGTATCTAATTAACGAGGCTCTGTTTAGATCTAGTTTCTTTTATAGAGCTTGTAGCGACGGGAATTTCAAGAGTTAATGGGCGAGTCTGGCCGCATACAATTGCAGATGATGCTGGTGCAGCAGTCCGGCGCGGGCGCTTTGCCGCTCAGCATCTTGCCGCCCGAAAGTTTTTTGCCCTTTATTCGCGAGCTGGAAAGGCTTTCACTCGATCAAAAATTAGCCCCGGTGATTGTTTACTGGAGCCGCCAGAGCGCTGCTAGATTATTGCCAAGAGGCAAAGATTTCGGCACATTATTGCGCGAGTCTACTTGTGTGTCATGTTTTTCCGAAGAGAGACAAGATGCGCCAGATGAGTGGTGTGTTTTGATGGAGAGTCCAGCACTCTCCATTGTTGTCTATGGCCAGCAAGCCATGGAATCGCCCAATGCCGAAAAATATCAGTGTACAGGCTCGATGGAGCCCGCCATTGTGCGCGAGGCTTTCAACCGACTCTTGCCCATCTGGCAGTCGCTTAATTTAGCAGAAAGCAATCGCCTGGAAGATTGTCGGGTTTCGCTGGGGCCCGGCGGCAGCGAACAGCTTTCGGTGCAACGAATGAAAGCCGCATGGCCAGTGGTTAAAGCGCCGATTCAGCAGGGTCTTATATTGCAGGGCCAGTTTGCCGACCCCAATTACTATGATATGACCATAAGCGGTGAGCATGTTTTGCAGGCAGCGCAAAGTGTCACCGGTCCCAACAAAATTTCTCCCATTGCCGTAGACGTGCCAGAGCCTGAATTTGCCCAGACCGGCTCGAATCCGGTTATTCAGGGTGCCATGGGAGCGCAGACTCAAGCGGTGGGCGCCAACGCGCAAACGCAACCGGGTTCTACTCACAGTCAAGACGACATGGATAAAATTATCGCTCAGCATCTGGCCGCCGGTTTGCCCCCGCCGGACGCTACTTTCTTTCGCAGTAATGATACCAGTACGACTGTTTTTCAAGGTGATGTGAACGGCAGTTATGTGCTGTCGACAGGAGGCAACGGTCATGGCAACGAAAGCCCGGGCTCGGCGGCCAATTACGGCGGCGCGATCAATAATCATGACGCTCTTTTGACGCCGCCTGAAGCACGCAAAAATGTCAATAAAAATGCCACTCGCAATAATCTTAAGGCCATTAAGAGCACCGATGGTGATGCCAAAAAATTGATGCCGCCCACGGCGCAGACAATCATCAGCGATATCATAGGGCAGCTGAGGCATTCAAGCGATCTCACTTCGATTTTGCAATATGCCATTGAGGTTTTAACCAAAGAACTGAAAGCCGATCGAGGCCTGATCTGGAAAGTAGTGGGTGATCAGCTGGCTGTTACCAATGAGTATTCGATCAACGGCCATACATGTTTTGTGGAAAATCAGCTCAATTCGCAAGAGTCTATGGCAATTGTGCTTGAGTTTCTCTCTCGTTTTCCAGACGAGTCAGGTGCCGGCGTAATCAGCATTCCTGATACCGCCCAAGATACCGATTTGCATAAAGCGTCGCGCACACTTTCTTCACTACTGGAACTAGGTGATGTGCGTGGTCGCTTGATGGTACAGCTGCGCTCACGTAGTATCTTCTCCGGATTTTTGGAGCTGCAACAGTGCGGCAGACCACGTGAGTGGAGCACTGAAGACGCCGTCGTTTTACAAAAAGTAGCTGAGATGCTCTCAGTTGTTGTCCAACAGTCTTTCGACCAATCGAAAATTGAGATGGACGCCCAGGAAATGAAACTGATCAATGAAATTGCCAGTCTCTTTCGTGACTCAAAAGGGCAGACCAGTCGCGATTCTCTGCTGCGATCGGTTTTACTGGTGGCCGATCACATGGGCTTCATTCACTCTCAAATTTATCTCTTCAATCCTGATAGTGGTGTCCTTGAGCCACAAATCAATTCTGATGAATTAGCCAACGTAGAACTTGATAATAAAGAAAATCCATTTGTGGCGGTGTTCGAATCGGCCCGCGGCAAAGTGGTTAACATGGAATATTCGAGAAAGGGAGATCCTTTCTTCGGGCACGACATGGCTCTGGTTTTGCCTCTGATTTCAGAAGGCACCAGACTTGGTGTGATTGGCCTCTGGCAGCGTCAACCAAAACGTCCGCAATTTAGACCTCAAGATAGAGAACTGGGTCTAACCATTGCCGGCCACCTTTCGAACGTAATTCGGGCTGACATGGCCGTGCAGCAAATTCGTGCCGACCAGGTGCGCGACGCGCTGATTAATAAAGTTTCTGTGGAAATTAAACGGTCGCTCAAAGAAGCGGATCAGATTATGGATACTCTGGTGCGTTCGGTGCAGGATTATTTCCAACTGGATCTTTGTATCGTCAGTTTGTATGACGGCCCTACCGATGATGCCACCAAATGTAAATTCGCCGGCATTCCGGAAGAGTTTCCTCAACCAGAGCCGGTGGAGTTGAGCCATACCAGCGATGAGCCGTCACCCAAGCCCATGGCCCATACCATTGCCGATCGTATCTTTGCCGGTTCGCTTGATGCGCTGCGCGAAGGGCTGACTGTCTTTGTTACTCCAGACGAAATTAAAGAGCGTCTGCAGCCTGATATTCTCTCTGCCGAATGGAATAATCGCTCGGCTATTCTTGTGCCTTTAGGCCAGGGCAACAACTTTAAGGCGGCACTGATGCTGGTGGCACGCGATCGTGACCATCCGTTCCCTGATAAAGATATGCGCATGATTATCGACCTTGCAGACCGGGTAGGCGTCGTGATCTCACACGCTGAGCTGTTTGCTACAGTTGAGCGCCAGGCTGTTACCGATCCGATGACCGGTCTATTTAATAGACGCTATTTCGAAGAACAGTTGACTAAAGAAATCGATCGTTTTCAACGCTTCGGTCACCCCTTCTCATTCATCATTGTAGACCTCGATTATCTCAAGCGCATTAACGACAGCAAAGGCCACCACGTCGGTGACGCCGCCATCATTCATATTGGTAACGTCATTAAGCGCAGCGTGCGCGAAATTGACACAGTTGGCCGCTTTGGTGGTGAAGAATTTGTCGTGCTCCTGCCTGAAACCGATTTGAAATGGGCAAAAATGGTGGCTGAACGTGCATGCGCTGCTATGCGCGAAAGACCAGTTGACGGCTGGGGAATTGTCACTGCATCTGTGGGCGTTGCTACATTCCCTCACGACGCTCAGGACAAAGACCGCTTGTTCGAACTGGCTGACCAGGCGCTTTTCCTTGCCAAACACCGCGGCAGAAACCAGGTTTGCACCGTGGCTGAAGATTTGATTCCGAGCCTGGCAGAAGGCGGCGAAGAACAGCTCAAAATGGCCATGAAAGTAGATAATCGTATGGGCCCGGTTGTAGATAAACCCGTGGGCGATCTGGTGCCTGAATTTGACGTCGAATTGATTCGCGAGAAAGGCCTGCTTGGTATGTTGGCGCAATTAATTCGCATGGTGGAAGAGCGCTCGTCTTACGGTCCTGACCGCTCTTCGCGCGCTTACGGTTATGCTAATCGCATTGCTCAATCATTGCACTTAACTAAGGAGCATACTGAGATTGTGTCACTTGCGGCGGTGCTCTGTAATCTCGGCAAGATGGCAGTGCCGGAAGAAACTTTAAAGCGACCAGACCCGCTCTCCGACGAAGATCTGGTCTATATCAATCAAGTGCCGCACACCGGGTCTAAATTCCTCGAGCCGGCCAAAGTGCTGGCGAAAATATCACCCATTGTCGAATCGTATCAAGAACACTGGGACGGCAGTGGTTATCCTAATGGTATCAAGGGTGATGTCATTCCAATTGAGTCGCGCATCGTCTCATTAGTAGATGCATATACCGCTATGACCAGCGAGCGACCTTACCGTGAAGCCCATAGTCATGACGATGCCATGAAACTAATAATGGAAGGTTCCGGTAAAGAGTGGGATCCGCGCCTGGTCAAGGTCTTCGTTGCCTTACTGAACAAAGAGAAGCAAGCTGAAAAATAAAATTATTGGCCCCGCCGAGACGTTAGTCAGCAAGTTTGCAGCTCTGTGGCCGCTGGCAAAGTCGGGTTAACCGCTTAGAAAGTTGTGACTGATAAATTTAAGCTTGGAGGTACTTGCGCACTCTTGGCATCTTGCTATAATTGAAACATATCGCACGAAGCCAATGCTCTCCTGTTAGCGGGCCACCAGAAATGGATCCCGGAGTAAATCTCAAATCACACGGAGCGGCTCTCGTCTCGATACAGTGAAAGCCCGGTACTCTGCCGTTAAGGCAGTTTGTTTGGAGCAGGCCCCTGTGGTCCGGTGTGTGAACCGGGACAGGGGTCTGGTGCTTTAAGGACACGTTTGTTGTCGCTCTGAGAATGGCTTCACCCATTTCGTCAGAGCCTGCCTTATCCTTATTGCATGGTGCCACGTTTTCTCACAGCTTTGATTCTCTTTGCCTTTCTCAATCTGGCGTTAGCCAGGTTGCCTCTAGCTGAAATTGCCGCACTTAATGCCCGCGATTTTGCCCTCACCGACGAGGCGATGAGGGAAGGCAAGCCGGCCAGCTGGTGGTTGGCGCGATTATTTTTGAGCAGTGAAAAACCGCCCGATATGGTGGTTTGCGGCAGTTCCCAAATTGGCGGACTGCAAGCTGCCGACGCCAACACCAGCGGAGCGATTATTGATCTGACTTCTAATAGAAGTTGCATTACGCTGGAAAATGATCTGTCCAAACGCATCGGCATAAAACCTGCTGTTTTTCTTTCTGCTCTACCCGGGGCCATGGTTTCCGATCACTTTGTCATTGGCCGTGCGCTGTACCAGAAACGCGCCCCTGCCGTTTTAGTTCTGACCGTCTCACCGCGCGATTTTATCGACAACACTCTGTCGGCCGCCGGTGCCACTGATTCTTATCGATATTTTTCGCAGTACAACGACATGACGAGTTACACCGACCTGGCCTTTCACGAGCCCTGGTCACGCCTTACCTATTTTGTTTCTACCGAGCTACCGGTACGCAGATTAATACCAACTGTACAAAAGGTGATTAGCAATCTAAGCCAATCAGAATTTTTACCGGAAATAAAATCGGTGGCTAAGGCGCCTGAAAAAATCGAGGCAGTCACAGCCGCTGATCAACTCAAGTTAGTCACAGGTGGTTACGGTGGCAATCTCAGACCTGGTCAGGCTGTGCTCAGGCCCAATTTGCCGAAAATCTATGTGGATAACACCGTCGACTATATGCATAGATACTCAAATGCATATCCGTCTTCGTACGGTGTGCAGCTCAAATACATGAAAGAGTTTCTGGCCGATTTAAAAAGTCGCGGCATTAAAGTACTAGTTGTGGGCATGCCGCTCACGCCGCGCAATCGCGCTTTGCTGACTAATTCATTTTGGGCCGGTTTCAAACGCAAGATTGCCGAACGCTGTGAGCAAGGTGATGCTGTTTATATCGATCTTTCCGACAGCCCTGATTTTACCGCCGGCGATTTTTGCGACACTGTGCATTTAAATGCTGATGGTGGTGCCAAATTGGCCCAGCATATTGCCGATGCCATCGCTCAGTCGAACGTGTTGCGTACCGCGCTGGAAGCCAGGCTTAAACCGGTGGCGCAGCGGCTCTGATGCTTGTTCGTGGAAAAATACGTCCGGACGTATTTTTTCCAGAAGATTTACGCACGGGCGTAAATCTTCCACTAAAGTCTCCAACCAACTAGATTCACTTCGCCTTAACTTTGCGATAGCTGGTGCATTCAACGGCATACGGCCGCACTTCTTTCAAGCATTTTTCCGGGTCATTGAAGCGGCAGTCCTGGCAAAGAAAAGCGTCTTCGCCTTTGCGATGTTTAAAGGCAACCACGCTCAGAACCACCGCACCAAAAACCACTATCACTTCTAAAGTCCAGTGCAGCATCAGCCGCGACCGCCGGATAATTTGGGATCGAGCACGTCGCGCAGAACATCTCCGATAGAGTTGAAACACAAAATTGTGAAGAAGATAAGAAACCCGGGTGCAATCAACCATGGCTGGGTGAGGAGCTCATTTGGTTGATCCATAGCCGCTTTGAGCATATTGCCCCAACTGGCGTCTGGTTGTTGAATACCAAGGCCAATTAAACTGAGGCCGCTTTCGGCCAGAATAAAATTGGGCACCTGCAGCGTGGCGGCTATGACCACATAGCTGGCCGTTTGCGGAATGACGTGACGGATGATATTAGCAATCTCAGACATGCCCAGCGACTTGGCTGCCTGCACAAATTCTTCCTCGCGAATGGAAAGCACCATGCCGCGAATTACTCTCGCCAAACCGGGCCAGCCGATGAAAGAAAGAATTACCGTTATTAAGGCAAAACGCTGAGAGCTGGACATACCTAGAGGCAGAATAGCAGCCAGACCAATCAATAGATAGAAGCTCGGGATGGACATCACCGCTTCGGCAAAACGCATCATCAAATTGTCTGCCACTCCGCCGACATAACCGGCAATAGCACCATATAAGATACCAATAGGAAAAGCGATGAAGAGGCCGAGAAAACCTATTGTCAAACTTTTTTGAGCGCCGAAAAACAATCTTGAGAAATTATCGCGTCCATTCATGTCGGCTCCAAGCAGATAGATGCGCGCCGGAGGCTCGACACCAAAGAGGTGCAGGTCCATAGGAATGAGGCCGAGCAAATTATAGCTATCGCCTTTAACGAAAAGTTTGATTGGATATTTGGTGGTCTCTATTTCTTTAAATGTCTGGCGATAAGTAGCCAGATCATTTTCTTGTCTCACTTGATAGACATAGGGCCAGCAAAGTTCACCTTTGTCGTCATGAATATGAATTAGAGTGGCAGGTGCGTTGCCCACATTGGCATCGTTGAATTCCATGGCATAGGGTGTGAGCACGTCGGCAAAAAGAGCGCAGAAATACAGCATTGAGAGGCCAATCAGGGCAGCGCGGCAGACTTTGTCTTTCCACAAACGGCTTAAAATCGTGTGCTTTAAATCAGCCCTGACTTTTTGTGGAGCCGGCGTGGGGTTGATTGGTGCTTCTGCAGGTGATAGCGAATTAGCCGACACTAATTGATTCCTTTAAGTTATTCAACTGTGATTCTGGGATCGGTAAATTTGAGAAGTAGATCAGCGAACAAATTGCCGGCAATGAGCATTACAGCACCGAGCATAATTGAAGCCATAACGAGATTCATATCTTTGGTCAAGACGCCTTCCAATGTGAGCCGCCCTAGACCCGGATAAGCCAGCACCATTTCGGTGAGAGCGGCGCCGCTTAAAAGACCGGCAAATTCAAATCCGAGCAATGTAATCAGTGGGTTAATGGCATTGCGCAGGGCGTGCTTGTAAATCACTGTCTCTTCCGACAGACCTTTGGCCCGGGCACTGCGCACGTAGTCGGCCCTGAGCACATCTAAAAGATTGCTGCGCACTTGTCTTTGAATGCCGGCCAGTGATACGAAAGTGAGCACGCATACCGGAATAATCAGGTGATAAGCGATGTCGGCTATCTGACTGAGAGTGTCGCGCTCGGCAAAGTCTGAGCTGGTCATGCCGCCGATGGGTAACCAGCGTGTAGCTAGAGCAAACATAAGAAAAAGAAAGCTAAGTAAAAATGTCGGCATAGACATTCCCACGGCCGTGAGGAAGCCAAATAATTTATCGATAAATTTACCCCGGTGCACAGCAGCGTAGACGCCTGCCGGTAATGCAATTAGCCAGGTAAAGAATAGGGTGACTACGTTTAAAAGCAGAGTGTTGCCTGCGTGTTGCATCAGGCGCGCAGCCACAGAGCCGCCGGTGGTAGAGACACCGAGATTGCCCTGAAGAGTGCTTGAAAGCCAGATGATATACTGCACCGGTGCTGGTTTGTTCAGACCCAATCGTTCTTCTTCGGCATTAATAGCTGCTTGCGATACCGATGGATTAGCCCGCATAGCGGCGAGGGGATCTATCGGTGAAAGTTTGAGCATGGTGAAGGCCATGAGCGAGATAAAGAAGAGCAAGGGCAGCGCTTGCAGTATGCGCTTGAAAATGTAGACAGGTGTCGACATTAGTGCTTGGCTCCCTTTTTGTAGATTTCTTCGATATTGTGCAGCGTGCCTTTAGGTGTGTAATAAATGCCGTAAGGTGTGGGTTTGTAATTACCGAGATTGTTGCGTGCGGCTGTGAGCAGCATGATGTCGTAGATGTAGATAAACGGCTGCTTGTCGTAAGCAATTTTTTGGAAGCGGTTGTAATAGTCGATGCGTTTCTTTTCATCCATAGTGCCGGCGGCGCTATCAAGCAGATTATCGATTTCAATTTCCCATGGGCGAGCATCTGGTGCTTTGACCGTGCCGTCTTTGTCGGGTAAGCGCGTGTCGAACATGTGCATGCGACCATCTGATTTCCACACATTAGCGCCGCCATAAGGCTCAAAGCGACTGCCGCTCAGCCCCATCACAATAGCTTGCCAGTCAAGGCTGGTGTGCACACGATTGGTCATGGTATTAAATTCGATGGCTTGATAATTGACCTTTATACCAAGCTTCTTCAACTCTTCTTTAATGGCGATGCAGCAGGCATCGCGGCCGGTGTTGCCCGAATTGGTCAGTAAGTCAAATTCGACGCGATGGCCTTTAGCGTCAAAAAGCTCAGTGCCTTTTTTGACGAATCCTGCTTCGGCGAGCAATTTTGCCGAAAGGGCAGGATCGTACTCAATTTGTTTCAGCTCTTTGTTGAAATAAAGAGAAGCTTCGGTTTCATTGGTAGAAAGCGGGTAGCCCACTCCTTTTTGCACATTGTTGATAATGCGTTTGCGATCAACTGCGTGACTGATGGCCCATCTAAATTTTTCATCGTTGAACCACTTCTGTTTAATCGGGTCAACATAGAACTTGCCGGTTTTGGGATCTTTTCGCTGGCAGAGATTGAACATCAAGAACATGGTGCCATCATCAGGACCAAGGTTGTACATTGTAAAATTGCCGCTGCTCTCGCGCTGTTTCATTAAGGCAGCGTCAATGCCGCGCACCGATCTGGTGTCGAGCAAATCAATTTCTTCACCAAGAAATTTGATGATCATCGTATTTTGATCGGGCACAATACCAATTACCATTTTGTCCAGGTATGGCAGCTGTCGCCCTTCTTTATCAATGAAAGAATAATTGGGATTGCGCTTGAACTCGAGTCTCTGACCGGGAATATATCTTTCTACAATCATGGCTCCGGAGGCCACAAATGTTGTTGGATCACTGTTTATATTCCAGAAATTATGGAAGTCAGCTTTCGAGCCTTTTGTCATCGGTTCAAAGATGTGTTTTGGTGCCACCATCACCGCATTCAAATTAGCTAAGAAAGGCGAGAATGGTTTTTTAAAGCGGAAGCTGACAGTGTCATCACCAACTTTGACCACGTCAGGATAATCGCCAGGGGTGGAGATAGTGTCACGTGAACTGGTTTCGCCGAATCCGTTTTTGATCAAATTGCCATATGTAAAAACAGCGTCGTCAGCTGTTAGTGGATGGCCGTCTGACCACTTCAAGCCCTTACGCATGACAAAATCGATTGTGCGTCCATCGGGGCTCACCGTAAATGATTTAGCCAGCTTGGGAATGGCTTTGCCTGTCCACGGATCAAAATCTACCAGTGAGTCGAATTGCAGCATGCCGATGCCGTGACTTTCTACGTCGGAAGCTTCCCACGGGTTGAAAGTTTTAGGCCCGCCGCCGAAGCTGCCGAGTTTGAGCGAGCCACCGAATTGGCCCACTTCACCGCGAGACTGCCAGTACTCCACCCCGTCTTTAACAACCAGCTTGGCTGGGCCAGGATTTGGAAAAAGAAAAGTCAGTTTCCCCGACGGCTGTTGGGCGCTTGATTCTACTGGTGTAGGGCTATTGGGATCGGCCGGATCTGTAGCTAACGAACTGGTGGGAATACCGACGCGATTAGTGGCGGCTTTGCGTGGGGCAATACAAGCTGTGAGCAGGCTGCTTGCCACCAGGCACGTTAGGGCTGCAATCAGTTGTTTTCTTATCAACTATTGCACCCAGATTTCTTCCAGGTTATGTAGGCCTGAAGCTGGCTGCGAAATTGGTGTAGGTTGGAAATTGTGAATGGTATTGCGTACACCGACGATGGTGCGCGGCGAGACCAGATAAATGAAAGGCATTTGATCATATAAAATCTGTTGCACTTGATCGTATATTTTCTTGCGCTCGGTCTTATCGAGTGTGCTGGCCCCCTGGTCCATCAATTTGTCGATTTGCTTTTCCCATGGTCTGGCATCGGTGACTACGGTTTTTTCATTAGTATCTGGCAGACGCTGGTCAAACAAGTGCAGACGGCTGTCGCTTTTATAAACGTTGGCGCTGTCGTTTGGCTCAAGCGGGTCGCCACCGCTAAGTGAGAAGAAGGCGGCTTGCCAGTCGAGAGAACTGTTGATTTTTCCTGCCAGCAAATTAAAGTTGACCTGGGCAAAATTGACTTTGATACCCAGTTCTTTCATATTTTTTTGAAATTCGGTGCAGACAAAATCGGCAAAAGTTCCACCAGCTGCGGCGAGCAAATCAAACTCAACTTTATGACCAGTCTTGTCTATGAGGTTGCCGTCTTTATCCCATATAAATCCTGATTTTTTCAAAAGCTCCTTAGCCACAGTGACGTCTCGCAAATAAGGCTGCAATTGTGAGTTGAAGAATGGGCTGGTAGCCACTTGTGCTGAGAAGGATGGATCGCCCAGACCTTTGAAATAGTTGGCGATAATTGACTGACGATCGACGCCGTGGCTGATGGCCTGTCTGAAATTGACGTCGTTGAACCAAACCGACTTGATTGGATCTACATATGGTTTCCCGGTTTTTGGATCTTTGCGTTGATTCATGTTGAACATGATGAATGTGCTGCTCTGGCTTGGTCCAAAATCATAAAGTTTGAAATTGCCGTCTTTAGCCAGTGGTACCAGATCGCCTGCATCGCGACAGCGCACTGGTGTGATGTCGATTTCTTTGCCTTTGAATTTGAGCAAGTTGGTATTGACGTCAGGCACAATGGTGAAAGTGATGCGGTCCAAGTACGGCAAGGGTTTGCTGTCTGGGCCGACGGTGTAGAAGTTTTTGGCGCGTTTGAAAACCACTCTTTGGCTCGGTGTATATGAATCGAGGGTGAACATGCCGCTGGTGATAAAAGTTTCTGGTTTAGCTTCGGTGCTCCAGAGATTGTTGAATAATTTGCGACCATCTTTCTTTTTGGTAATTGGTTCGACAATATGTTTTGGCGCAATCACCATACCCAACTGCCGCACAAACGGAGCAAATGGTTTTGGTGTGACAAATTTATTAGTGAGTTCATCTACTACTGTTACAGTTGGCGATTTGCCTTCAATGGTAGTGACGTCGCGCAGTGACGAATTGCCGTAGCCGCCGTTCACCAGTGTGTTCCAGGTGAAGGCCACGTCAGCCGAAGTAATGGGATGGCCGTCGGACCATTTTAGGCCCTTGCGCAATTTGGTCGTATAAGTGACGCCGTCGGGGTCTACTGTGAAACTCTCAGCCAGGGCCGGCACCACATCGCCTGTATAAGGGTCGATGTCGAGTAGACCAGAAAACATGAGCGCGCCCATTTCTCTTGAAGTGGTATCGGCTGCCACCCAGTAGTTGAAAGTGGCCGGATTACTGGAAACAATCGAGCGCACAAGATTGCCACCAGTTTTTCCCTGGGCGAAGCGACCTTTGCGCAGATCTGCACCATCTATGGTGACAGACTGGTAAGCACCAGGAGTTACACTTTCGACTTTTTGAATTGGTGAGTCTGACCCGGGTGCTCCAGTTGGGCTCGGTATAGCGCCCGGCGCCGTGCTCGATTTAGACGTCGTGGTTGTAGTGGTGGTGGTCGAGGTTGTAGTGGTGGTGCAACCGGCCATCAATAAAGATAACGAGAGGGCGGAGAATCTCGCCAGATGTTTATTGCCCGTACTGTTTTTGCTGATACTGCTTCCTGACATCAGACTCTCCGTTTAATAAATATTGTAGGCCTATGATTTTAGTCTGTCTGCGCGGTCAATCAGTGGTTTTTAGTAATTTGTATTGCAGGGATTTTTTAGCGCTGTCAGTTCATAAATTTGCTTGATAACTCCAGCTTGTCAGGTGCCTGGATTAAGTATGATTGTCAAGGTCGATATTTAATCTGATTTATCGCTACAGCCCCGTGTCATAGGGGATACGATAAGCGCTGCTCTCAGCATTTAATGTTGAAGGGGCTCCAGGAAAAGTAGACGAGGCCAAATAAATGGGCGCTGCCACCGGTTTTCTCTTTATCGATATGCTGGTCAGACCAATCTTGAAATTTGGCTTCAAATTTTATTTTGTCGGCTTCTTCGTGCTCTTTCTCGTTTATGGCTTTATCGCCTACAAGGCTCTTCAGTCTGCTTATTTGTCAGAGCAAAATTATTAGTTCTTAGCCGTGAGCTAACACCGCATTCAGTGACTGAGCGGCCGATTGCTGCCCATGTTATAGTTTTCCTTTGCAGATCAAGGGAATCCTCGTGTCTCGCTTAGCTATTCTTGGCACCTTATTGCTGTTGAGTAATGCAGCCTTCGCTGCTGCTCCTGAAAGCGCGACCCGTATTTCGGCAGCCACTACGCCTAAAACTACCCCGGTCAAGACACTTTCTCCAGTCTTTGCCCAGGCCGCTACTCTTTATAAAGCAGGCCAATTTGAGCAGGCGGTCGCCCTGGTGACCGGCATCAAGCAAGCGCAGGGCAATGACTTTTACACCCACAGCTACCTGGCTGTACTACTTTTTAAAACCAAACCCTTAATCTACCCTCTGGCGGAAGCCCGGGCAGCCGTCAAGCTCAGTAGCAAAAGTGCAGTGGCCAATTGCAACTTGGGCATTCTTTTGCAACGCAATGGTGAGCGCAGTGCCGCCGTAGAAAAATATCGTGCTGCTATTGCTCAAGATGCCACAGATTGGCGGCCTCATCTTGGTATTGCCCAATGCCTTTCGGTAGACGGTACCGACGGCAAAGTAATAGCCGAACGCGAACTGAAGAGTGCGGCACAGTGCGGCAGTGTTAGTGCTTCGCAGAAGTGGGCGGCATTGGGGGCGGCCTACCTGGTGATGGGAATGACCGCCGACGCCGAGGCCTGCTACAGTCGCGCTTTTCAAAGCGACAGCAGCCTCTCCATCAAACGTGGCCGGCTCAAAGCAGCGCTGGCAGCCAATAATGTGAAGGTGATTGGCGAGCTCTTACCGGCTTGCCTTAACGACGAGCTCACCGATCAATCTGTTGCCGTGGCACTTGCTCTTCCTTCGGCACAGCTGACTGCGCCTCAATTGGCTCAATTAGAAGCCATCGCCGAGCGCAACTTCATGGGTGCCGATAAGTTTTTTTATCAGCTCGGCCGCAATCTGGAAAGCGGTGGCCACCTCGATCTGGCTGAGAAAGCCTACTTGCAGGCAATCAGTTTTTCCGCTGCCGACAGCGCCTATGTTTTAGCTCTGGTGGGAAACCGTGCCTCTGCCGGCCAAGTTGAGGAAGCGCGTCAGCTCATTTCTCAGCATTGCGGCAGCAATAAAACCAAGAGCAAGCATGGGCATAAAGACGTTTTCGCTCAATCACTCAGCTATGCGGGCCAGCTATTGGACAGCCAGGAGCCCAGTTCTCTGCATCTGCTCAAGCTGATTTTGAGCAATATCAAATGTGGCTGTCGTATTCCTGTAATCGAGTTTCAAGTTCGCGCGCTGCCCGGTGTGATTTTTGTTCAACTGCAAGATGCTAAAGATCCTCCAGCATCAATCATTTATGATGCAAAGGTGACCAGCAGCAAGGCCATCTCTGAAATAAAGCGCGAGCAGGATAAAGTGGAAGTCATTAGCGATCATCCTGTAAAATCTCTGCCTGAGTTAGTCAAAATCGTTCAGGCGGCTGCTGATCCGCCAAACAAGCACATTTTCACACTCTGGTCATTTGAGCCACCACCCATGGAATTACCGAAATGATAAAAACCAATCAGGCATTACTAGTGGTGGCATCGTTATCGCTGGCCATATGCTCAAGTGTCCTGATGGTCACATCTTGCTTGCCGGCTTATGCTCAGAAACCAGACACGAGACCACCAGTGGAAGTGATGGTGCTTGATCAAAAAGCGATTCAAACCGGCCCCATGAATATGACCATCGGCAAGCAGGCAGTCAAGTTTAGCCTCGATAAACTGGGTATTGTCTGGCTGGCTTCCGGGCCTAAGTGGCAGAGCCACTGTTTCAACCCTGAAGGCAAAACAATTTTAGTGCGCGACCATGCCACCTGGAAAAGTGGTTTCTTTGATATGCGCGGGCACAAAGCAGCGAAAAAAGAACCAGATCTTAAACTCAAAGTAACAGGGGTACACGAAAAAGTAGCCGGATTCAAATGCCGTAAAGCAGACTTGATCTGTACTCCCTCAGCACCGTATCGGCCAGGTGAACCGCACACTCCTTATAAATCAGGGATAGTCTGGATTGCTGAGAAATTCCCAGCTCCAAGCGAGCTTAGCGAAGTGATGAAAAACCTTGTTAAAGTTGATGTTAAAGATGGCCTGGTACTCAAATTCAATTTGCTCAAGCCAAATCAATTCAAAATTTTTGAGACCGCTTACGAAACCACCAAAATAACATCAGCTAAAAAGCCAGCTTCCTTTTTTGATCCGCCCACCGGATACAAAAACGTCAAATCAGAGATGCAGCTGCTCATGGGCGATGACGATAGCTCTGAAGCACCAGGCATGGATTTTCTCAAGAAAAAATAGTCAGGGCGCCGGTGCGCCAAAAAGATCAGGGGCAAAGCTCTTCACTGATTGCACAGTCATAGCGCCGCCAAATGTTTTCAATTCTTGCCCGCCTTCACCGCGAGCGCGTCTGGCCACAACACCAATGACTTTGCCGCGCAAACTGACTACCGGCCCGCCGCTGTTGCCATTGGTAATGGGAGCGTCCACCTGCACCATTCGTGGTGCAATGCGGCTCACTCGGCCGGTGGTGAACGTGGGAGCGTAGTGGTTGGCCGCATCGGTATCAATTTGATCGGATGCTTCCGGATAACCAATCACTTGAATTTCTTGTCCTTCAGACGGCGGCAGCGGATCGAATTCCATAGGCAGCAGACTTGATTTATCCACTGTCAAAATGGCAATATCAGGATCTTTATCTGTTTTAGCTACCTTAAACAATTTTGCCACCATCGGTGGTTGCGAGACCGGGCCGGCTGCGTGCAAGAAATATCCCACTTCGCTGGTGACGTTAACCTGGCTCAAATACTTGTTAAACAAAGCTCTTGAAGGGTCTGCTTTTTTTGAAAGGTAAGTTTCATAGGTGTCCCAGATGGCATCAGCCGTAGCCTGATAGGTGCTTAACTCCGCCGTGGAGCGGTTGGCCTTAGTGCTTAAATTGATGATTTGCAAAATTTCGCGAAAGCGCCCATCAGTGTCGTGACCGGCGGCTGTTTGTTCGCAATATAAGCGCATCCCCGCATAAAAGCGCTGACTCTCTTTGATTATTTGTTCGGCGCCTGAGACCACATGCTCGTTGGTGAGAAAATAAGCTTTGTCGTGAGCGTTGGTTTTAATCGGAAAAGATGAGCCGAAAGAAACCACGCGGTAACCGGGGTCACGCGCCGAGGCACTAAAAACCGGATATTTAAATTTGGGCGAGACGTCGGCCAGCGATGCCCAGAGGCTGTCTTTGATTTTCATTTTCAGGCCGACGCTTATTTGCACCACCTGACCTTTCATGCGCTTGTCTAATTTTTCCCAACTATCGAGTGAGTGGGCGGCGGGTGCTGTTGCCAGGCCGCTAGATACTAGACCTATAGAGATCAGAGACACGGCTGTAAGGACGCTATTAAATCGGGCAGTGTGTTTCAACAAATCTATCTCTCTAGCCCCCCTCAAAGCCGATTTCGATTTCGAATGTTCTGCGCCAGGGAAAAGAAAGTCTAACGCTTGGTTCAAAAGCCAGAGCACAGCTTACTTTTTTGATATAGGGCGAAATCAACTCAGCCAACATTTGCATAGAAGGCTCGCCTTGCAAATCTTTGCGCACTTTTGTTTGATAGGCCCAGTCATCAACCAGTCTGGTAAAGAGACAGCGTTTTTGACTATCGGAGACAATCTTTGGTATGGCCGGTCCGTTCACTTTTGAGTTAGTGCCGTACCAGGCGCAAAGAGCAGTGCCGATGGCGCTGCCAACGGTATTACCGGTGGTGTTCCAGCCGGCGTAAGAACAGACTTTCTTCAATAAGTCAGGCCGCTTAATTAACTCTTCAACCAGCATTGGGTCGCTGCCGTTGGCATAGCCGACATCACACAGAATTACCGGTCCGGGCGCTTCTTCAATTAATTTGATCGTCGAAGAAACAGAGCGGCTGGTATCACTCTGGCTTAAATCGGGTAAGCCCGGCAAGGTAATGTGATCGCCCTGTCTTTCGCTCGGTCCATGAACGATCATCGTGATGATATTGCCGCCATTGCCACTAGCGATATCGCTTTTAATGACATCGCAGGTGGTGCTGACGCCACTGGCTTTGATTTGCGCGTCGACGGTGGCGCCGATTTCTTGACCTTCATAACGGCTGGCCACTGTGTTGCAGTTCTCAGGGCTGTAACGCAGATTAAGAGCCGGTTTGCTGCTTTCGCTGCTTAAGATCAGCCGTGCCAAAAGGGTGCACATTACTTCGTCTGCGCCGGCATAAACATTAACTTTGCCTGTGAGTTTCATCTGTTCGCTGACGCTTTTCAGTCTGTCTTTTTCGCCCACATTTAAACCCCAGGCACCAGAGTCGTCTTGCGAAAAAACCAGATGATCGAAAAATCCATCGTCCATAGACTTGAGCACGCTCATGTTAATGGTGAAATTTCTAAAGCGCGTATCGAGATAATCTTGCCGAATATCAGTTGGAATGCGACGTTCAAGTGATTCTAATAAACCTGGCGTCAGTTTTTCGCCACTGGCAAGCCGGTGCAGGCAGCCAGACCATTCAAATAACTCGCGGCCAAAACGTGACCAGTATTCTTTCTCTTCAGTGTTGTCGTAATTGTCTGAAATGCGCATGATGCTTGATTGAGCGTAAATGGGAATTTTTTTTCCCATCAAATCTTTCCATTTTTTTAAGCGATCAAAACGGGCAGTGAAAGTTTTTCCCGGCTCGGCACTGCGGCGCGATGTGATCAGGCCGCCATAAATTAAACTATCGAGACAGAGCACTGCTGCATCAGCTTCTCGGCGCCCAATCACTCCTTCGGCGAAAGCAAAGAGTTCTTCGATTTGTGCACCGCGCGCAAGCGAACCCATGACATTGCGTGGCGGTACAATTGCTTCCCAACCGGCAGAGCGAGCCAATAGTTGTGGATAACTATAAGTGACCGGACGATCGTCCAGTGGAATCAACAGAACTTTCATGCGGGTTTCCATTATTTATGGCTTGCCAGAGCTAAGACCAACCCCTCCTGCGCTACCGCGCTGCAAAATCGGCATCGCCGCTTCAGGCACAATGCGCACGCCCCGCTTTCTATCTCCTTCTTCAGCCACTAAAACCGCATTGGTGGCTGAGCTGTGGGTGTTGGTTCCACCTTCTGAAGTGACGGTTTGTGCAAATTCGACAGTGTTGATGTCGTTTTCGGGCCAGGTAGCGGCCTCAAAGTAAAGACTGGAGCCAACCAAGTCACCGGCTACCGGCGAATATATCTTTAAGGTAATCACTCCCGAAGCGGGAATCTTGCCAAGTGCTACTACTTTACGGTCCGGACCCAATCGAATGGCGTGGCCGGCGATTGGTTTGGCACCGCTGTCGCGGTCGGCCATGGCCAGCGCCGCCCAGTGGCCGGGGCGTCCTTTCAATGTAAATTCGGCCGGGTGACCCATTACCAGGCGGCCGGGCAGGTAAAGCCTGGAAGCAAGTAGGCGATCACCGAGGCTGCGGCCGGCGCCGGAGCGTCGAAGCGAAGTGGCCGGCAGGGTCATGGGAGCCACCAGCGAGGGTTTTTCGTCAGGCTGTGCCATTCCTTGTGAGCCAAAAGGAGTTTTTGTTTCTTTGAGAGTGGCCGAAAGCTTTGCCTGATGCTCCATATAAGCTTTTTCTTCTTCAATTTCTTCTTCGGTCAGGACGATTTTCTTTTCTTTTTTCTCTTTTTTCTCTTTCTTTGCTTTGCCGTCTTCTTTGTCTGTTTTGTCTTCTTTATCGACTAGAGCTTGTTTTTCTTCTTTTTTGCCGAAAGCGGCGGCGGGCGGAAAAGGTAGAGTTACGGTGGGCCAGATCAATGACAACTGACCGATTGCTATAGATAGAATGAGAGTGCTGCGTAAAGTCGGCATATATGGCCCAAGGCTTCAGGTGGCGTATGTCTAGCGTGTATGCTAAGTAATATGGCACATAGTAACACCATCGTTTTAAGAAGTGAAATTGAGCCTACTTCGCGACACTTTTAAATCTCTGGGCCGAGATATCGTCTGCTCTCTTAAGGACCAGACCACCCTGGTTCAGGCGTTTTTAGTGGCCCTCAGTTTGCACGTGGTGCTGCTGCCGATAATGTGGATTATAGGCTGGGCCTTGCCCTGGCCGAAATTTCCCATTATTACCACCATAATCGAGTATGACTTGAGGGGTTGGCCCAACATGCCGAAACCGAAAAGCGTCATAAATGTCATGGACCCTGAACTTAATAAGTAAATAGTTTTTCGAGTGCATATCTGATTGAACTATCTTGGCCCCGCCAACGTATAAGTAAATGGCTAGCTTTTGGTCGGCATTGATCCCCTTCACCACTGGGTTTGGTGCTGGTTTCGTGTTACGATTGAAAAATAGTCAATCACAAAGATAGAGATCGGTGCAGCATCATTGGCGGTGCCAAACCGCAAGCCGTGATATCTAAAAAAGTGGCCAATATATACGCCTGGTAGATATAGAATTTCTATCTTTTAACTCTCAACTTCAGCGGGGACATGGGTAATGCTCGAACCCAGTGGCGACAATCAAACAGGTGCAGTCTCAACCACGGTAATACCGGCCAAGTTGTGGGTCTTTCCTGAAACCGGCGAACCAGACCAAGAGCTGCTTGAAGCTTGTGCCGGCTCGGTCACTCTTGCCCGGGTACTGATGCGTCGTGGGCTGGCAAGCAAAGCGATTGTGCGTCAGTTTTTAAATGAAAGCGAATATGTGCCCACCCATCCCTTTGAATTACCGGGTGTGGAAAAAGCGGTAGAGCGTATGGGCGCTGCCATAGAAAAGGGTGAGAAAATCACCGTATATGGTGACTATGATGTTGACGGCATCACCGGCACATCAGTGCTGCTCAGTGTGCTTAAGAGTCTTTCCGCCAACGTAGACTTTTATATTCCCAACCGCTCGTCAGAAGGTTATGGTCTCAATCTCAAGGCTGTGAGCGTACTCGCCAGCAAACATCGCACCAAACTTCTAATCACTTGCGACTGCGGTGTATCTAATTTTTCTGAAATCAATTTAGCTAAATCGCTCGGTGTAGACACTCTGGTGCTCGACCACCACACCATGCCAGAAATGATGCCCCCTGCCGTTGCCGTGGTGCATCCTAAATTGTTGCAAGAGGGTCATCCACTCTTTCATCTGCCCGGTGTAGGTGTTGCTTACAAGGTCTGCGAAGCGCTGCTGACTAAATTTGATCGCACCTCCGAAATCGAAGCTTTGCAAGATTTTGTCACCCTGGGCATGATTGCCGACCTGGTGCCTTTAGTTGACGAAAATCGTTATCTGGTCAAAATTGGTTTGCCGAAACTGGTGCAATCAACAAGGCCAGGCATACGCGCACTGCTTGCCCAGGTGGGTGGAAAAGAAGACACTGACCTGGTCGGTTTTGGTCTGGCCCCTCGCATCAACGCAGTGGGAAGATTGTCAGATGCCAATGTAGCCGTTGAATTGCTTACCACTACAGACGAGGCACGCGCTGAAGAATTGGCCCAGCAACTGCAAAGAGACAATGCCCGCAGGCAAGAGCTGTGCGAGCGCATTTTCCAGGAAGCAGAAGCAAAAGTATTGACCACCTGCGATCTCAATGTCGACCGCGGCATCGCCATCTACAATGAAGGTTGGCACCACGGCGTCGTCGGCATCGTCGCTTCAAGACTGGTTGAGCGCTTTCAGCGCCCTGTATTCATCGGGCAACTCGATATTGAAGACAATGTTGTTAAAGGCTCGGCCCGCGGCGTTGAACAAATTGATCTTTATCAGGTTCTCAAAGCCAACGAACATTTGCTGATTAAATGGGGCGGTCATAAAATGGCTGCCGGTTTCTCTATCGAAGCCGATAAAGCGGAAGCGGCCGTCAAAGGCATTGTCGCTGCCTGCAACAAACATCTGGCTGAGAAAAACATGCGTGTGCGCCTGGAAATCGATAGTGTGGTAGATGCCACCGTACTGTCGCTCGATCTGGTGAAAGACTTAAATGCCATGGCGCCGTTTGGCATGTCTAACCGCAAACCCGTTTTGTGCATGACCAAAGTCGTGGTCACCTCCAGTCGCCCGCTAGGCAAAGAGAACAAGCACAGCCGCATCATGATGAAAGATCACACCTCGGGCAAAGAATTCGAGTCTGTGATGTGGAACACTCGCGGGCGCATACCTGCCGATGGCGACGAAATTGATGTGGCCTTTAACGCTGAACTCAATTCATATAATGGCCGCGACCGCCTGCAGCTAATACTGTGCGATTGGCGCAGACACGGCGAAGCCTCACGTGCGCAAGAAGCCGAAGAAGAGGCGAAATTAAGTAAGCAAGGCGAACAATCGAAAGCTAAACCGCAATCGAGCCCACAGAGCTCTCGCACTGTCGGCACCGAATATGATGCAGGTAAGCCTGCCGCTGTCGCCGGCGCCAGCCATCCTGGAACCCAAGCCCCGACCACAGTCAAGCTCACTTTTAAAGATTTGCGCTCGTTCAACAGTAATCCTGAAGTGGTTAAAAAGGCTCAGGCAAAACTGGGCAAAGACCTGGCTATCTTTGGCGAGTCTTGCGCTAAAGTCGCTGGTATCACATATAGTGACCGGGCCGAATTAGCCGGGCGCGACCATCTTTTGATCTGGCAATTCCCGCCATCATTGAAAAATTTCCAGGAGCTTCTGCGCGACAGCGGGGCCTCTAATATTTATCTGGTGGGCTGTGAAGATGACGAGTTGGAAGAACCGGCAAATTTTCTCAAAAGACTGCTTGGCCTGGTGCGCTATGTCATCAACCAGAAAGACGGACAGGTTGAAGGTGACAAATTGGTTTCTGTCATGGGCGCCAGCAAGATGTCAGTGGCTCTTGCTCTGACAGCTTTCAAAAAAGTGCATCTGATTGATTGGTTCTCAGAGAACGGCCTTATATATCTTGACTTGCTGGGTGATCCCGCTTCCCGTGTTGAAGACACCCCCGAATACAAGCAACTGGGCCAGACTCTTGAACAGGTGAGAAAATTCAGGCTCTGGTGCAAAGAATGCTCTATTAAAGAGCTACAATTAGCTCTCATACCCAATCAGTTGGGTCTGCCCGGAGAGCCCGCAACTTCAGCCGAAGTCGTGTCGCCCGCCATTCGGGCAGTGACGGTCGCTTCCGAGCAGCCGTATTCGTGACTTCTTGAGCTTGAGGACATTAGAGTTATATGGCTGCCAGTGTTAAATCGCATGAAGTGCTCAGTCTGCCATTGCCTGACGCACAGCAAGATTGGATTAAAAGCATCATTCGTGACGTGCCGGACTTTCCCAAGAAAGGCATTATCTTCAAAGATCTGACCACTTTGATGAGAGACCCAATTGCTTTTAAGTTGGTGCTCAATGCCCTGACGTATTCTTGCAAGGCTCTTAAGCCTACAGTGATTGTCGGTATTGAAGCCCGCGGATTTATTCTGGCACCGGTTATCGCTCATCAATTAGATGTCGGATTTGTGCCGATTCGCAAGCCAGGCAAATTGCCATGGAAAACAGAAAAAATCTCTTACGCCCTGGAATATGGGGAAGATTCAATTGAGATTCACGAAGATGCAGTAAGTGCTGACGATCGAGTAGTGATTATTGATGACTTGCTGGCCACCGGTGGCACGGCTCTAGCTGCTAAACATCTATTGCGTAAACTTGGTGCCAATATTGTCGGAGCTGGTTTCGTTGTCGAACTTGATTTTCTTGATGGGCGCAAAAAGTTGTTAGAAAACGACGAGTTCAATGTTTATTCGGTGATTCATTATTAATTTGGGCGAGTTTGGCCATTTCGGGCTATTTTGGGGCACCTGGCGTCGTGTGCGAAAAGACTATTGATACCGAGACAGAGATTTTTGCGCAAAAATCTCTGTCTTGGTACCGGGTCTATTTTTAAACGTTCGCTGCACTAGCATTTCTAGCAATAGTTGCCATTTTGAAGCCTAATTGAGATTTCGCCGGCCACGATCTCTGTTCGTAATCCGCTTTCATCTTCAACAATTAACGCGCCACTATGGGCGATATCAACCGCCCGACCTTTAATCGATTGGTTGTTGCTCGTCGCTTCAATCAATTGTCCAATTGTGATTGAATAATCTTTCCAGAGAGTGATAATTTTTTCTGTTTTCCCGGCCTTCAAAAGTTCGTAGGCAGTCTCCAGTTTGTGAGCTAATTCCACCACAATTAAATTGGGATCAATCGGCCTGCCCACGGCACGCTCCAACCATTCAACTCTGTCTTTTAATTCCGCTGGCAAATCTGAATCTTCCAATCTGACATTAATACCAATGCCAATAATCAGCGCTTGTCCTGGCATCTCAGCGAGAATGCCACCAAGCTTTTTACCGTGCAGAGTTAAATCGTTGACCCACTTAAGACCGGGTCGCACACCCACGCTTGCTTCAATTGCCTGAGCTACCGCTACTCCTGTGGCAAGCGTAATTAAAGGCAAACGCGATAGCTCAAGCTGGGGACGCAGCACCACTGAAAATGCAATACCAGCGTCGGGCGGTGAAATCCAGGCGCGACCAGGGCGACCTCGGCCCGCTGTTTGCTGCCTGGCCAGAACGATGACACCTTCCGGGCATCCTTCGGCGGCCAGAGCAGCAGCACGGGTGTTGGTAGAACCGATTTCAGCCCAGAGTTCGTTTCTCACGCCTGGAGCTTTACCGATTATTTTTGTGGTCAGCGAAGTTTCGATTACGTCTAGAGAAAGAATCTCAGAGCCGCTATTCATTTATTTACTACTTGCGTGAAACTTCGGTTTTGATTTCTTTAGGTCCCTGGAGCAATTTGTGGATGGGGCACTTGTCAGCAATCATTTTCAGGCCGTCAACCTGCTCTTGAGTGAGGTCGCCTTCGATTTCAATATTGCGGGTGATCAAGCTGGATTTTTGACCTTCGCCATTCTCAACTTGTTGTTCCTCGCATTTAACGGTCACGGCTTTCAAATCGTAGCCCTTGCGCTTGGCGTACATTTGCACGGTGATGGCTGTGCATGCGCCCAGTGAGCCGAGGAGAAGTTCATGTGGGTTTGGCGCAGAGTCTTCGCCGCCATGTTCTTTACCGGCGTCGGAGGCAAAGGAATGAGTGGCAGAAGTAATTTCTTGACGATAATTCTTGTCTGCGCGTGCCTTAACTTCTACAGTTGCCATAAAAAATTCCTCTTGTGGAAAAATACCTTCGAAGTTATTTTTCCACCATTTCCTGCCAGCCCCGGGATTGCTTCTGATCTATTAATAGAAAAGGCAATTTTCACCGATTATTGGTTTACAAGGGCGATTGCTTGCGAAATCGGGGCGCCTTACGCTTTTGCTATAGAATGGCAAAATAGACCTGTCCCAGCTAAGGAAGGAAGGATCAACTATTGATGCAATCACCGCCAGGGGCTTTGTACAAAAGATTAATCGCAGGTCTATCACTTTCCTTATCGCTAGTTTGCAATTGCGTCCTCTACGCTACAGCTGCTGAGCCGGCGTCAATCAAGAGTGCGGTAGAAGAAGCGGCTACGCCAATTAAATCTACCGACGACAAAGTGGTGCTTGAGGCCATGGAAGAAGAGCTCAGTCGCTCTATGGCCAAACTAAAAAACGTGGCCAGCGCACCGCTCTATTTCATTAGTTATAGTGTTTACGACGTAGCCAGCCAGGATCTGGTGGCATCGTACGGGGCCATGGCCCAAGATGAAGAAAGTCATAACCGCAATTTATATGTTGAACTGCGCGTCGGCGATAAAAACATGGACAATTCGCACCGGCTCAGAGGCTCGTTGCCGACAAAATCCCCATTGGCCTTTGGTCGTGGAGGCTTCGGCGGCGGTGCATTTCCTCTTGAAGATGATAAGGACGCCATTCGTAATCGCTTGTGGAATGCTACCGATGCCGCTTTCAAAAGAGCGCAGACCGATTACATGCAGATAAAAACCAATCGCGACATTCGCATTGCCGAAGAAGATGCCAGCGGTGATTTTTCTGAGGCAGAAAAACAGGTCTATATCGAGCCGGTGGGCGACCTTGCTATTGATAAAAAGGCATGGATAGAGCGCTTGCGCAAAGCTTCAGCCATCTATAAAGAGTTTCCTGAGATTGATGATTCTTCCGTCAATTTTGAAGTTGAGCAAGTGCGGCGCTATCTAGTAAATTCTGAAGGCAGCCGCATTGAAGATAATCGCAAAAGTTTGCGCATTACCACCAGAGCCAATGCAGTGGCTAAAGATGGCATGGTAGTGCGACTTTATGATGGCGTCGAAGTGCCGAAGGTCGAAGATTTGCCCAGTCAGGAAAAGATTGAAGCAATGGTGCGCAAGCTGGCCAAAGAAGTGGTCGACTTACGCAACGCACCGCCTGCTCAGCCATTTGTCGGGCCAGCAATTTTAAAATCCAAGGCCGCGGGTGTGTTTTTCCACGAAGTATTAGGTCACCGTGTGGAAGGCCACAGGCAGAAAGACGAAACCGAGGGCCGCACTTTCGCCCAGAAAGTAGGCGAGCAGATTATGCCGCCATTCATGTCGGTTTCTGATGACCCTACCCGCGATACTTTTGACAAACATCCGCTGGTTGGTTACTACAAATACGATAATGAAGGTGTGCCTGCCCAACGTGTGCAACTGGTGGAAAAGGGCGTCTTGCGCGGGTTCTTAATGGGCCGCAGCCCCATTCGCAATTTTGACAAATCTAATGGTCATGGTCGCGGTGCGCCAGGGTCTGCGCCGGTAGCAAGGCAAGGAAATTTGATTGTTGATAGCGACAATAGAGTAGCTAATACAAAACTACGCGCCATGCTTATTCAAGAAGCCAAAGCGCAACACAAGCCCTACGGGCTGATTATCGATGAAATCTCGGGTGGATTTACAATTACCCAGACTTTCATGCCCCAATCTTATTCGCTCTTACCTCTCAGAGTGACGCGAGTCTATGTAGACGGCAGACCCGATCAGTTATCTCGCGGAGTGAACATTGTCGGCACGCCTCTCGGCTCGTTGGAGCGAATTATTTGTGCCGGTAAGGACGATGACACCTTTAACGGCCGTTGCGGTGCAGAGTCAGGCTGGGTGCCTGTTTCTGCCACGTCTCCCAGTTTGCTCGTGCGTACCATCGAATTAGAAAAAGAATACAAGCAACAAGATCAGCCACCGATTTTGCCGCCACCGCCCGCAGAAAATAAATAGTGAAAAGGCATTGCATGAAAACCAATTTTAATCGGCGAAAGTTTATCCGACCGCTTGCGATTGCGCTCTCAATTTATCTGACAACAGGTTGTGGCTCTGCGGTTTTGGCTGCATCTGAGTCTTCACAAGTCGGGCAAAATTTAGAAGCTGAGACCTATCAGAGCGATGTGGTGATGCGAGCCATGAAAGATGAGCTTGACCGCTCTATGAAAAGTTTGAAATTGCCTAATTATCCACTGCCCTATTTCGGTTCGTGCACGGTTACCGATGAGGAATTTGCGCAAATTAGCGCTTCGTTCGGTGCCCTTTCCATCAAAGATGTTTCTCGTAACCGCCAATCTGATTTTACATTGCGGGTTGGTGACAAGCAGCTCGATAACACTACTGCTGGTGGCGGTGGCCTGCGGGCATTACTTGGTATGCAAAGCCGCTTAGTGCAGGAGGATAACTATGATGCCATTCGTCGTGACCTCTGGACCCAGGCTGACCGCAGCTATAAACAAGCTGTAGAGTCGTTAACCAGCGCCCGCGCGCAAATGAACTATGTTGATGTCGAAGACAAGCCTGATGCATTTTCTGACGCACCGACAATCGTCAGTGTCAAAAAGGAAGCTCATTTAACTGCCGACGTGGATGAGTGGGCTATGCGCGTCAAGGCACTGTCTGCGATTTTCAAAGAGTACAAAACCATCAAAGACTCTTCGGTCTATATGAATATACGAGCGCGGACAACGCGCCTTGTTAACAGTGAAGGCAGCATCGTCAAATATGGCGAGACCGGTGCCTTGATTTTCTTTGGTGCCAGTAGCCAGAACAAAGACGGCATGACCGTCTCAGATGGTGAGTTTCTGGCCGGTGAAACAGAATCGACCCTGCCTTCTCAAGCCGAGATGGAAAAAGTAGTACGCAAACTTTGTGATCGTGTTAGTGGTTTAGTGGTGGCACAGCGCGCTCAAGAATATTCAGGGCCCGTGCTTTTTGAAAAAGAAGCGGCGGCAGAATTGCTTTCTTCAATGCTGCCTTCGCTAGTCTGTGCTCGTCATGAGATGGGCGGCGTGGGGGCCGATGATACGCATAAACTGAATAAGCCAATTCTGGCCGGCAGCATTTCTGTGGTCGATGATCCGATTCAAAAAGAATTCAAAGCCAAATTTCTCAAAAGCGGCTGGGATATCGACTACGAGGGAGTAGCTGCCAGGCGGCTGACTTTAATCGATAAAGGTATCCTGAAGACACTCTGTAGCACTCGTACTCCTAATCGAGTGATGAAAGTAAGCAATGGTCATAACCGCGGTGGTGCTGCCAGCCCCGGGCACTTATTTGTCAGCAGTGACGCCGGTACATCGTTCGCTGCATTGCGTCAAAAGCTTATTGAGGCCGGTAAAAAAGAGGGGCTCGAACACGTATTGATTGTCAGAAGAATCAGACCGTCATTTGCATCTGGTGGCCAGATGCTCGACGTGGAGAGATTCAATGGCAATAGTATTAGCCTTAATCAAGTCGTTAAAGTAGATGTGAAAACCGGTAGCGAACAACTGCTGCGCGGAGCACGTTTAAAGAATATCTCGAAGAAAAATCTACTCACCATGCAGGCTGCCAGTGACGATGCCGATGTGTATGTGGTCAACTTTCCCACTGATAATAGTTCCACCACTATTGGTATGGTCACTCCTTCTGTGCTGCTGGCAGACGTTGATTTTGCCAAGCCGCTTCATACCACAGAGAAGGCGCCCTACTTAGAAAATCCCTATTTTGAAGGCCAGAATGGCAACGGTAAGTAGCCAATTATTTCACCTTGATACCAGTCTGAGTCTGGTCAAATCTTGTAGCCGACTCTAAATCGTCTTTAGCCAGGTCGAATTTATTCAGTTTGGTGTAGCAATCGGCACGTCCACGGAACGCCTCTGGAGACCTGGGGTCGAGCTTCAGAAGCGTCGTGTAATCAGCTGCAGCTTTGTCGTATTGCGTCAGCGCATATTCGGCTTTAGCTCGAAAATCATAAAGCCGTTGTGCGTAATCGAGCTCAACGGAGGCATCACCAGTGGTGAGCTTGTCGATAAAAAGAGAACAATATTTTGCCACACTGGTTGCGTCGTTTAGCGCTTCCGATACTGCAATTCTTGCCATTATGAAAGTTGAATTGTCCGGCTCGATTTTGAGCAGTTTGTCTATTTCCGCCGCACATTCTTTCAGCCTGTGCGCCTTTGATAGACCTTCGGCAATGGCATAATAGACTCTAGTGTCGCCTTTTTTTCCTGCTAAAGCAGAAACTGATATTGCTCTAACTGGTTCGCCACCAAAATATTCAGCGCCGCCAATAGCCTTGAGGTCACCATAGTTTGGTGCGCCTGTGCGCGACAGATCTTGCGTTAGAGTGCGCTCTTTAGCAAGGTTGCTGTTATATTGTTCGAATTTCGCAATGGCCATGTAGTCGCTCAGTGACTCTTTGTAGCGTCCTAGCTGCTTTAGCATGCGAGCCCTTTGCAAATAGAAGTTGGCTTTTGCCAGATTTAAAGGTGATTTTTCTAGAGCTTTAAGCTCTTCCGAAATATTTTTCAGATTTTGCTCGTAGTTGTTTTGCGTATACGACATGTTATGAACATGGCAGCCCCGCCTCCGATCACCAAAGTTGTGCATCGTGCCTTCAGCTTTGCCTTCATTCTTCTGCAACTCTTTGGCCCTGGCAGTGTCTTTGGCAGACAAATCAAGCTTGCCCATTTTCTTGTAAAGCTGAGCGCGGTTGGCAAAGTTGATGCTATAGGTGGGCGAAATAGCGATGGCTCGTTCGTAATATTTCAGAGCTTCCACATTGCGGCCCAACATGCTCTCGTAGAAGGCACAAGTTGAGTTGTAGCGACTTGATTTTAAGAGCGGCTCCCGCGGTTCAGCTGGGTCAACCAGTTCTGCTTTCGAGCCTACAACGCTATTGCGCTTAAAGTATTCCATAGCCTTCGCCCAGTTTCGTCGCGATTCGAAGTCTTCGCTGGTGGCGTAGAGAATACGCGCATTTTTAGGAAAGAGCTGTGCCAGCACCTCAACGGTAGTCGGATCGAATATTGTGTCCGAAAGGTCGCCCTGATGAATTCTGAAAATTTGATGGCTGGTCTGGTCGGCGATCACAATTGATGTGCCATCACTTTTGGTGGCAACTTTATGTTTTTTGCCTTTTAATTCTTTGACCAGCGCCGCTGCGCGAAAAGCGGCATCTTGCGGTGAGGCTGCCACCATGTTGTATTCACCGGCATGAAAGGCGCGCTGAGGAACATGTCTCATGGTCATTGCTTCGCGAGCCAGCGGATCTTCATGGGTGCTGGCCGCGGCTATTTGTGCGAGCGTGACACCACTAATTAACAGGCCGAGAATAGCAATAGTTGGCTTAATCAAGTGCAAGTTCACAGCTCCTCTCGCTAGTGTCTTATTGTAGCTGCTTGACTTTGCTGTTCATGAAGTGGCAGCCGACGGCCAGGAAGCCCTGAGTTTATCGGCAGAGAAAAATAGCGCTAATTTTTGATGGATTGTCAGATGCCTGTTTTAGACTGGTATAAAACTATTATGGAAATTTGACAGAATGAAGACTAGTATTTTGCGAAGAGCTTGTGAACGTCACTATTGAACTGGTAGCCGATTGGATTTCTAATAGCCGCAAGGTGGCGGTGCTCACCGGTGCGGGCATATCCGCTGAAAGCGGCGTGCCTACTTTTCGCGCCCACGGTCAAACAAATTCAGCCCAGGCGCCGCTCTGGGAAAAATTTGACCCAGCGGAGTTGGCCAGCGCCCGCGGTTTTAAAAAGCATCCTGACCTTGTCTGGCAATGGTACGACTGGCCGGAACGTGTCAATGACTTTGAGATAATTTCCACATTAGTTTAGTGTATTACTATTCACATTTTTGCCGATTTCGACTGTCGGCGGGTCCCCCAAAA